>CAMKOU010000021.1 GCA_946414505.1 uncultured Clostridia bacterium | reverse complement strand
TCGAAGGTGATGTTGGAGCTGTTGTACTTCGCATCCATCCACTCGCCGATGTGGTCGTTCATGTCTTCGCCGTCCTCAAAGTCGGGAGCGCCGAAGGTGTGCGTCCATGCGCCGTTAACAGCAAACTTGATCTGACGCTCAAAGCCGTAGGGAACGTTGTTGAAGCTGATCTGCCATACGTCGTCAGCGATTTCGGTCATCTCGTTTCCGGAAGCACTGGGGTTCCAAGACTGACCGTTCAGCCATGCGCCCTCGCCGTTACCGGCTGCATACACGCTGTTTACGGTCATGCCGACTTCAATGTGGACGATGTCGCCCTCTACGGTAACGTAACCCAGACCGTCATTGTAAGCCGCGTCGGGATGATACACAACCGTAAAGGTGCCTGCTTCTGTAAGGTCGAAAACAACGTTGTTGCCGGTCTGATCGCCGATCCAATCGGCTTCATTCTTTACAACCTTCAAGCTGGCGCTGCTGTAAGCGTGATCAACGGTGTATTCCTTGGAATATGTACCGTTTCCGTTTGCTGTCATAAGGTTAGCTACATTTGTACCGTCCCAACCGCCGATAAAATCAGGATCGCCTGTAACGATGTACTGATCCGCAACGGGATCTGCTGCTTCTGTAGCAATGATACCGAAAGGAAGCATGGTAAATACCAAGCTGACGACGAGTATCAAGCTAAGTAGTTTTTTTGATTTCAATTTCATGTGATTACCTCCTTGAAAAATAGGATCTAACTTACATATATTATAGTACAAAAATGCTTTATAAACAAGTAGAAAAATGTTTAATGATTTTGTGCATATAATACAAATATTATGCTTTGCATGTGGCATAATCTTGTTTTTGTCAGGCTATGGATACATTCCGCATAAAATGAGGACCGCTTCAACCGAAACGATCCTTTTTCTGCTGTATACGAAATAAATATTTCAATTTGAATTTGGTATTAAAACAGGGTGAGTCCGCACAGGTGCAGCGTCCACAGCACGGCGCCGTACAGCACCGAGGCGGCGGTGCCGTACACCAGCACGGGGCCGGCGATGACGAACAGCTTGGTGCCCACGCCGGTGATGAAGCCCTCGGATTTGAATTCGATCGCGGCGGCGGACATCGCGTTGGCAAAGCCTGTGATGGGCACCAGCGTGCCGGCGCCTGCCTTGCGCGCCAGCTTGTCATACACGCCGAGCGTTGTCAGCAGCACGCCGAGGAAGATCATCGTCACCGAGGTCAGCGTTTTGGCGGTCGGATCGTCCCAGCCCCACAGGGTCAGAAGCGTATAGATCCCCTGTCCCGCGGTGCAAATGCCGCCGCCCGTTAAAAACGCGCGCAGACAGTTGGCAGTGGTGGCGGTTTTTGGGGCGGAAGCGTCCACCATTTTGGCATAGTGTTGTGTTGTCATGGCAGCTCCTTTCGCGTCAAACATTACGTTGCTGACAATATTATTTGCGGAAAAAGCCGAATTATGTTTAATTTATCACTTTATTTTTTTGCATGGATGTTGTATAATAACCATATATGTAATTAAAATGGGGGCGAAGGGCTTGGAGCATTATTTGGACAACAGCGCCACCACTGCGGTTTCCAAAGCAGCGGCGGACAAAGCGGTGCAAATCATGACCGAGATTTACGGCAACCCTTCCTCGCTGCACGGCATGGGCATGGACGCCGAGGCCGAACTGACGGCGGCGCGCAAGGCTGTCGCCGCACAGCTGCGCGTTCCCCACGAAGAAATCATTTTTACCGGGGGCGGCACCGAAGCCAACAATTTGGCGCTGTTCGGGCCGGCATATGCCAACCGCCGCACACGCAGCAAAATCATCATTTCCGCCGTGGAGCACAGCAGCGTGCTCGAAGCGGCAAAGCGCCTGGAGGATGAGGGCTTTACGGTCGTCCGCATCGCGCCGCGTGCCGACGGTACCATTCATCCCGGGGATGTGGCGGCACAGGCGGACGGCAACACGGCGCTGGTGTCCGTGATGCGCGTCAACAACGAAACGGGCGCCGTCATGCCGGTCGCCGACATTTTTGCCGCCGTAAAGCAAAAGGATGACCGCATTCTCTGCCACACCGATGCAGTGCAGGCGTTCGGCAAGCTGGATTGCAGGGCAAAGCAGCTCGGCGCGGATCTGCTGTCCGTCAGCGGCCATAAGGTACACGCGCCCAAGGGCGTGGGCGCTCTTTGGGTCAAAAAAGGCGTGCGGCTGGTGCCGCGGCAATACGGCGGCGAACAGGAAAAACGCCTGCGCCCGGGTACGGAAAACCTGCCCGGTATCGCCGCGTTCGGTGTTGCCTGCACGGAATTTGACATCGCGGGCAACGGCGAAAGGGTGCGTGCGCTCAACGCCTACGCCCGGGAACGGCTGTTTGCCATCGACGGTGTGGTGTGCAATTCGCCGCAGGACGCGCTGCCCTATGTGCTGCATATTTCGGCAGGCAGGGTGCGCAGCGAAACGATGCTCCATTTTTTGGAGGAGCGCGGCGTATTTGTGTCGTCCGGCAGCGCCTGCGCCAAGGGAAAGCCCAGCCATGTGCTCACCGCGCTGGGACTGTCGAAGGAGAGAGCCGACAGCGCCCTGCGCATCAGCTTTTGCAAAACCAACACGCACGACGATATCGACGCGCTGTGCGAGGGCATTGCGGAAGGGCTGCGCGTGCTGGCGCACCGCTGAAAGAGAGTGGAGAGTTAAGAGTGGAATGTTTGATGACTGACAACTGACCACTGATAAGAGGTTATATGAAAGAAATTATTTTGATCAAGGACGGCGAGATCGTACTCAAGGGACTGAACCGCCGCCAGTTTGAGGATGCGCTGAAAAAGAATATCCGCATTGCATTGCAGGAGTTGGGACGGTTTGAGATCACCTCGGCGCAGTCCACCATCACCGTCAAGCCGCTCGGCGACGACATCGACCTCGATGAAGCGAGCGAGCGGATCGGCCGCGTGTTTGGCATCGTCAGCTATTCGCGCGCCGCGCTGTGCGAGAAAAAAAGCATGGACAGCGTGCTTGCCGCCGCGCCGGTGTATCTTGAAAAGCAGCTGCGCGCCGCGAAAACCTTTAAGGTGGAGGCAAAGCGCAGCGACAAAAAATTCCCGTTGAAATCCCCTGAGATCTGCCGCGAATTGGGCGGCGTGATCCTCTCAAAATATCCGCATCTGCGCGTGGATGTGCACCGGCCCGACGTCACCGTGTATGTGGAGATCCGCGACCGCGGCGCCTATGTGCACGCCGACCCGCTGCGCGGCGCAGGCGGCATTCCCGTCGGCACCGGCGGTAAAGCGGCGGTGCTCATCAGCGGCGGCATCGACTCGCCCGTGGCGGCGTACATGATGGCGAAGCGCGGCTTAAAGCTGATCGCCGTGCACTTTGCCAGCCCGCCCTACACCTCGCGCCGCGCGGAAGAAAAGGTGGTGCGCCTGCTGCAAAAGGTCAGCCGATATGCCACCCCGATGACCATGTACACCGTGCCGTTTACCAAAATTCAGGAAAAGCTGCGCGACGACTGTCCCGAGGAGCTGTTCACGATCATTATGCGCCGCCTGATGATGGAAATGGCGCAGCGCATCGCGCGTGAAAATGACTGTGCGGCGTTGATCACGGGTGAAAGCCTGGGACAGGTGGCAAGTCAGACCATCGGCGCGCTCAACTGCACCGACGAGGCGGCGGACATGGTGGTGTTTCGTCCGCTGATCGGCATGGACAAGCAGGAGATCATCGACATTTCCTACAAAATCGATACCTACGAAACCTCGATCGAGCCCTATGAGGACTGCTGCACGGTGTTTACGCCGCGCCATCCGCGCACCAAGCCGATTTTGCGGTTTGTCAAGGAAGCGCAGGAGCGCGCCGGCTTTGAACCGCTGATAGAGGAAGCGATGCAACATGTCAGGGTTACGCACATTTATCCGGAGCCGTAACCTGCCAATAGAATACACGAAAGGAAGAAGCTTGCGTGTTAATTGAAATTTTATCTGTATGTAAAAAGAACGAAACCGAGAACATTTCGCCGCGGCAAACCGAGCTGGAGCAAATACTCGGTGAAAAGGGCTTTACGCTGAAGGGCGTGCGCAAAACGCTGTTACAGGCGACCGCCATCAAGCAGACGCTCGGCGCGGTTGCCAACACCGCCGAAAAGCCCGACGTTGCCATAGTGACAGGCGCCCTGCGGTCAAAGGACAGCTCGTCCTTTAAAAAGTATTTCGTTGAAAGCATTGTCGCCGCCGAGCGCATGGAAAACGACCCCGTGCCCAAGGACTACTGGAAAAAGCGCAACGCCGCCGTGAAGGACGCCCGCAGGTGCGGCGCCACCAAGGCGGAGATCGACGAGCTGGAAAAAAGCTTTGCGCTGACGCGCAAAAAGGTGAAGATCTTTTCTCTGGGCGATTTCGGGAACGGCTACAAGGGCTATGCCTATGTATTTAACGGCGTGCGCGTGGCGGCGGTGCCCAAGGCGGAGCTGACCGGCAAAAGCTTTGAGGAGATCGCTGCGCTGGCGGCAAAACGCACCACCGAGGTGTTTGAAAGCAACAAAAACGAGTTTCCCGACGGTTTTTCCGTGCAACCGTATGACCCGCCGAAAACCGGTTTTGTCAATCGCTTTGTTCCCCGTCCGGGCGACGGCAAAAAGGAAATCGCGCGCAAATGCGTGGTGATCGCGTCGGTGCTGGTCTTTATCGGCGCACTGTGGGCGCTGTATTACAATTTGGTGTACCTCAGTATGCAGAACGCGCAGCTCAACGGCGACATCCAGCGCATTGCGCATGAAACAGGCGACAGCGACGAGAGCAGCGACGGCGGCGGAGGTCCGGCAAAGCCCAAAAAGGGAAACGGAAGCCGCATCAACTGGGCGGATCTGCAAAAAATCAATAAAGAAATCGTCGGCTGGATTCAGCTCAAGGGCACGCAGATCGACTATCCCGTGCTGTGGCACAAGGGCGACGACGCCGACGACCAATACTATTTGAACCACAATTACCAGCGCGACTACGACTCCTACGGCTGTATCTTTCTCGACTACCGCTGTACCGAGGGCATGGACAGCAAAAACATCGTTTTGCACGGTCACCATATGAATGACGGCTCCATGTTCGGCGATTTGATGGAGTACGGCGGCACCGGCGGCGACTTGGATTTCTATAAGAATCATTCCGTCATCGAGTTTGACACGCCGCAGGGCGGCGACGCCATGTACAAAATCATCTCCGTGTACAAAACCAACACCCTGTCGGCGCACGGCGAATTTTTCAATTACATGGTCGGTAATTTCCAAAACGAAAAAGACTTTATGAATTACGTCTACAACGTGCGCATCCGCTCGCTGATCAACTGTCCGGTGGATGTCAACGAGGACGACGAGCTGCTCACCCTGTCCACCTGCTCCTACGAGTTCACCAACTTCCGCACGGTCGTGGTGGCGCGCCGCGTGCGCATCAACGAAAGCAACAAGGTGGATACCTCCAAGGCGAGCCTCAACAACAATGCCGTATGGCCGGAGGTGTTCTATTCCTCCTACGGCGGCACACGCCCGACCGTTACCGATTTCTGCACTGCCTACGAAAAGAAGCAGATCGACTGGTACGACGGCACCTACGACTTTAAGGATCAGCACATCAGCACGCCTACGGACGGCACTACCGCCGGCAGCACGGCAGGCAGCAGCGGCAGCAGCTCCTCCGGACGCACCAGTGCCGGTTCTACCGCGACGACGGTGCAGCTGTGCGGCGTCACGTTTATCAACTACGACGGCAGCTTCATCAAAAATGAGATCGTCGAGTACGGCAAGCCTGCCACCGCGCCGCCCGATCCGGTAAAGCCCAGCGACCAGTATTACGATTATGTCTTTAAGGGCTGGGGTCTGGACTTCTCCAGCGTCACCACCGATATGGTGATCGCGCCGATTTTTGAGCCTGTTCTCAAGCCCGAATACGCCAACGCGCAGTAGGGGGCAGGCTATGGAATGCAGTATCGTTTATTATACGGCACACAAAACCGCGCTGTGTGAAAAGCAGCTCAAGCGCAGCTTTTCCGAGCTGGGACTTACCCTCGCCTCGGCGGTGTTTGCCGCCGGGAACGAGGCGCTGGGCGAGGCGCTGACCCGCGCGTTTGCCGGCACCGATGTGGTGTTCACGGTCGGCGGCCTGTCCTTCGGCGATCAGCGCGGCATCCGGGATATCGTGTCGCAGGCGGCGGCAGGCAGCCGCCCCTCGCTGTGCCGCAAGCTGAAAAACGACAGCGGCAGCGACGGCTATTTGCTGCGCGCCGGCAGGCAGCTGCTGGTGATGCTGCCCGACGAGCCGGCGCAGATCGAAGCCATGCTGCGAGGCACCACAGCGGCGTATATCAAAAGCATGTAAGGAAATCTTTTTATAAATGAGGTAATCAAGATGAACACTGGCACATTTGAACAATACGAATCCGAAGTGCGTTCCTATTGCAGACACTTTCCCAAGGTGTTTACCAATGCGGTAGGCGCGACCCTGACCGACGAGGACGGCAAGGAGTACATCGACTTTTTCTGCGGTGCGGGTGCGGTGAATTACGGTCACAACAACCCCTACATCAAGCAGAAGGTCATCGACTATCTCGCCACCGACGGTATCATCCACGCGCTGGATATGTACACCGCGCCCAAGCGTGATTTTATCGAGGCGCTCGAAAAGAAGATCATCGAGCCGCGCGGCTTGCAGTATAAGATCCAGTTCTGCGGTCCCACCGGCACCAACGCCATCGAAGCGGCGCTCAAGCTCGCCCGCAAGAAAACCGGCAGACGCAATGTGTTTGCGTTTATGGGCTGCTTCCACGGCATGACGCTCGGCGCGCTGTCGCTGACCTCCGAAATGTACGCCCGCAACGGCTGCGGCGCGTCCTTGAACGACGTGACACACATCCCTGCGCCCTATATGTTTGAGGGGCTGGACGTCATTCAGTATATGCAGACCCTGATCGACGACGACCACTCCGCCACCGAAAAGCCCGCGGCGGTCGTCATGGAAACGTTGCAGGCAGAGGGCGGCATCCGTCCGTTCTCCGACGCATTTTTGCGCGACGTGCGCGCGTTCTGCGACAGAAACGACATTTTGCTGATCATCGACGACGTGCAGGTCGGCTGCTGCCGCACCGGTACCTTCTTCTCCTTTGAACGCGCCGGCATCGTGCCCGATATGGTCGTGATGTCCAAGTCCATCGGCGGCATGGGTATGCCGCTCGCCATCGTGCTGCTCAAGGAAGAGCTCGACTGCTGGAAGCCCGGTGAGCACAACGGCACCTTCCGCGGCAACCAGCTCAGCTTTGTGGCAGGCGCGGCGTCGTTCGACTATCTGCTCGAGCACAATGTGGAGGCAGAAACCAAGCGCAAGGGCGAGATCGTCAGGGCGTTCCTCGAACAAGAGGTCGCGCCGCTCGACAGCCGCCTGGAGATCCGCGGCATGGGCTTGATCTGGGGCGTTGACTTCGGCAACATCGACCCCAACCTCGCCGAGGTCGTCATTGAAAAATGCTTTGACGCGCAGGTGATCTGCGAGTGCGCCGGCAGAAACGGCGCGGTGTTTAAAATCATGCCGCCGCTGGTCATCGAGGACGACCTGCTGGAAAAAGGTCTCGCCGTCGTCGGCAAGGCGGTCAAGGAAGCCTTAGCCAATGCGTAATTCGTAATGCGTAATGCGTAATGAAAACCCCCATCCGAACGTTTGGTTTGGATGGGGGTATTTAACTCTTAACTCTTAACTCTCCACTCTAAATCTTTAAATCTCCATATCTTTGATATACACCGTGCCGCCGAAGGCGAAGGTGCCGCCGTCGACGTACCAGGTGTTGGCGCTCAGCTCCTTTTTGCTGTCTACCCAAATGTAGGTTTTTTCGGGCTGAAAACCGTCGTCATAGGTGATGGTCAGCATACCGCTTTTTTCGTCGAGCGCCGCCTTGCCCGTGTGCTTGTCCGCCTTGTCAAAACGGGTGAGGGTCAGGTCGTCGCCGATCTTGATTTTGTCGTTGAGGTCGTTTTGGTTGACCCATGCGCCCTTGATGACGTCAGTCAGGTGGTTTTCGGTGATGTTAAACGACGCTGCATTGCCCTGCGCGGCGCTTTCGGGTTTCTTTTCTTCGCCGCAGGCACACAGCACGCTTGCGCAGAGCATACCGGCAAGCGCGGCTAACCAAAGTTTTTTCATGATAGTTATCTCCTTATCCGTGAAACGGCACGCGCCGTTTATCGCCGGGCTGTCTGTCGCCTTTGCAAGCCCGGTACGGTTTTTTGCACACGTACGATGCGCCGTTGCAGACGCTTTCCTTTTGCGGAAACGCTTTCAAAGGCGCCGTGGATGAAACGTCACGTTTCAAACGTCACGTTTCAAAGGTCACGTTTCTCAAAATTCGATTCCGATCCTGCCGGACACGCCCTTGTCGTAGGGGTGGCGTATTTTCTTCATCTCAGTGATGTAGTCCGCCTCGTTCAGAAACCGCTCAGAGGGGTCGTGCCCGGTCATGACGATCTCAATGCTGTTGGGCGCGTTGGTGATAAACTCAAACACCTCCGCCTCGCCGAGCATTCCTTCATTCATGACGTCAAACACCTCGTCCAGTACGATCATATCGTACCGCTCGGACAGTGCGACGGTCGCGCTGCGCTCAAAAATGCTGCGAAACAGGACGGTCGCCTGCTGGCGCTCCGCTGCGGTCATATCGTTGGTGAATTTCAGCTCCTGCGGACATGCCGTCAGGGTAACGTTGTCCAGCTGGCTGAGGATATTGCGCTCGCCCGACATTTCGGTTTTTAAAAACTGTACAAACAGCACGCGCATACTGCTGCCTGCCGCACGCACGGCCAGCCCGACCGCCGCCGTGGTTTTTCCTTTTCCGTCGCCGTAGTAAATGTGAACCATAAGCACCCTCCCGATACCATAGGCAACACCGCACAATTCGCGGTGTGCGCCTTGCTTGCATCTTATTCCGTCATAGTGTCCAAAAACCAGCACGCATACGTCAGTATGCGCACTGATTATTTGTACACTCTGACGAAAAATCTGGCTGCGCAATCCGCACACCTGAATTGTGCGGTATTGCCATAATACATTTGAACTTTTTCTATTGTTTAAAACGGCGAGAGCCGTTCACTATATTTCTTTTGAAAGGAAGGTATTTTTTATGAACGAAGAGTATAATCCCTACACCCGTCCCCAGCAGCCGGCATATCCGACGGAGCCGCAGCAACCGCAGCAGCGAGCTTTTCAGCCCGAGCCGCAGCCGGCTTACCGTCCCGATCCTTCGGCGCCACAGCCGCAGGATAGAAACGTAAAGCCGCAGCCGTCTGTGCCGCCGATCCAACCGGTACAGCCGCAGTACCCGCAGCAGGTGCTCAGCAATAATCCGCGTCCGGTACCGAAAAAAAGCAATGCCTACGCTACGGCGAGAGTATTCGGTATGGTGTCGTTTATCATCGGCTGTTTTGTGCTGCCCGTAACCTCCATGATCTATTTCAATTTCCGCAGCAGTGTTTCCGAAAAATTCAGCGCGTCTGTGACGTGGATCCTATTTTTATCGGTTCCTGCGCTGGTCTTCGGCGTGATTTCCCTGATGAAAAAAACAGACAAGCGGCTGTTCCCGGTTTTGGGCATTTCGTTTGCCTGTGTATTGATGCTCTGCGCGTTTATCACCTATTTCGTCATGGTGAACACCGCGCCGTTGAGATAAACAAAAGAGGGAAACAGGAATGAACGAGCAAAATCCTTACAACCGCAACGATAACTATCCCGACGACCGGCAGCAGCCGCCTTATCAGCCGCCGTATCAACAGCAACCGCCGCCTTATCAGCCGCCGTATCAACAACAGCAGCAACCATATCAGCCGCCGTACCAACAGCAGCAGCCGCCTTATCAGCCACCGTATCAGCAACCGCCCTATCGGCAGCAGCCCTACTACCAACAGCCGCCCGGGCGGCAGCCTTACTACGGCTATGCGCAGAGACAGCCGGGCGGCGGCGCTGCCAAGGCATTTGCCGTGGTGTCGTTTGTCGCGGGCATTTGTTCTATGATGATCGTCATCTTGACGCTATCCCTTTATACATACAGTTCTGCATCTATGTTCGGCATGAGCGTGGTATACAGCTTCATTTGGGCGATACCCGGCTTGTTGTTCGGCATTTTGTCGCTGGCGAAAAAGACGCGGCTGTTCGTGCTTGGCTTGTTGGGTGTGATTTTTAACGGCGCGCTGGTGCTGGAATTGATTTTTTCCGCGACGATGCTGATGTAAGGCTGTAGGAGGAAGTTTATGGACAACAATGCCAAGCCTGATTATGACGCGATGTTCCGCAGCTCGCAGCAACCGAAGTATCCCAATCCCAAACACACGGCGCTTTCGCAGGATGCGCCGCTGCCGCCGCACGGTCAGCGGGAGCAAACGCAAAATGAAGTGCTGCACGGCGAGGTGCTGGACGCAACGGGTCGTCCGCTGCAGGCGCCTCGCCGTGTGTCCGCCGAAGCCTTGGGCTTTGTGTCGCTGATCATCGGCGTCGCGGCGTTTATTTTGATTTTTGTCGGCATGTTTTTCCGCTTTTTTATGTGGCTGAACATTTTGCTGTGTCTGACCGGCATCGGCTTCGGCATTGCAGCGTTGCTCAAACCATCGTCCGGCGCCAAAATCATCGGCATCATCGGCGTGGGACTGTGTATCTTCGACTTATTGGCGGAAGTGATCTGTATGCTCATAGTGGCGATCACCGCCGGTATCTCGGCCATTTTTCATCTGTTTGTATAAAGGCAATACCGCACACCTGAATGATGCGGTATTGCCGTAAATAACCATTCAAAAAAGGAGAGATAGCATGAACCATCCTATCGTAACCATCGAAATGGAAAACGGCGCCGTCATTAAGGCGGAGCTGTATCCGGAGATCGCGCCGAATACGACGGCAAATTTCCTCAGCCTTGTCCAAAGCGGTTTTTATGACGGACTCACCTTTCACCGCGTGATTTACGGCTTTATGATCCAGGGCGGCTGTCCCGAGGGGACCGGCATGGGCGGACCCGGCTATCACATCAAGGGCGAGTTTGCCATGAACGGGTTTAAAAATGAGTTGAAGCATACCGCCGGCGTGCTGTCCATGGCGCGCTCGATGATGCCCGACTCCGCCGGCTCGCAGTTTTTTATCATGCACCGTGACGCGCCGCATCTCGACGGACAGTATGCCGCGTTCGGCAAGGTGATCGAGGGCATGGACGCCGTCAATGCCATTGCGGAATGCGACACCGACTTTTCCGACAAACCGCTCGATCCGCAGGTGATTCGGAAAATGACGGCGGAAACCTTTGGCGAAACCTATTCCGCGCCGGAAAAAGTGTAAATCCGTATACTATATTATATAGCATTTTTTGAATGCTGAAAGAAAGGAACACCACTATGAACGTATTACTGGCAGGAGGCGCCGGTTATATCGGCACCCACACCTGCGTTGAGCTGATAGAGGCAGGTCACAGCGCTGTCATCGCGGACAATTATTCCAATTCCTGCCCCGAAGCCGTGCACCGCGTTGAAGAAATCACGGGCAAATCGATCCCGTTGTATGAGGCGGATGTGTGTGACAAGGCGGCAGTGGAAAAGATTTTTGCCGAAAACAAAATCGACGCAGTCATTCACTTTGCCGGTCTGAAAGCGGTGGGCGAGAGTGTGGCGCAGCCGCTGCGTTACTACCGCAACAACATCGACTCTACCCTGACGCTGCTGGAGGTAATGGAAGAATACGGCGTCAACAACTTTATTTTCAGCTCGTCGGCAACGGTATACGGCACGCCCGAAACCGTTCCGCTGGTGGAAACCATGCCCACAGGCAGCCCCACCAACCCCTATGGCTGGACAAAGCTGATGATGGAGCAGATACTCAGTGATACCGCCAAGGCGCGCCCGGCGATGTCGATTGTCATTCTGCGCTACTTTAATCCCATCGGTGCGCACGAAAGCGGCAGGATCGGCGAGGATCCCAACGGCATCCCCAACAACCTCATGCCCTTTATCACGCAGGTCGCGGCAGGCAGACTGCCCAAGCTCGGCGTGTTCGGCGACGATTATCCCACCCACGACGGCACCGGCGTGCGCGACTACATCCATGTGGTCGATTTGGCAAAGGGACACGTCAAGGCGATCGACTACGCCGGCGAGCACAAGGGCGTCGAGATCGTCAACCTCGGCACCGGCACCGGCTACAGCGTGCTGGACATCGTGAAGGCGTTTGAAAAGGTCAATCACATCACCATTCCCTACGAGATCAAGCCGCGCCGTCCGGGCGACATCGCCGAATGCTTTGCCAACGCCGAAAAAGCAGCGCGTGTTTTGGGCTGGAAAGCGGAGAAAAATCTGGAAGATATGTGCTTTGATTCGTGGAATTGGCAGTCTAATAATGTGAATGGTTACAAATAACAGAAGGCTATGTTGTCATTTGTGACAAATTGCGATTCATATAATAGCTAAAATAAACAAAATCGTAAATTTCTTTAAAAAAGTGTTTTCCAAGTGTGAATTTTTATTGACTTTTGGACGGCACTTGTATTATAATAATATTGCTTATAGAAGCATTATCAAAAAAGGAGGAAAAGAAGAAATGTTCAAAAAAGCACTGAGCCTTCTGCTCGCGGTTATGCTGATCGTAACAGCCTTTTCGGTAGCTTTGGTTACCGTTGCGGCTGCTGACGGCGACCCGGCAGACTCTTCTTCGGCTTTGAAGGTTACTGCGACATCCAATTTCTTCCCTGAGTCTACGCAATCGTTTACTCAGAATGAACTTGATGCCAACGAAGGTTATGTAACCGTGACCTATTTCATCCAATCCGAAGAGAGACTTCTCAACTTGGACTTCTTGCTGACCTATGACGGCACCGTTCTTGAGTTTGACGAAGCGGCTAACAAGACAGGCAGCGGCAGAAATGCAAAGCTGGATATCGTGCGTGTGGCGGATGATGAGATGCTCAATACCAATCCCACCTCTGTCCAATACGGTATCAAAGGAAACTGCACCAATCTCAGCACTTACTATCTGAATGCCGAGGATGGCGGCAAAACTGCATTTGTGACGGCTACCTTCAAGGTGATCGGCACAGGCGACACCACTGTTGATTTGCACATCAACGACATGAAGTGGACCCGTCTGGAAGACGGTCAAACGCAATCAGACACAAAGAATGAAACTGTTATGGTTGAAGGCGGAAACGTGTTGGATAACGACATGGTTTACGTCCCCACCACTGCAGTGTATGCCGGTCAGTTTAACGCGGAGTATGTCGCGCCTGAAACCCAGGCTTCCACACAAGCTCCCGCTACACAAGAAGCATCCGAGGCGACTGTTGCTCCCACTACCGAACCCGCTCCCGTTGTGGATGACGACACGTATGTAGTGGCAGGCGACAACGCAGAGATTTTTGGCACCAGCTGGGATGCTGGCAACACCGGAAACGCTATGACCAAAAACGATGACGGCACTTACAGCAAGTCATACAATGCGGAAAAGGCGTACGATGTTACTCAGCTTAAGGTTGTAAAGAACGGCGCTGAATGGATCGGCGATCCGAACGGCAATAATGTTGCCTTCGCAATCACCGCCCCCGGCACCTTCACTGTAACCTACGATCCCGCTACCGGCGCTGTTGCTGTTACCGGCGACAACATTGCCGACGCTGTGTTTAATTACGAAACCGTTTATGCGGTTGGTAACGGCGAAGGCAACTGGCTGAACGGCGCATCTTGGGATCCCGGCTATGTTGCAAACGAAATGACCAAAGTTGCTGACGGCGTATTTGAAATCGAATTCACCAATGTACCCGACGGCTTCGAGCGTCAGCTCAAGTTTGCAATCGACGGCGCTTGGACCTACAACTTCGGTGCACCCAAAGAAAATGCTCCCGAATTTGTAAGCGGCACCACCTTTGACGCAGCATGGGATGGCGGCAACATCACTTTCGATACCGATGAAACTTGTGATGTTAAAGCACAGCTTGACCTGAGAGAATTTGATTTCATCTCCAAGACCGGCGCTAAGTACACCATCACCATCACCGAAAAAGGCGATGATCCTCAGCCCAGCACTGAACCGAGCGAAGCGACTCAGCCCGCAACAGAACCCGCTCCTCCCATCGGAGGCGACGGATTCACCGTTGTTGCAACATCTAACTTCTTCCCCGAAACGAGAACCTTGTACCCGAACATCAGCGATTATGAAGATGAAAAAGGCGACATGTATGTTACCGTGAATTACAAGATGGCGGCTCCCGGCAAGTACCTCATCAACCTCGATGTGGACGAGCTGACTTGGGATCCCTCTGTTTTGGAATTCAAAGAGGAATACAATAAGTTCGGCTCCGGCCGCAGCGCTGTATTCTCCATCTTCCCGTTTGCTGTTGAGCAGGGTCGCGGCGCAGGCATGGTTAACACCTTCGGCGACAATAACGGCGGCAGACTCGTAGGTAACTACACCTCTGTTTCTCCCGCAGCGTACGCCACCGAAGAGGATGGCTCTGCAATCACCGTTGTTCGTGCTACCTTTAAGGTGCTCGACAAGGATGCAAAGATCACCACTGTTAACTGCAAGCTGGACACCCTGTCCCTCTGCGACGAAACCATTAAGGAACCCTATGCGCAGGATATGCCGATTGAAAAGTGCGTCATCAACCCCGATGCGTATAATCTCGGTACGTATGAAACGGTAATTGAACCCGCAGGCGAAGACGTTCCTGTTGATCCCACCCAAGAGCCTTCTGCTTCCGTTCCCGAAGAGGCGATGGCAACCGTTACCGGTTCCTCTAATTTCTGCGCGTCGGTCAACGGACAGGTTGTTAAGGTCGGCGAAAATGTAACCGTTACCTTCAAGGCTCCTAAGACCTACGATGTAGTTGATCTGCAGTGGGGTATGGACTTTGACGAAGCCGTGCTTGACCTTGTAGGCGTTAATTCCTTTACGAATGACATGCTGGTAAATATGGCTGCGGAAAGCTTTGATGTTATGGGCAGCGTTACCAACATTACATCACCGTATGCTGTAGCAGAAGGCGATGATTTCGTAAGCTTCACCTTTACCACTAAGGCAGAGGCTGAAACCGACGTTGTATTCACCGTTGTTGACATGACGGTTAAGAACGAGGATAACGATGAGATCATCTTCATCAACGGCGTTGATCAGCGTGACGCTGCCGATGATACCCTTATCGTAGCCGGCGACACTGCTGAGATCTTTGGTACCGCTTGGGATGCCGCAAATGATACCAACACCATGACCAAGGGCGAGGATGGCAAGTACACCAAGACCTATACGACTGACAAGGCGTATGCAGTTGTTCAGCTGAAGGCAGTTAAGAACGGCACCGAGTGGATCGGCGACGATAAAGGCAACAATGTTGCGTTCGCAGTTACCGGCCCCGGCACCTTCACTGTCACGTATGATCCCGAAACCAACACAGTTACCGTTACCGGCGAAAATGTTGGTGAGGCTGTCTTCAACTACACCGACGTTTATGCGGTTGGTAACGGCGAAGGCACATGGCTGAACGGTATTTCTTGGACGCCCGATGCCGAGGCAAACAAGATGAACAAAGTATCTGACGGTGTGTTCGAGATCGAGTTCAAGAACGTTCCCGATGGTTTCGAGCGTCAGATCAAGTTTGCTATCGACGGCGCATGGACCTACAACTTCGGTGCACCCAAAGAAGATGCTCCCGTCATTGAGAGCGGCGTTACTTATGACGCAGTTTGGGACGGTGGAAATGTGACCTTCGATACCGATGATCTTTGCGATGTTAAGGTACAGCTCGACCTGAGAGACTTTGACTTTGTAAACAAGACCGGTGCGAAGTACACTGTCACCATCACCGATGCAGAGCCTACAATTTCTACCGAGCCCACAGAACCCAGCGTGGATACTACTCCCACCGAGGATACTACTCCCACCGGTGACACTTCTACCACAGAGGATACTACTCCCACCGGTGACACCTCTACCACTGAGGATACCACTCCCACCGGTACCGCTGCTGAGTCCGTTTACATTGTAGGCGGTTCCGAGAAGGAGATCTTCGGTTCTGAGATGGACGGTAAAGATGTCAACAACCAGATGACTTTGGTTGACGGCAAGTATGTCAAGGAGTACACGGTTGAAAAGGAATTCAGCAACGTTAAGGTTAGAACCTTCATCGACGGCACTGCTTCGGCGAACGAAGTGCTCTTCGACGTCACCAAGGCAGGTTCCTTCAAGGTTGTCTATGATCCCGAAAAGAAGCTGACTTCTGTTGAGGGTGACAACGTTAAGGTAACTCCCGCAACTACCGGTTCCGACGCTACCTCTGCAACCAGCACCACTTCGAAGAGTAGCTCCGGCAGCAGTTCTTCCACGACTTCTACCACCACTACCACTACTTCTTCCAACGGTGCCGTACAGACCGGTACAGCATCTATGGCTGTCATCATTCTTTTGGTTCTCGTTTCCGCAACTGCCGGCATTTACTTTGCTCGTAAAAGAGTGAAATAATGTCAGCTGCATAGGAAGCAATAACTAAATTCAATGCCTCCTCCGGAGTTTTCCGGAGGAGGTTTTTTCATTGCACAATAATTTTCAGCTAACTGTCACATATTTGTGTTGATTTATTTTGAATTATATTATATAATATCGTTATAACCTAAAACGGAGATTGACAATATGAAACAGTTTGGCTTGAAAATTACTTCATTATGTTTTGCAGTATTACTTTTGTTATGCGCAGTAACACCGGTTTTGGCGGAGGAAGCAACCAAAGCGGAAACGACTCAAAAAGAATCAGCGCAAAAAGAATCGTCCGGCAAGACATCACAAAAAACAGAAAAAAAGGGCGACAGCGCACAATTGACCATTAATAAAGACGCAAAGGTCGATGTCGGCAAAACCGTAACGTATACGTTATATATCAGTGAAACAGTCAAACCGATCGTCGGCTTTGAATTATGCCTGTTTTACGATAAAGACCATTTGCAATATCAAAAGGGCAGCCTGAAATTTGATAATTTTGATGTAGTGGTTTATAATGAAGATTTAGAAGGCAGAATTCCGATGAATCATTCCAATTTGTCGAATACGAAGGTTTTTTCCGATAAAACCCAGTTTGTTTCCGCTTCCTTCAAGGTGCTGGACGGCGGCGAAGCGGATATCAGCTACTTCGTTACTGAGCTCTATAGTGAAAACTTTGAAGCAGAGCCGTATTTAAAAAGCTATAAATTCACCTATGACCTCAAGGAGGGCGATAATACGCTGCTCAAAAATGCGACTCCGGAGGTCAACACCGGCAGCTTCGCGCAGGGGAACTACCAGGGTGACTTTGTCAATTATGCCGACGGCATGGGCGAGGACAACAGCCCCAAGGATTCCGGCGAACATGTTCGCGTCGGTTCCGTTGTCAAGTCCAGTGTGATCGAAGTGACGCGCGTGGTACCCGGCGAAGAGGGTGCGTCCGGCACCGGCGGCGGTTTTTTCAACAGCATTTGGTTTTTCCTGATTGCGGGTGTTTTGGTGGCCGGCGCTATTGTGACGGCGGTTGTTCTGGTCAGCAAAAACAGCAAAAAGCCAGAGGAATAACACTTTTTTACAAATTTGTGATAAAAAATTTGTCATCTTTTCTAAAATAATTTTTTTTATTTTTCTTGATTTTCATTATTCTTTGTTATATAATGAAAGTAACCGATTTTCGGAAAATATTTGGAGGAATATGTTATGAAAAAGAAAATCTTAAGTGTTCTTCTCGCAGGTGCGCTGCTCGGCTCCATGTCTGTAGCCGGTATGGTGGCGGTGTCTGCTGCGGAAGATGCTACATCTGCGGACTCCGGTCTTGCTCCCGGTAGCTACAGTAATCATCCAAACTATAAACCCAATCCCGCTCTCGTAGAGACAAAGCATCTGTTGTTTGCAATGCCCGGCGCATGGATGAATGAAACTTGGGAGAAGGATCCCAATGGCGGTTCTGCCGGTTTGTACTGGTGGGTCGGTTATGACCATTGTGGGAATCAAGGTTGGCCTAATGCATGGCCCGGCTATAAGGCAGACAAGGTGACCGAAGAAGGCGTTGACAACATGTGGTCTATGGACGTTCCCACCTATGGCAACGGCGAAGAGGGCGATGCTACGCAGATCATCTGGAACAACAATATTGACGGCGGTACAATCAAGGACGATGATGTTAAGAATCCTTTCTATAAGGCTGCTCAGCAGACTAAGGATTCTGCTTGCCAGTACTATTCCAGAAATGATCAAAATGATAATTATGAAGATTTATTCAGATATATTTATGTAAATGCCTTAGATAAAGCTGGTGTAGAAGGTGTTAAGGCTGTTGACCTTAAGTCTGCTGATTTTTGGGAGACTCTCAACAAGCTTGCTGCTGAAAAATTAGGCAACAAATGGGAAGATTTGAAGGCAGACGAAAAGAAATTCCAGATCGATCTCATTTTAGATGAGGAAGAGCTTGATTTTTCTGAATTCGGTTCCTACGCAGGTAACTTCTACAATGAAGATTTGGTTGGCGATGAGATTTATCCCAAAGAAGCATCTAACGGCGACTGCATTGCATTCCATTTTGATAACATGATCTATGTTGTCGATATGGATCCTGAACACATCACTGTTTCTCCTCTGAGCGGCAAGCCCGGCTTTGGTGGTGACTGGTACTTCTACTATGGCGCCGGCGAGTACGGCACATGGCCGACCAAAGAACTCAATAAGGCGAATGGTGGCGTTTCCGGTAATGTTATGAGTGATGAATATCGGCACGG
>CAMKOU010000020.1 GCA_946414505.1 uncultured Clostridia bacterium | reverse complement strand
ATCCCCTACGACAGCAGCGTGACCGGCTATTATCTCACCGGCGCTCAGGACGGCTATGGCAGCTTTGAGGTCGACAGCTGGACCGGCGATCAGGGCGGCAATCAGCCCACTACCTCCGGTGGCGGTAGCGGTTCCTCCACGACCGTTCTGTTTACGAATAACCACAATTGGAGCAGCGTTTCCTGCTATGCGTGGGATGATAACGAGACGAAGTATCTCGGCGATTTCCCCGGCAGTGCCATGACCTATGTCGGTAATAACGATATGGGTGAGGGTCAGTATTCCATCGAAGTTCCTGACGGCGCAACCTATGTTATCTTCAGCGGCAACGGCGAGCAAACGGTGAACGTTACGCTGGACAGAAGCGTAACCGGATACTACATCAGCGGCGGTTCCGGTAACAGCTGCACAGTAGCTACCTGGAACGCCGGTCAGGGCGGCGATCAGCCTACTACCTCCGGCGGCGGTAGCGGTTCCTCCACGACCGTTCTGTTTTCCAATAACCACTATTGGAGCAGCGTATCCTGCTATGCGTGGGATGATAACGGTACGGAGTATCTTGGCGCTTTCTCCGGCAGTGCCATGACCAAGGTCGGCACCAACGATATGGGTGAGGATCAGTATTCCATCGAAGTTCCTGCCGGCGCAACCTATGTCATCTTCAGCGGCGGCGGCGAGCAAACGGTGAACATTACGTTAGACAGAAGCGTAACCGGATACTACATCAGCGGCGGTTCCGGTAACAGCTGTACAGTCAGCACATGGACCGCGACATGACCAAGGTTGGCACCAACGAATTAGGTGAACATTACGTTTGACAGAAACGTAACCGGATACTACATCAGCGGCGGTTCCGGTACCAGCTGCACAGTCGGTACTTGGTAATTGTTATCACGCCTTTTGATGTAAAAAGCATTCCATAAAAACGCTCCCTCGGAAGTTCCGGGGGAGTTTTTTGTGCGAAATTCCCCTTGACATTTTTCGTCGGACGGTGTACACTTATTAACGGCAGGGGAGTCCGACCGAGCGGACTGAGAGTAGGCTGTTTTGCCTTGACCCTTATACCTGATGCGGATCATGCCGACGTAGGAAGCGCAAATCATTCATATCCGAGCGTTGCGTCATCCGCAGCGCTTATTTTTTTGAACAAGGAGTTGTATTTTATGAACGCAAGCGTCGCTATTCAAACGCTTCCCGCAGCGCAAAATGACGAGGAGCTGATCCGCATTGTGGATGAGGTGATCGCCTACATCAAAAGCACGGGATTAAAATGCTATGTCGGTCCCTTTGAAACCGCCATCGAGGGCGATTACGACGAGTTGATGGACATTGTCAAGGAGTGTCAGCATATCGCGATCCGCGCAGGTGCGCCCTCCGTACTCGCCTACATCAAGGTGGATTACCGCCCGGAGGGAGACGTGCTGACCATTGAAAGGAAAGTTACGAAGCACCACGGATAAGCTGCTGCCGCCCGTTGTGCTGCTGTTGCTGCTGCTGGGACTGTGGTATTTTGCCTGTGCGTCGGGCAGCGTGCCAAAATTCATGCTACCGTCGCCTGCCGACGTGTGGAATGCGTTTGTCAGTGACTGGCAGCTCATGCTTCGCCATGCGCGCGTGACCTTGGCGGAAACCTTCATCGGACTGTTTTTCGGTATTATCATCGGCTTTTTTACGGCGGTGGTGATGGATCGTTTTCGCATCGTCCGCAAATTGCTGTATCCGCTGATCATCATCAGCCAAACCATCCCCACGGTCGCCATCGCGCCGCTGTTGGTGCTGTGGCTGGGCTATCAAATGCTGCCAAAAATCGTGCTCGTCATTTGTATCGTGTTTTTTCCTATTTCCATCAGCTTGCTCGAGGGCTTTGGCTCGGTGGACGCCGACACGGTCAACTTGATGCGCTCCATGGGCGCCGGGCGACTGCAAATCTTTCGCTATGTCAAGATGCCGAGCGCATTGGGACACTTTTTTTCCAGCCTGAAAATTTCCGTTTCCTACGCCGTTGTCGGCGCGGTGTTATCGGAGTGGCTGGGCGGCACCGAGGGCTTGGGCTGTTATATGACGCGCGTCCGCAAGGCGTTTTCATACGATAAAATGTTCGCGGTCATCATTTTGATTTCCGTTATCAGCCTGCTGTTGATTTGGCTGACGGGTTTTTTACAGAAAAAATGTATGCCGTGGGAAAAAGTAAATCAAGCAAGGAGAAAAGAAAATGTTTAAAAAAGTTTCATCCATCGTGCTGGCAGGTGCGCTGCTGCTTTCGTTCGCGGCAGGCTGCGGTCAGCAAAACAGCAAAACCGAAAGCAAGGCGGAAAGCGCCGCCGCGGCGACAAAGGACAGTGCTTCCGCCGACAGCGCCACTGCCGACAGCGCCAATACAACAAAAATCACCTTTGTGCTCGACTGGACGCCCAACACCAATCACACGGGACTGTACGTTGCACAGGAAAAGG
This sequence comes from uncultured Clostridia bacterium, assembly GCA_946414505.1. Taxonomy (GTDB): domain Bacteria; phylum Bacillota; class Clostridia; order Oscillospirales; family Acutalibacteraceae; genus Ruminococcoides. Next base: position 16,502 of record CAMKOU010000020.1, on the reverse strand, counting down.
GCTGGTTTGCCGACGCGGGCTTGGAGGTAGAAATCGTACAGCCGCCCGAGGACGGCGCGGAAGCGATGGTCGGCGCCGGTCAGGCGCAATTCGGCGTGTCGTTCCAAGACTCCATGCTTCCTGCCGTCGCCGGTGCCAACGCCATGCCGGTCACTGCCGTGGCGGCGCTGGTGCAGCACAACACCTCGGGCATCATTTCGCTCAAAGGTAAGGGCATGGACACCCCCAAGGGCTTAGAGGGCAAAAAGTACGCCACATGGGATCTGCCCATTGAACAGGCGACCTTGAAGCAGGTGGTGGAAAAGGACGGCGGCGATTTCAGCAAGGTGCAGCTGATTCCTTCGACCGTGACCGACGAGGTTTCCGCGCTGCAAAGCGGTCAGGTGGACGCGATTTGGATCTTCTACGGCTGGGCAGGCATTGCCGCCGAGCAGGCGCAGCTGGAGACCGATTACTTTGCCTTTAAGGATATCGACCCCGTGTTTGACTACTACACGCCCGTCGTCCTCGGCAACACCGATTGGACGGCGGCACATCCCGAACAGACGAAGGCGTTTCTCGCCGCGCTGCAAAAGGGCTACGAATTTGCGGCTGACAATGCCGACGCGGCAGCGGACATTCTGTTGAAATATGCGCCGGAGCTGGACGCGAAGCTGGTCAAGGAGAGCCAGGCGTATTTGTCGCAGGAATACATTGCCGACGCGGCGCAGTGGGGCTATATCGACCCTGCCAGATGGAACGCGTTTTATAACTGGATCAATGAAAACAAGCTGTTTGAAGTGGAGATCCCCGAAAACACCGGCTTCACCAACGAATACCTGACGAAATGAGAAACGCGCTGGACATTCAGGACGTCACCTTTTCTTATGACGGACAGAACAATGTGCTGCAAAACATCAACCTGACGCTGCATGAGGGTGAGCTGGTGTGTTTGCTGGGCGTGAGCGGCGGCGGCAAAACCACGCTCTTTCACATCATTGCGGGGCTGTTGAAGCCGCAGCAGGGCAGGGTGTTGCTCGGCGGCGAGGACATCACCGGGCAGTCCGGCAAAATCAGCTATATGCTGCAAAAGGATATGCTGCTGCCGTTTCGCACCGTGGAGGACAATGTCGCTTTGCCGCTGCTGCTAAAGGGCGTCAAAAAGAAAGAGGCGCGCCGTCAGGTGGGCAAATACTTTTCGACATTTGGGCTGGACGGCACGCAAAAGTTCTATCCTGCCGAGTTGTCGGGCGGTATGCGGCAGCGTGCCGCGCTGTTGCGCACATATATGTTCGGCGGCAGCGTTGCGCTGCTGGACGAGCCGTTCAGCGCACTGGACACGCTGACCAAAAGCGATTTGCACCGCTGGTATCTCGAAGTGATGGACAGCATCAAACTTTCCACCATCTTTATCACCCACGATATCGACGAAGCGATTTTGCTGAGCGACCGCATTTATCTGCTCAGCGGCAAACCGGGCACGCTCTCGGATGAGATCATTATTCGGGAGCCGAAGCCCCGCGACAGGGATTTTAACCTGACAGAAGCATTTTTACGCTACAAAAAACAAATTATTGCCAAAATACGGTAAAAAAGGGCTGCGGCTCCGCCTCGTTCTGCGACATTTTCCGCTGACATCTGTTTTACGTTTAAAATGAAAACAGGTTTCGTATCTCGCGCGGATGATAAAGGGGCTTACTGTATATGCGTTATCCAAAAAGAAAGGCAATACCGTACACCGGAAGCGTGCGGTATTGCCTTTGTCTATTGTGATATTTTTTTATTGGTATGGTTCCGTGCTCCACGGGGAAGCATCGGGTGTTTACGAATTTTGCAAAACAGCCTCCGTCACGGTAACGGTGCCGTCTGTCACACGAAAGCGCACGTCGTATTTTCCGTAGGCAAAGCCGTAGGTGCGCTGCGGATCGTCCTGATAGCCCGGGCGCGGGTCATAGGCGAGCACCTCGCGCAGCGCCTGCAGTTGTTTGTCATCAAACAGCGCGGCGATGTGTGCGGGAATGTTCACCTGCAGCGGCTCCGCCTGCACGCTAAAACCGGCGGCAGCGCCGGGCACACTGTCGGCATAGGGGAGATAGGGCTTGATGTCCAAGATCGCCGTGCCGCTCATCATATCCGCGCCTGCCACCGTCAGCACCACGCCGTCGGCGGCGTCCTGCTCCACGGCGACCAGCTTCACGCGCGTCAGCCCGATGGGGTTGGGACGGTTGGGCGAGCGTGTGGCAAACACCCCCATGCGCTTGTTGCCGCCAAGCTTGGGCGGGCGCACGGTGGGCGACCAGCGGCGCTTGCCCATCGGCGCAAACAGCCACAGCAGCCACAAATGATCAAAGGCTTCTATCCCGCGAAACGCCTCGGGATCGCGAAATGCCGGCTCCATGACAATGCGCGACAGCAAATGCGCGCTCATGCCGCTTTGCCGCGGCAGTCCGAATTTGGTGGGAAAATCATTGTAAATATGCGCGATCGGCTGCATTATTCTGCCTCGTACATATTCATAAACCGCTCCAAAGACCAAACCAGCCACTTTTGGTCGCCGGTCATTTCGTCGGTACAGTGCGGATAAAACTCGTGCCGCACGGGACCCTGCCAGTCGCGCAGCCATTCATTGGTGGCGCGCGGCATGGGCAGCTTGGGCGGAATGTCAAAGCCGTCATACAGCTTGTTGAACACCTCGCGCACCAAATATTTATTCTCGCCGCTACGGATGCGGTCATAGTCGATCGGCACGCTCATAATACATTCCGAAAAAGGCGCAGCAAAGCGCACGCCGGCTGTGTCGGTGGCATTATAATAGGAATTCAGGCTTTCTTCATAAAACTCCGTCGAACAAAACGCGTGCGGGTCAACAAAGCCGTCTTTTTCATGTTTGTTCACAGGCGCTGTTTCCAAACGTGCTTCCTTCAATACCTTGTAGGGCATAACGTATGCGTAACGCTCCAAAAAGTCGCCGTACAGCCAATCCTTGGAAAGCAGTCCGCTCATTCCGCCAAAGGTTACATCAGAGCTTTCGCCAAACACCAGCGTATCAAAGCCGTCTGCCTTTACTTGCAGCGCTGCCTTGTAAATCTGCACTTCAATCGAGTGAATCGGCGCACCCTTGTGTGCCATCAAAACGGGAGCAAGCTGTTCGATATCTTCCCACGTCACCTCGATGATGCGGTGTTCCAAGCCGCATTCCGCCGCGTATTTTGCCGCTGCGCCGCTTTCGTCCGTGACCTTCATGCCCGGCACCACGCACTTAAAGGTGTAGGCAACCGAGCCCTTGGGCATGAACTTCGCCAAAATGGCGGAGTCAATGCCGCCCGAAAGTGCCAGCGCCGCTTTGCCGCCGGCAGCTGCCGCCTCCGTCTTTTCCTTCAAAACGCGCAGCAGTGTGTCGCTGTCGGCAATCGGCGTGCGGTTCTGCGGCGTGGGATAATGTCTGACGGGCGGATAGTTTTCTCCGAAGCACAGCTCTTTTTCGTAAACCGTGCGGTACATCAAAAAGGAGCTGGCGCAATAAGCCTTATCTGTTTTCATCGTTACCTCTCAGTGTATTTAATGCTTTTGTGATTTGCGTGGAGGAAATGCCCTTGGTGTAGGGGAAGTAGATGATTTTGATCCCTGCCTCCGCAAAATCCTTTTCGTATTGTTTCCATTTGTCGGTGGCATACCAGTCGTCGCCGACGAACAAAATCGACGCGCCCAGTTTTTTGCACATGGTCAGCTTGTCCATGTCATACTGCGGCACGGCCGCGTCCACATATTGAATACTGCGCACGATTTCAATTCTGTCAGAAAAAGGAATGATGGCGTGCTTGCCCTTATAGGTCACCAGCTCGTCCACTGTGACGCCGACGATCAGCTTGTCGCATAACCCCTTCGCGTTTTTGAGCAGTGTCAGATGACCGATATGAAACAAATCATACACGCCTGCCGTATATCCGATAACCATTTTTTCACCTCATGGATGTTAGAATACCAAAGGCAGCACCGTATCGCGCACGGTGTGCCTCCTGTTTGCATCATCAGCCTGCAAGCGGATGTCTTGTTCCCGCTGACGAAAAGCCGGCTATGCCATCCGCATACAGAAGCGTAGCATAGGCGCTTTTACCATTTTAGTCTATTTGCCGTCAAATGTCAAGAATCGCATACAAATATCCGCGAGTTTTCCAAAAAGCGCAGGTGCTGTTCGCGCAGGATGAGAGGGCTTCCGGCGGATTCTCCCGTAAAATATCCGTTTGGGTATGGAAAAACCGCTGCCAACGTGGTATAATGATACCATATCAGGCGGCGGAGGGGTTTTATGGCGGCATTCGGCAGGTTTTATCTTGACAAGGAAAAGGACGTCATCATTGAATTGGATATGACGGCCGGCGTGCTGCGTTATGTGCTGCGCACCCCCAACCACGCCAAGGGCAATTTGATCACCAATTTGGCGCGGCTGTGCCGGTTGCCGCTCAGCACGGGGGAGGACGGCTTAAAGATCATTCGCGGCGAGGTGCCGTGCTATGTGGACGAGCGCAACCGCGAGGTGTATGTGCTGCGCCTTGCTGACACCAAGGTCGCCAACATCTACCCCGACGGCACGGTGGAGCGCAAGGCATATATCCCCGCCATCTCCAAAACGCTGATGAGTCAAACCAAGGACTATCATTTGGACGCGCGCAAAACGCTGGTGAAAACCTATATTCGCCGTGAATACAAGTTCCGCACCGACCTGCACACCCACATGAATGCCAATTTGGACGCGGATATTTTGATGGCGCTCGGCATTTTTCATCAAATCCGCTATCCGCTCTATTACATCAAAAAACTGGGGCTGCGCTGCACCGACCTCCAGCGCGAACGGCTTATGCAGCAGCGCGGACAGGTGGCAAAGCGCTTTGCCGATTCGCCGCTGAAGGGCAAATATCACGTGCGCAAAATCGACGACAACACCTTCATCAATTTTGCCGATCTCATCCTCAATAACCTTGAAAACGCTGCCTACAACCTGCCGCGTATCCGCGCGTCGCTGACGATCCTAAAGGACGGGCAGGCGGTATTCACCAACTTGGAAAAGGTGTATCTGTACCGCTATGTGTTTACCAAGGGACAGCCGAGCGATACGACGGTTCCGCTCAACGATTTCGGCAAGATCCCCGATGCGGACATTGCGGACGCCGTGCGGCAAATGCTTGCCGACAGCCGCCATCCTTACTTTGGCAGGCTGTCGCTGTTTCAAAACAAGCTGCTGTGGATCGCCCGCAGCCTGCAAAAGCGCGGTGTGTGTTACGCTGAAATTTCCGATACGACCTTGGTGAAGCCGCAGGCGGCGCACATGCTTGCCGAGGTGCATCAGGTTATGCCCGCCGTAACACGCGAAACGGGTGTGACGCTGCGGTTTCTTGCCGCTTTGCGCCGTATCCCGCTGACGATCGTGCGCGAGCAGGCGCACGCCCGCGAGGACGTGCAGAGCCAGCTGCGCGTCATCCGTGCCGTTGCCGCCGATCCCTATGTGGCAGGCAGCGATATTATCGGTGAGGAGATCAACGATATCCGCGAATTACAGCCGGTGCTAAAGGAGCTGGTCGCCATTGCCGGTGAAAACGAGGGCTTTGTGATCCGCGTCCACGCGGGCGAAAACGACAGTCTGCGCGACAACGTTGCCAATTCACTTGCCTGTGTGCGCGCATCGCTTGCCGAGGGGCAGCCGATGCCGCGTATGCGCATCGGACACGGACTCTACACCGCCAACCTGCGCTCTCAAAAGGGACAGCAGCTGATGCGCGATTTGCGCGAAGATCAGGTAGTGCTCGAGTTTCAGCTGACCTCCAATGTCCGGCTCAACAACCTCAGCACGCTCGACCGGCATCCCCTCAAGCAATATTTGCGCGGCGGCGTATTTTGTGTGCAGGGCACGGACGGCGGCGCCATTTACGGCACCGATTCCATCGACGAACAGCTGGCGCTGGAGCGGCTGCTCGACCTCTCGGCGGAGGACATGCGCGCCATGCACCGCGCCGAGCAGGCAGTCCTCACCGAAAGCCTGCGCGTATTTCAGAGGAAAAGCGAACGCTTTCGCCGTGTCGCCGGATCACTGTCCGTTGAGGACTATTGGAAGCAGCAAATGGACCGCACTTCTCCGGACGTGAAGGCTGCCGACCTTTTGCCGCAAAAGTGGGACAGCGCGGCGTGCTTACGCGATCAGATCCGTGAGATCCCGGCGGACAAGGCGCCTGTGGTGCTGCTCGGCGGCAGCTTCAACAGCAGCCGTCACGCCACGCGCAAAAAAGAGAGCCTGTGTGCGTTGCTGCGCATGTTAACGGAACAGCTTGACCCCGAAAAGACGTGCTTTGTCATCGGCAGCTGCTTGACCGGCTACGAACGCGTGCTGACGGACATGGCAGGGGACAAGTTTGACATCTTCGCCGTGGTGCCCACGCTGATTTCGCCCGTGGAAGCCCGTCGTCTGCAACACAGCGGCGTCGCGGTGCGCGTGTCCATCGAACCGACGCGCATGGGCTTGTACAAAAGCTTTGCCTATGAGATCTTCAAACGCCGCCCGTCGGTGGTGGTGGCGCTCGACGGCAACTCCGCCGGAGCGAACGTTGTGCAGGAGGCAAAAAACGGAAAGCGCAAGGCGCGCATTTTTGTCAACCGCCGCGCACCGGCGCTTTATGCCAAGGCAAAAAGCATTCAGGGCTATGTGTCGCTGTTTGAGGGCGCCGAAGCCGCGGACGCGATCGTAAACGCTGCGGCGGAGGTTTGGAAAGAAACCGTAAATCATGCGTAAGGCGCATGATTCGGCGGCGCCGTGCCGCAAAAAAGGAGGATTTTTCTGTGCTTGCACTCAATATGGTATTGCTTGTTGTCGGCTTTGTGGCGCTGATCAAGGGCGCGGACTTTTTCGTGGACGGCAGCTCCGCGCTGGCGCGGACATTCCGTGTGCCGGGCGTGATCATCGGGCTGACCATCGTTGCCCTCGGCACCAGCGCACCCGAACTGGCGGTCAGCACCTCGGCGGCGGCCGCCGGCGCCAATGAGATCGCCCTCAGCAATGTTGTCGGCTCCAATATCTTCAATCTGTTGATGGTGCTCGGCATGTGTGCTGTCATACGCCCGGTTCCGATCGACAGGGGCATTTTAAAACGTGATTTTCCTTTGTCGATTGCGGCAACGGCGGTGGTGTTCGCCGTGCTGGGCGTTCCGCTGCTGTTCGGCAGCCTGCCGCAAGATGCCGTCATGCTTTCCGAAGTGGGCGTCATCAGCCGCCCGCTGGGCATCGTGCTGTTGGCGGTGTTCGTCATCTATATGGCGGTGCTGGTCATACAGGCGCGCAAAAACAAAACCGAAGAAAGCGACGCGCCCCTGATGCCCGTGTGGAAAAGCGTGCTGCTGATTGTGATCGGGATCGCCTGTATCGTCATCGGCGGTCAACTCGTCGTCGAAAACGCCAAAAGCATCGCCGCCTTTTTCGGCATGTCCGAAACGCTCATCGGCCTGACGGTCGTTGCCCTCGGCACCTCGCTGCCGGAGCTGGTGACCTCCGTTGTCGCCGCACGCAAGGGCGAAAACGGACTGGCGGTCGGCAATGTCATCGGCTCCAATTTGTTTAATCTGTTGATGATCCTCGGTGTGTCCGCTGCCATTCATCCCATCGCCGTTAATTTGGCGTCGGTGATCGACCTCGGCATTCTGTTGGCGGTGTCCGTGCTGACGTTTGTCTTTTGTGCCACGAAAAAGATCAGCCGCGCCGAGGGCACTGCCATGGTGCTGCTGTATATCGGCACCGTGGTGTTTGCCATTATGCGTTAGGTGACAGTTATGGTAAAAGAATTGATACACGACCCGTTGTTTTTATCCATCAAGGCGAAGCCTGCCTCGCCGGTCGATATTCCCGTTGCGCAAAATTTGCAGGACACGTTGCTTGCCCACCGTGAAACCTGCGTGGGCATGGCGGCAAATATGATCGGCGTCGCCAAGCAGATCATTGCGTTTTTGGACGGCACCGTTTGCACGGTGATGTACAACCCCGTCATCACCGCCAGATCCAAGCCCTATACCGCCGAGGAGGGCTGCCTGTCTCTGCCCGGCGACCCGCGCAAAACCATGCGCTGGGCGAAGATCACCGTGCAGTTTCAGGACGCACAGTTCCGCCGGCAGAAAAAAACCTACACAGGCTTTACCGCGCAAATCATCCAGCACGAAATCGACCACTGTAACGGCATACTGATTTAGTTTTACGAATAAAAAACCGCAAAACCACTTGCGATTTTGTGATATAATGCTATACTATTGTTAGGCACATGCCCGAATTTGTCTGAAAAGGGGACGATACCAATGAAAGTAAAAATCATTACCGACAGCACCGGCGATTTGTCGCCCGAATTGCTGGAAAAATACGATATCGCCGTGGTGCCGCTGTATGTGGTCACGGGCGACAAAACCCAAAAGGACGGCAGTGAAGTAACGCCGGAGGACATCTACGTGCACGTCAGCGAAACGGGCAAGCTGCCCACCACCGCCGCGCCCAACATCGGTGACTATACCGACGAATTTCTCAAATGGATCAAGCTGGGCTATGAGGTAGTCCATTTTAATATCAGCAGCGACTTTTCCAGCGCCTATCAAAACGCCTGCACCGCCGCCAACGGCATGGAGGGCGTGTATGTGGTGGATACCCGCAACCTGTCCACCGGCTCGGGCTTGGTGGTGCTGCACGGCGCGGAGCTGGCGCAGCAGGGCAAGTCGGGCGCCGAAATCAAGGCAGCCTGCGACGACATGACCGGTCGTGTGGAGGCGAGCTTTGTGGTGGACAGCATTGACTATCTGCACAAGGGCGGCCGCTGCTCGTCTGTGGCGGCGCTGGGCGCCAATCTGCTCAAGCTCAAGCCGCTGATCGAGGTGCTCGACGGCAAAATGAAGGCGGGCAAAAAATACCGCGGCAACATCGACAAGGTGATCCTCCACTACGTCGCCGACAAGCTGCGCGACCGCGACGACATTGACAAGCACCGCATTTTCATCACGCACACCAAATGCAGCCCCGTGACCGTGCAGCAGGTGCGCGGCAAAATCAACGAGCTGTACCCCGGCTTTGAGGAAATATTGGAAACCACCGCCGGCTGCACCATCACCAGTCACTGCGGCCCCGGCACGCTGGGCATCCTTTTCGTCAGAAAATGATTGGCGCCGGTGGCGCATGTTAGGAGAAAAATCATGGCAGACAACACACCCAAAACCCTGCGCAATCAAATGATGTATCAAGTGTTTGTGCGCAATTACAGCGAGGAAGGCACCTTTGCGCAGGTGGAGCGCGACCTTGACCGCATCCGTTCACTCGGCACCGATATTATTTGGCTGATGCCCATTCATCCCATCGGCAAAACGGCGCGCAAGGGCACGCTCGGCTCGCCCTATGCCATCCGCGACTACCGCGCGGTGAACCCCGAATTCGGCACCATAGACGACTTCAAATCTTTGGTCGCCGCCATTCATGACAGGGGAATGCGCTGCATCATCGACGTGGTGTACAACCACACGTCACCCGATTCCGTTTTGGCGGCAGCGCATCCCGAGTGGTTCTATCACAAGCCCGACGGCAGCTTTGGCAACCGTGTGGGCGACTGGACGGATATCATCGACCTAGATTATTCCAACAAAGAATTATGGAGATACCAGATCGACACCCTCAAGCAGTGGGCGGCGATCGTGGACGGCTTTCGCTGCGATGTGGCGCCGCTGATCCCCGTCGCCTTTTGGGAGCAGGCGCGCCGTGAGGTGGAGACCGTGCGCCCGGGCGCGATCTGGCTGAGCGAAAGCGTGGAGCCGGGCTTCATCCTGTACATGCGCGGACAGGGTTTGACGGCGCTTTCCGATTCCGAAATCTACCGCGCGTTCGACCTCAGCTACGATTACGACTGCTACGACGCGTTCAAAAACTATTTTTACGGCAAGGGCACGCTGCAAGCCTATGCCGACGCGGTCAACCGGCAGGAATACACCTATCCCGACAACTATGTCAAGCTGCGCTTTTTGGAAAATCACGACCAAACCCGCGCACGGTTTTTCATTCCCGATGTGGCGGCGCTGGAAAGCTGGACGGCGTTCTTGTTCTTCCAAAAGGGTATGCCGCTGGTGTATGCAGGACAGGAGCGCGGCGTATCGCATCTGCCGAGCCTGTTTGACAGGGACACCGTGCTGTGGGACGGCGACGAAACCGTTGACCTCTGTCCGCTGATAACCAAGCTGGCGGATATCCGGCGCGACCCGTTGTTTGCCGACAGCACCTACCATGTCGCGGCGGTCGGAGAGGACACGCTGGTTGCGGTGCATGAGAAAAACGGAAAAAAAGCCGTGGGCGTGTTTCCGCTGCGCGGACAAACCGCCTTTGTGCCCGTCGATTTGCCCGACGGCGCCTACACCGACCTGCTCGGCGGCACGACGGTCGAGGTGTTCCGCGGCGGCGTGCAGTGCTTTGGAAAAGCGGTCATACTTAGTGCGTAATGCGTAATGCGTAATGCGTAATGCGTAATTACGCTTTCGGAAAGTGAGAAAAATAGAGGGACGTGCTGTTTGGCACGTCCCTTTTTTGGATTTGAAATTTTATCGGAAAGCTTGTATCATTTCGGCTAAGAACCGCTGAATGGCAGTAACGTCATTGACAGTGATGCTGCCGTTGCCGTCCGTATCCGCTACAGCCAGCACTGCCGGGTCGCTGCTGTCCAAGTGATTGGCGGCAAATTCGGCGAGGTGCTTTTGTATGTAGGTGGCGTCTTCAATGGAAACGAGGGTGTTGCTGTTGATGTCACCAATCAGCTTGCAGGCTTTGGTCACGCCGCCCATGCGTTCGGTGGCGATGCCGTTTGCGGCAGCATACTTTGCTGCATAGGAGCCGTCCACGGCGCTGACTGTCAGCAGGCGGCAGCCCTCGAAGGCATTTTCCTCAATGCTTTTCACGTTTTTGGGCAGCACGATGGTTTGCAGACAGCGGCAGTCCTCAAACACGCCGACAGGATCGCCTGCCTTGCCCACGCTCTGCACGGTTTCGGGCAGCACCAGCGTGGTCAGCCCGCGGCAGTTGTAGAACGCCTCGGCGCCGATGGTTTTCACGCCGTCAGGAATGTTGATGTGCTGCAAGCGGCGGCAGTCGAGGAAGGTTTCGTCCTTGATGGTGGTCAAATTATCGCTCAGCGTCACGCTTTCAAGATACAGGCATTTTTCAAACGCGTTCGCGCCCAGCTCGGTCACACTGTCGGGGATGTTCGCCTCGGTCAGCCGCACACAGCCGTAAAACGCGCCCTTGCCGATGCGCTTGATGCTGTCGGGAATGGAAACGCTCTCCAAGTATTTGTTGTTATAGAACACCCAGTCGCCGATGGCAGTGACGGGATATTCTTCGTAGGTGACAGAGATGGAAACGGAAGCCGGTGATGTGGGATTGGAAGGATCAGTGGAAACGGGACCATAATCATAATGGTATTCATAAACCGGATTACCCTTGATGACGGAGGGGATCTCCACATATTCCCGTGTGCCCTGATAGTCCGTTATCATGTAGGTGCCGTCGTTCAGTTTGGTGAATGAGAAGCCGTTGCCGGATTCTATACCGGATGGAGAACCGCTGTCAAGGGAAATGCCCGCTTCGCGGCAGGCGGCGACGATTTCACTCTGCGACAAGCCCAAAGCATAGCCTATATCAAAAGCGGTTTGCTGCAAGGTTTTGCCGTTGAATTTTATGGCGTAGTAAATACTGTGGTGGTCGGTACTTGTTAAAAAGTCCAAGAATAACGAATAGGGGCTTTCTCCCTGCCAGAAGCAATCGCCGATGACATTGCCGATGGAGGTGATGCAAACAGGATTGCCGTATTGTCCGCTCTCCCATTTTACCACATAGCTTCTCTTGTTGGAATCCACGCTGTTTTCGACCTGTGCTCCTGTGCAATACGCAACGTCCTCAAAGCATTCCGAACCGATAATCAAATCGCAGGTTTGCATCCCCCAGTCGGCGGTGAAGATTACGCCGTAGTCGTGATTGGAGTAAAACGAAAGTCCTTTCGTGTCCATGTCAAACGACCACAAGCCGTTGCCCTCGTCCGTCATATTGCCTTTTTTGGAACCCCACATAATCAATGGTTCGCCGGTTGTATGGTTATACAAATAACAGGTGATTTTATTGTAGTTGTTCCATCCGGTGGAACCGGCGTCAAAATAGAAAACGCCGCTTTCGGGATTGATGCCCGGCTCAACAGGAACAGTCGGGCGGATATAGGGATCGGTGGGATCGTAGGGTGAAGTGGGATCGTAGGGTGAAGTGGGATCGTAGGGTGTAGATACGTCCGGTAACGTGCTTTTGCGGTAGTCATCGCTCATGATGTTGCCCGAAACGCCGCCCATTTGCGTGTTTAGCTCCTTCGTCGGCCACGAGCCGTACTCGCCGCCGCCGTAGTAGAAGAACCAGTCGCCGCCGAAGCCGGCTTTGCCGGAGAGCGGTGAAACCGTCATATGCTCCGGGGCTAAGTCCACCACATACACCATGTTGTCAAAGGTAAACGCCATGCCGCAACCGTAGACTTCTTCGTTGGGATAGCAGCCGTATTCACCGGCAAAGTCCTCGTTGAAGAAATTGCCGGCGTAGCTGCCGAACATCGAAAAATCGAGTTCGTCATAGTTATCGTCAAGGATTATATCCACTTGATAGGTTTTTTCTTCTTTAGTTAATCTGTCCCAGTTTTCGCCCCAATAAGCTGCCGCCAGCTTGTTGAGCTTTTCCCAAAAGCTATCATCGTTTAAATTGATGCTTCCGGAACCCGGTACGCCGAATTTTTTAAAGTTTTCCAAATAGGCGTAACGGAACACCTTGTCATATACCATGTGATTATCATATCTGGAATAATATTGCGGAGGGGTATCTTTGGTTTGCTGCGCCGCGTTATAAAACGGATTACGGTTGGGATTATTGTCCGTGCCACTATCCAAATAGTTGTTCCAGATTATTTGCGTAGCATTGCCTTTTTCGCCGTTGCCGTAGGACGGGACGTCCATGTACCACAGGTTGTCCACACCGGTCTCGGTCACCTTTTGCGCCTGATAACCCGGCCAACCATAAGCGAATTTGTTCTCGGGTGAGTCATAACCCGTCCACCAATAGCAGCCTGCCGCGCCGCCGCCGGGAGTGTTTTCCCAAGTGTCATTCATCCATGCGCCGGGCATGGCGAACATCAAATGCTTTGTTTGAACGCCTGCTGAAGGCGAATAGGTGCCGTGATCGCTGAAGCTGCCTGGCGCTGGATAATCATCGTAAGCCGCCGTGCTGATTGTGCCGGCAGTCAACACGGACGATACCATCGCCGCGCCCAACAACCAACATAGTCCTTTTCGTAAAGATGCCATAATTTTCCTCCTTTGTTGATATAATTTAGATAAATATTCTGATTAGTGCTATTATATCATACTTTTAGGACGATTTCAAGGCGAAAAATAAAAAGCTCCCGCATTAAGCAATCGTCTTAACGCGGGAGCCTATGCTGATTCTTTTATGAAACGTTAATGGCGCGGAGTGAAAAAGCGTCACGCTTCTTCCCAGTTGTGCCAGACGTTTTGGATGTCGTCGTTATCCTCGAACATGTCGAGCATTTTTTGCATTTTGACGGCGGTTTCCTCGTCGTCGAGCTTGGTGTAGGTGCTGGGCACCATTTCGAGCTCTGCGGAAGCGAAGGTATAGCCGAGCTTTTCCATTTCGTCGCGCACGGCGCTGAAATCCTCCGGCTCGGTGTAGACGGTGAAGATGTCGTCGTCGGCTTCAAAGTCGGACGCGCCGCATTCCAGCGCGTCGCTCATGACGGTGTCCTCGTCCTTTTCCAAGTCCTCGCGCTCAATGATGATGACGCCCTTTTGCGAAAACATAAAGCTGACGCAGCCCTGCGTGCCCATGTTGCCGCCGAATTTGTCGAAGTAGTGGCGCACCTCGCCGGCGGTGCGGTTGCGGTTGTCGGTCAGCGCCTCCACGATCACGGCGACGCCGCTGGGACCGTAACCCTCATAGGTGACCGCCTCGTAGTTGGTGGAATCGTTGTCGTTGGCTGCCTTTTTGATGATGCGCTCGATGTTGTCGTTGGGCACGTTTGCCGCCTTTGCCTTGGCAATGGTGTCGCGCAGCTTGGAGTTGACGTTGGGGTCGGCGCTGCCGCCGGTTTTGATGGCAACGATCAGCTCTCTGCCGATTTTGGTGAACACCTTGGCGCGCGCGGCGTCATTCTTGCCCTTTTTCTGCTTGATGGTACTCCATTTGTTATGTCCTGACATGCTATCCTTCCTTTATCATAATATGAAAATTGAACCGGGTTTGCGCGGATTAAGGTACTTTCGTAAACTCGTTGAGCGGCATCTCCATGCTTTGTCCGCCGTATTCAACGACTTGACTGAGTGACAGCTTGTTGTCCTTGACGGCGTATTTCAAGGTCTGCGACTGCTCTTTGGGAGCTTTGTAGGTGAGTGTCAGTGCGCCGTCCTTTGTGTTGTAAATGCCGGTTTGCTTTTCAACGCCGCCGTTCGCCATGGATTTCAGCTCATAGGTGCCGTCTTCGTTGAAGCGGAAGTTTTGGGTCATCTGTTCATTTTTGAATGACCAGTTGCCCAGCAGCGCGTCGTCCTTGGTGAATGTGTCCTTGCGCTCCACGGTTGCGGGCGTATACGCCTTGTTGTCCATCACGATCTCCACTTTCGGATTGGTGATCGGCGTCAGCTTCAGCGTGTTTTCGGTAAAGGCGTTGCCGCTGCGCTCGTACAAGAAGGTACCGTCGCCCTGTATGGTGCCGGACATCTCCAGCACGGGCGTGCCCTCCTTGAAGCCGCTGTCCTGGGGGATCTCGTTTGCCTCCAGGCTGCGCAGGGTGTATTCGCCCTGAAATTCAAACGAGCCCATGTTCACCGAAACGGTGCCGTCGGGATTAAACACAAAATAATAATCGGGGATCATCGCCTCGTCCACACTGGCGGCCAGCTGGGAGGCGTCGGGCTTGTAGTGCCAAACGGTGGTGGCTTTGCCGCCGATGAGATTGGTGTCCACGACGCCCTTCATGAAAAACAGCCGGCAGATAATGGCTGCCAACACCACGCAAATGACGATGACAAGGCTGATCAAAATGGTGGTTTGCAGGGTTTTCTTCTTTTTGGGAGACGGAGCCGGTTCGCCGTCGGCTGCCGCTTCGGTTTTTTCGAGCTCGGTGCCCGCAGTCTCGCCGGCTGCTGCTGCGCCGTCCGTGTCTGTATCGGTGCCGGGGATAGCTTCTGCTGCGGTTTCCTCGGTCAAAAAGTCTTTTGTCTCTTCCAAAGGTGATACCTCCTTTTTTGTTTCACCCATTATCATACTATATTTTGCCGAAGAAATCAACTGTTTTTTCACGCCCGGAAGCCGATAAACCAACGGTTTCAAAAAAAAATCGGCGAAAAGATTACAAATTTATGACAAATCCATTGCCAAACCGCGCGTTCCGTGGTACAATATACGGATAGAAATATGACAGGAACTATTATTGGAAAGGAAGTTTGGAATGGTCAGATCCATGACGGGCTTCGGCCGCTGTGAAACCGAAATCAACGGCAGAGCCATCACAGTTGAGATCAAGAGCGTCAACCACCGCTATTTTGAGTTTTCGTGCCGCCTGACGCGCGGTTACAGCTTTTTGGAGGATAAGCTCAAGGCGTTTGTCAACGCCCGTGTCGCACGCGGCAAAATCGACATGTTTGTGTCCGTCGGCGCGGCGGACGACGTGCCGTGCGAGGTGGCGGTCAACCACAGTCTGGTGTCGGGCTATCTGACGGCGATGAAAGAGATCGCCGACACCTACGGCATTGAAAACGATGCAACGGTCGTGTCCGTATCGCGGTTTCCCGATGTGTTTACCGTTAACAAGGCGGCGGTGGATGAAGAGCAGCTGACGGCGGACGTGCTGTCGGCGGCGCAAACGGCGCTCGATTCGTTCCTGTTGATGCGCGAAACCGAGGGCGAAAAAATGAAAGCCGATATTCTCGGCAGAGCGCAGACGATCCTCGGCATTGTGTCCGAAATCGAGGCGCGCTCGCCGCAGACGGTGGCGGAATATGAAAACCGCCTGCTCGACCGCATCCGCCAAACACTGGAAAACCTCAGCGTCGAGATCGACGAACAGCGTGTGCTCACCGAGGTGGCGGTGTTTGCCGACAAGGTGGCGGTCGCCGAGGAAACCGTGCGGCTGCGCAGCCACATTGACCAGCTGCGCGCCTTTTTGGAGAAAAATGAACCCATCGGCAGAAAAATCGACTTTATCATTCAGGAAATGAACCGCGAAGCGAATACCATCGGCTCCAAGGTGCAGGACGCAGCGCTTGCCCACAAGGTCGTGGACATCAAGAGCGAAATCGAAAAAATCAGAGAACAAGTGCAGAACATTGAATAGCGTTGAGAGTTTAGAGTTGAGAGTTTAGAGTTGAGAGTTTAGAGTTGAGTGAAGGGCGGGATCCGTAGCCGGACGGCAACCCTTTTGTCGCTTTGCGACATT
>CAMKOU010000019.1 GCA_946414505.1 uncultured Clostridia bacterium | reverse complement strand
CCTTGCGGGTGTTTTTGTTTTGGCTGGAAAAGCCGGCGGGATTCGAAGGCGACCGTGCCCGGCGCAGCCGGGTAAAAACGCTCCGGGGAACGTATGGATGGCATATAGCAGTCCACTGTTTAGAAAAGTCCTGCATTTTGCCGCACGCATCGTTAAACTGTATCCAAACCTGAACCCTTCAAATCGTTTGAACCTTACATGTTTTTTATGTGAAAAGAAGAAAGTTTTTCGCTTTCGTTATTGCCAAAAATGATTGTTGTGTGATATAATACAATCAAAACTATGAAAAGGGGGACGAATGATGATAAAAAGACGGATCGTTTTCGCCGCGTTGCTTGTGATGAGCGTTATGGTTTTTGCATCCTGCGGCGGGAACAGCAGCAAAGGTGACGACGCGTCCGCTGCGGCTGCTTCAACCGGAACTTCGCAGGCAACTGCGGCAGCCACAACTGCCAAGCCGCAGGGTACAACGTCTGCCCAAAAGCCGTCTGATGCGGCAGCTGCACAAACCACACAGCCGTCCGCGTCTTCCGCTGCAACGGCAGCGACGGCGGCAGGCGGTTCTGCCACTTCCAATGCTGCATCCGCCGCTGACGGAACCACACAAAACAGCAAAGCACAGCAAAACAGCCAAGCACAGCAAAGCAGCAAAGCACAGCAAAGCAGCAAAACACAGCAAAGCAGTAAAACACAGCAAAGCAGTAAAACGCAACAGCAAGAGCCCGTTACGATTCCGGAGGAGCTGTTGGATGAATACGAGCTCCCATTTATTCCCGTATCTTGAGGTGTTATGATTAAAACAGTAAAAAGAATTGCCATCCTTCTCTGTATCGCTGCATTCCTCATTCCCATGGCGGCATTGCCCGTCGGTGCGGCGGTTTATGAATACGTCCGCGGTGACGCGAACAGCGACGGTCAGGTTGATATCAGAGATGTGACAATGGTTCAAAGAGTGATCAGCGAGTTAGAGAACGACCCTAAGGGTGTTGTTGAACGCAACTGTGATGTGAACGGTGACGGTTTAAGCATAACCGATGTGACCTGTATGCAGCGCTATTTGGCGGAGTTTACCGATCCTTATTCAATCGGAAAACCCGATAGAGATAAATACGAGTTGCCGTTTATTCCCGTCAAATAAGTTATCACCGCTGGACATTCGCTCGGCGGTTTCTTTGGGGCAAAACGAGTGTGATCCAACCGGAAACCAAAAGTTTTAGGGTAAAATGGTACAAATGCTTCCGTTTTTCGGCTCTATTTTTCCACTGTGGAATAAACAGATCAAATATTGCGAAACTATCGAATAATTTTGTTGAAGGGCTTGCAAATCAAATTGAATTGTGCTATGATATAGATGAACTTTTATGTTGTGACAGTCTGTTTTGACTGCTTATGGGGATAGCAATCGGCTCAATAGGGTCTGAAAAGCGATATATTTACCCATAGACAGTTTCATTACGTATGGTCGGCTGTCACGGATAAAAATCAAATTTAGCGGAAAGTGGGAGATAGATGCGGGTTGACGAAAAGACATTGGCAAAGATACAGACATGCTTGCTGATTGCTGTAGTTATTCTGTTGTCATCTATTTTTGTCACACATTTTTTCATCAACGGAGTGATGATTCAGACGAACAATTCTGACTTGGCGATCCATTCGTCGTCAGATAAAGGCTATAGTTCTTATGACGTTTCATACGGAGCAAGCGAGGCGCAAACCGAACCGCCGCAAACCGAAGTCACCGATAACGGAACGGAAAACACCGTACCGACCGATACGGCGGCGCCGGCGGAGGTGCCGGTTGCGGCACCCGCTGTTGTCGAATTGGCTGCCGGAAGTGCGGCACAGCCGAACCAGGTTTCGTTCGGCTCCGGTTCTGTCAGCGGTGGATCCTCGGCAGGTGTTGTTTTCTTTGCGGGCACTTCGCCGTCCACTGTGGCAACGAAGCCTCCCACACAGCCGACAACGGCTGCACCGGTTACGACCATTGCTCCCACACCGGCGCCTGTGCCGGTGACGATTGAAACAGATCCGTATGAGGAGCCTGTGACAATGGAGATCACCAGTGAGCCTGTGCCCACCGAGGAAATCACAGAGGCAACGGTAATTACGGAGGCGACCGAAAGCTCGGCACCTACGGAAACCGTGATTCCGTCCGATCTGACCGAAGCAACCGAAGCCACGGACAGCCAGCCTACCGATACCACAGGTACCACGGCAGAGCCGGCATCCGAGGGCACAACAGGGGAAGCAACGGTGATCACGGAAGGCGAAACCACCGACAGCACCGGCACGACATCTGCGGAAGAAGCAGAAACCGTCGAAACAGCGAATCCCGCTACGATCGATGAAGCGAGCACCGAGGATATCTCTCTGGCCGAGTCGCCGGAGGGCAGCAAGAGTGTGGGCGGAGACACAACGGCTAATATTTCCCGTTATGCCGACACAGCTTCGGATTCTCATGTCACGTTGATGACGATCGCTGTCATGGGTGTTTTGGTTCTCTTGGCGGCAAGCGGTATTCTGTTTGTTTTACAATCCGGAAAGAAGCGCTATAGGCACATGCGTCGTGGCAAATAACAGATGATATTGTATCTATGGAAATATTCCTGCTAATGCACCAGTAAAAAACAACCGGCGGCCGATTTGGTCGCCGGTTGTTTTTTAGTCGTGCGCTCGGCATGAGCGATAACTAGGCGGTGAATGTCCGCCGAGGCGTAGTTATCGACGCAGGCAAAAGCGACTCCCAAGGTTTTGGAGATCATGTATCTGTTTTTTCAAAGCGGCGCAGCTGTTTGCCGTCGCGCCAAATGACTTCCTTAAACATATCGTACGGACGCGCCCAGACTTCGTCCGGTTGCTGCAGGCTTTTGTACAGCACCAGCTTTTCGCCGGTCTCGCTGTGCTTGGCAAAGCCGATGACCTCATACTCGTTGCCCTTGAAATGGCGGTATTTTCCCAAGGTGACTTCCTGCTCTTTTAATTCTTCATGAGAATCATCTGCAACTGTTTGTGCCGGTTCTTCGTCCAGATCCACGCGGAAGCTGCCGTCGTTCAGCACCAAAATGCGCGACGAATAGGGCGACATGTGGATTTCGCACCAACCGTTGCAGTCAAACACCTCGTTGCTGTTCAGCACATCGGTCAGCTTGCCGCTGCACCGTGCGTCAAAGCCGAGGGTTTCGTCCCTGTCGGTCAGGTTGAACAGCACAAACACGGTTTGGCTGTCCGTAAAACGCTTGTACACCAGCTTTTCGTTTTGGATGTTGACGTTTTCAAATTTGCCGTATTTCAGCGCCTCCAGCGACAGACGCACACGGCTGAGCTTGCCGATATGGTCGCACAGCTGCCGGTTGGCGTTGGGTACGTTGTTTAGATCGAGGCACGGACGCAGTGCGTAGTCGCTCTCCCACGTGCGCTTGCCTTCCACCGCAAATTCGCTGCCGTAGTAAACGGACGGCACGCCGGGCATGGTGAAGAGCATGGTGTATACATTATATAGGTGGTTTTTGTCACGCAGCTCGCTGGCAATACGGTTGACGTCGTGGTTATCGACAAAGTTAAAGGTGTAGATGCTTTGATAAATGCCGCCGCTGCCGAACTGACGGTTGAGCGAGTGGGCGATCTCAAAGTAATTGTGGTCGTTGTGGCTCGAATAAATGCCCTTGTAGCACTCATAGTTGGTGACGGAATCGAGCTTTTCGCCGCCGACCAGACGGTTGTAGTCGCCGCCGACGATCTCGCCGTACAGCCAGAAATCGGGCTTTTTGCTTTTGCAGGCGTGGCGCAGCTGCTTGAAAAACTCGCTGTCCATCACGTCCGCCGCGTCTAAGCGCAGACCGTCGATGTCAAATTCGTCGATCCAATAGCGCACGGCGTCGAGCAAATAGGAAACGACCTCGGGGTTTTGCAGGTTCAGCTTTACCAATTCATAGTGACCTGCCCATCCTTCGTACCAAAACGGATCGCCCAGCGGACTGCTGCCGCCGAAGTTGAGGTTCTGAAACCAGCCGCAGTAGGGCGAGTCCCACTTTTTTTCCTGCACGTCCTTAAAGGCGAAAAACTCTCTGCCCACGTGGTTGAACACACCGTCTAAAATCACGCGGATACCGTTTTCGCGCAGCACCTCACAAATGTGCTTGAACGACGCGTTGTCGCCCAAACGGCAGTCGATTTTGCGGTAGTCGATGGTGTCATAGCCGTGGCGGCTGCTTTCAAATACCGGGTTAAACAGCAGGACGTTGACGCCTAAGCGCTTAAAATGGTCGATGCTGTCGAGGATTTTATCGAGACGGTAGGCTTGCACATGGTCGTTTTCCCTGGGAGCGCCGCAGTAGCCCAGCGGATAAATATTGTAAACGACCGATTCGTGAATAAAACTCATGAATTCTTTCCTTCCTTCCTTGCGCTTTTTGCGCAGGGATTTATTATACCATAAAAATTCCTATTGTGCAAATCTGTTTTTTGTGATACAATAAATAGCATACTGTTATCGGAGGACTGTGACATCATGACGAAGAAACCGGATATAAAAACCAGAAAAAAACTGAGATATGCCATGTGCGCGCTCTATCTGTTGGAAATCGTGGCGTGCACCATGCCGTTTATTCATTATTTTAAACCGGACAACGAAATTGTTTCGGCATCGCCGTTTTTTATGATCACCATGCTGTTCGGCGTGACCTCGGGCTTGGACACAACCGTCATTACCATGTGCGTGATGTGCATTTTGATGGTGCTGCTGCCCGTTATCGGCTTTTTCTTTTGTGCGCTTGACAAGGAACGCAACCTCAAAAACATCGTGTCGGTTGTGTGTTGTCTGGCGGCTGTGTTTCTGATTTTGAACATTCCCGGTGCGTTTATGTCCATCGGCGCGGTGTTTGCCATCCTGCTCTATGTCGTGATCATGTTCTTAACATCCGTCGCCATGGTGATGCGGCTTTCCAAGGACGAGGAGGAGCCGAAAAATAAAGAAATCCAGTCATAAACAAGTCAAAAAAGCTCCCGTTTGCATCCGTTAGAGTTGCATACGGGAGCTTTTTAATGATGGGTGACAAGCGGAACCATGATAGGATCATCGGCATCTTCGCACGAGCTTCTTTTATAATAGTCAGGATTTGGCGCCTAAAATTCGCTGAAAATCATGTGCGCCTGTGCGCTGTCAAATACCAGCGGCCGCGGCAGGTCGGTGTGATGCAGCTCGCCGTATATGCTGCCGAACACCACCGTTTCTCCCGCCATAGCGGCGGTCATTGCCGTGCCGCGCACGGTAAATGCCTTAAAGGTGATGTCCGCCGTTGTGCTGCTGCGGAACGAAAACGCGCGTTCAAGCCGCTTGGGATTGCCCCGCACCGTTATGCTGCCCAGCTTGTAAAGCCTGCCGTCGGCAAAAAAGCAGTTTTCGTTGCCGTAGCGGTTATCGCCCACGCGGCTGGCAAGACACAGTGAAAACCGCTTGCCGTCCATGACACAGTCAGCGCTCAAACGGTGGTAAAAATGATGATGCGGCTTAAAATAGCGCGAACGGTCAAAATAGGCGCGCCCGTTGCTTTCGGTCAGGGTGTACTCCATACCGCCCAGCCGAATGACGCCTGCGGCGACGAATTTCGGAAGAAAACGTTTGAGGTAAAAATACTTGCGGTTGCGCTCAAACGGCGCCAGCATATTGAGGCTGTCGCCGCGGTTTTCCTGCAACACCAAGCTGAAATACAGGTTTTTGTAGCCGGCAAAGTCAATAAAATCGCCCTTTAAAAACCTGCCCGTCGGCGTGTGGGTGATTTGCAGCTGCACACGCTTGTCGGAGTACAGAAACTCACCGTTGATATCCGATTTGGGCAAACCGGTTTTCAGCAAACGGATCTTTTTTACGACATAATCGCTGATGACGCCGCCGCGCTTCAAGTCTGCCACCGCCATTTTAATGGCAAATTCCAGCCCCATGTTTTCCACCGAAAGATACAGTGAAACCTCGCCGTTATTGACAAAATAACAGTCGCGCTCGCCGTGCTTGCCCGCCGACTTGCTCATCGGTTCGTTATATACAAACACAGGCGCACGCGCCCAACCCGCCGTTTGCACCTCTCCGTTTGGATCAAACACACGGCGTATTTCGGTGATTTCGTGTTGCAAAAGGCACCCTCCGTTCGTGTTGACATAGCTTTTTATATTTTAGCAAAAACGCGCCGGATTTGCAAGTGGTAATCGCAGTTTTGCATAAATTCCGGTTTTCGGGCATAGATATGATTGATTTTACCGAACGGACAGTGAGCAGCATGATAAAAACAGTCGCGCCGGTTTTGGCGCTTTTGGGAGCGGCGGCAGTGTTGGGCGGATGTGCGCTGACGCCGACCGGCAGCGTTGCCGAGCTGACGCGGTGCGCGTGGTCGGCAACGCTGGACGGCGGGGGATATGTGCGTTTGTCCTTTGCGGACGATCGCGCGGCGCTCACGCTGAAAAACGGCGGGGATCGGCAGGACATTGCCGGCAGCTTTGTGGCGGACGAAACGGATATCGTCATCTTTGACCGCGACTGTGCGCGGTACTACGCGTTTACGTACGTGCCCAAGGGCAACGCGCTCGACCTTTCCTATCAGGGCAGCACCGTGACCTTGCAGGCGGAAAGCGGAACGGATATAAACCGGGACGAATAACTGAAAAAAACTGATATCAAATATCTAAACAACAGAATATTTTTAAAGGTGCCCTTTACATTTTCTGCATTCTTTGGTATAATCTTATGTTAGAGAATGAAAAGAGGGTGCAATATGGTACAGTTTGAAGAATTGATGCTCCGCTTACAGGCACTCAAGCCTGAAATAGATGATCTTTCCGATGCGCTGGGTATGAAAAGTATGCAAAACGAGATTGCGCAGCTGGAGCTGAAAGCCACCGAGCCGGGCTTTTGGGACGATGTCGAAAAGTCACAGCAGGTGCTGCAAAAAACAGGTGCGCTCAAGGGCAAGGTGGAGGCGTATGAGATGCTGGTGTCCAAATACGAGGACGCACAGGCGCTCATAGAGCTTGCCAATGAGGAAGAGGATCTGTCATTGCTTGAAGAAGCGCAAAGCGAAGTGGACGGCGTGCGCGATATCTTGGAAAAGCAGCGTCTGCAAACCCTGCTGACGGGCGAATATGATAAAAACAACGCGATCCTGACCTTCCATGCGGGTTCGGGCGGTACCGAGGCGCAGGATTGGGCGGAGATGCTTTACCGTATGTATAACCGTTGGGCGGAGGCGCACGGCTTTAAGGTCAAGGAGGTGGACTACCTCGACGGCGATGAAGCGGGACTGAAAAGCGCCGTGCTGCTGATCGAGGGCGAAAATGCCTACGGCTACCTGAAAAGCGAGGCGGGCGTCCACCGGTTGGTGCGTGTGTCGCCGTTTGATTCGCAGGGCAGACGTCACACCAGCTTTTCCTCGCTGGAGGTCATGCCCGAAATTGACGACACCATCGAGGTCAACATTCCGCCCGAGGAAATCAAAATGGATGTCTACCGTGCCAGCGGCGCCGGCGGACAAAAGGTCAACAAAACCTCCTCGGCGGTGCGCCTGACGCATATTCCCACCGGCATCGTCGTCGCTTCACAGGTGGAGCGCAGCCAGTATCAAAACCGTGATGTGGCGATGAAAATGCTGATTTCCAAGTTGATGGAGATCAAAGAGCGCGAGCATTTGGAGCGCATTGAGGATATCAAGGGCGTGCAAAAGGAAATCACATGGGGCTCGCAGATTCGCAGCTATGTGTTCATGCCCTACACCATGGTCAAGGATCACCGCACCGGCTTTGAAACCGGCAATGTGCAGGCAGTGATGGACGGCGATTTGGACGGCTTTATCAACGCCTATCTCAAATGTGCAGGACAGGGCACACTGCAAAAATAACGGCATAATATCGTAATATATCAAAAGCGTTTCGCTGTTTGGCGGAGCGCTTTTTTGCGTCACGGATGCTGTGCTTTGCGCATTTTTGACTGACGGATTTGCGAAAATGCTTAAATTATTCTTTAAATGCGCAAAAATATTGACTAAAAATGATTCAAAATGCTTGACTTTGAGCGAATTGGTGCTATAATAAAAGTAGAGGTGATTGAAATTGCTCACTCAAGAGAGATATCAGTCAATTTTAAGCATCGTCAATGAAAAAAACGCCGTTACGGTTGCAGAGCTTGCCGCGCTGTTGGAAATATCGGAATCCACGGTCAGGCGCGATCTGACCGCGCTGGACGAGCTGGGCAAGCTGAAAAAGGTGTTCGGCGGCGCCACCGCCATCACCAAACCCGAGGGCGTGTTTGAGGACAGCGTCAGTATGCGCGAAACCATGATGAGTACCGAAAAAACCGAAATCGCAAGGTATGCCGCGCAAACGGTCAACAACACCGATTTTGTGTTTATCGACTCCGGCACCACTACTTCGCGGCTGATCGATTTCCTCGAAAACGACAGGGCAACCTATGTCACCAACGGCATCCTGCACGCGCGCAAGCTGATCCAAAAGGGCTTCAACGCCTATGTCATCGGCGGTAAACTCAAGCAGGCAACCGAAGCGATCGTCGGCGCGGAGGGCGTCGCTAATTTGAAAAACTTTAACTTTTCCAAGGCATTTATGGGCACCAACGGCATCGATATTTCGGCGGGCTTTACCACCCCCGATATTGAGGAGGCGACGCTGAAGGAGGCGGCGGTGAAGCACAGCTATATGGCGTTTGTGTTGGCGGATCACACCAAGTTTCGCCGTGTGTTTTCCGTCACCTTTTCCGCATTAAAGCAGTGCTGCATCATCACCGACAGTATGCCAGACGGCCGTTTTGCCAAGGAAACGGTTATCAAGGAGGTACTGAAATGATTTATACGGTCACGCTCAATCCTTCCATCGACTACATTGTGCGGCTTGACAGGCTGATAAACGGCATTACCAACCGCACCACCGGCGAGGAATACTATTACGGCGGCAAGGGCATCAACGTGTCGCTGGTGCTCGCCGAGTTGGGGTTGGACAGCACCGCTTACGGCTTTGTGGCGGGCTTTACGGGCAAGGCGATTGAAAACGGGATCCGCAACGACCACATTATCACCGATTTCATCAAGCTGAAAAACGGCATTTCGCGTATCAACATCAAGATCAAGGCGGGAGAGGAAACCGAAATCAACGGTCAGGGACCCCATATTGATGATGAGGAACTGGAGCGTCTGCTGCAAAAGGTGGACCGTGTGGCAAGCGGCGATACGCTGGTGCTTGCCGGCAGCATTCCCAACACCATGCCCGATGATGTGTATGAACGCATGATGGAGCGCATTCGCTTCAAGGATGTGCGCATCGTGGTGGACGCCACCAAGCAGCTGCTCGTGAAATCACTCAAATACAAGCCCTTCCTCATCAAGCCCAACCGTCAGGAGCTGTCCGAAATATTTGATGTAGAGATCAACACCGAGGATGACATCGTCCGCTATGCCAAAGAGCTGCAAAAGCTCGGCGCGCGCAATGTGCTGATCTCGCTGGGCGGCGACGGTGCGATGCTGGTAGATGAAACCGGCGCCATCCATAAGGCGGGCGTGCTCAAGGAAAAGGTCATCAATACCGTCGGCTCGGGCGATTCGATGGTGGCGGGCTTTGTGGCAGGCTACGTCAAAACCGGCGACTATGGCTACGCGCTCAAGCTCGGCAGCGTGTGCGGCAACGCCACGGCGTTTTTGCCCGGCTTGGCAACGGCAGAAAAAATCAATGAATTGTTAAAAAAATTCGAGGAGGAATTTGAATAAAACAATTCATGAAAATATAACAAATCCTAAAAGGAGGTAAATTTATGCGCATTACAGACCTGCTTAAAAAACAGGGCATCACTCTCGGCGCGTCCCCGAAGGACAAGAGAGAGGCAATCGACATTCTTGTCGGCTTGCACGAAAAATGCGGTAATCTGACCGATACCGCTAAGTACAAGGAAGGCATTTTGGCGCGTGAAGAAATGGGCACCACCGCGATCGGTATGGAGGTTGCCATTCCGCACGCCAAAAGCGAAGCTGTCAAGGCACCCGCGCTGACAGCCATCACCGTGCCGAACGGTGTGGATTATGATTCTCCCGACGGCGCTCCCTGTAAGCTCATTTTCATGATTGCGGCGACGCTCGACGGCGACGTACACCTCGAGGTACTGGCGCGCCTGATGCAAATGCTCATGCACGAGGACTTCACCGCCAAGCTGAAAGCGGCGATGACGCCCGCCCAGTTCCTGAAGATCATTGACGATCAGGAAACCGCCCAGTTCTCCGACGCGCCTGCCGCTGCGGCAGCAGCTCCCGCCGGAAAACAGGCGATCCGCGTGCTGGCAGTTACCGCGTGTCCCACCGGTATCGCGCACACCTACATGGCAGCCGAGGCACTTGCCAAGGCAGGCGAGCAGATGGGCGTGTCCATCAAGGTAGAAACCAACGGCTCCGGCGGCGCGAAAAACGTGCTGACCGCCGAGGAGATCGCCAACTGCGACGGTATCATCATCGCAGCGGACAAAAACGTGGAGACGGCTCGTTTTGACGGCAAGCCCGTACTGTCCACCAAGGTAGCCGACGGCATCCACAAGCCCGAAGAGCTTATCAACAAGATCATCAACCACGAAGTCGGCGTGTTCCATTCCGACCACAAGGCAGCTGCCGACGATACGGCAGGCGGCGACGAAAGCTTCGGCCGCAAGCTGTATAAACACCTGATGAACGGCGTATCCCACATGCTTCCGTTCGTTGTGGCGGGCGGTATCTTTATCGCCATCGCCTTCCTCATCGACTCGTTCGCGGGCGTTCCGCAGGACGGCAACTTCGGTACCGGTACACCGGTTTCCGCATGGTTCAAGAACATCGGCGGCGTGGCGTTCGGCTTCATGCTTCCCGTACTGGCAGGCTTTATCGCCATGTCCATAGCTGACCGTCCCGGCTTGCTCGTCGGTATCGTCGGCGGTTCCTTGGCGGCTGCCGGCAACACCTTTGCCGACCCCGGCGCGGCCAACGCCATTCCTTCCGGCTTCCTCGGCGCACTGCTCGCCGGCTTTGTAGGCGGCTGGCTGGTGAAGATGCTCGCAAAAGCGTGCGACCATCTGCCTCATGCCCTTGAAGGCATTAAACCGATCCTCATTTATCCTCTCGGCGGTTTGGCAATCGTCGCTGTCATGATGTGTGCGGTCAACCCGTTCATGGGCATCATCAACGACGGCTTGAAGAACGGCATCAACTGGATGGCAGGTCAGCCTGCACTGCTGATCCCCGTCTGCGCACTGCTTGCCGCTATGATGGCAATTGATATGGGCGGTCCGTTCAACAAGGCTGCTTATGTTACCGCTACCGCGCTTTTGACCGAAGCGCTCAAGACCGGTAACCCCAATGACCCTGCGTTCAAGATCATGGCTGCCGTGATGATCGGCGGTATGGTTCCCCCGATCGCCATCGCATTGTCCACCACCTTCTTCCGCAACCGTTGGACGGATGAAGAGAGAAAGAGCGGCCCCGTCAACTATATCATGGGTCTGTCGTTCGTCACCGAGGGTGCTATCCCTTACGCTGCCGGTCATCCGCTGCAGGTGATCCCCAGCTGTCTGATCGGTTCTGCTGTTGCAGGCGCATTGTCCGCTCTGTTCGGCTGCACCCTGAAGGCGCCTCACGGCGGTATCTTCGTACTGCCCACCATCGGCAATCCGCTGATGTACTTCCTGGCACTGGTTATCGGCTCCGTTGTCGGTATGCTGATGCTTGCGATCCTGAAAAAACCTGTTGATAAAAAAGCGTAATGTATACAAATAAGCCGGGGAGCCTTTTGGCTCCCGGCACCAAATAAAGATAAAAGGAGTCATGTATCATGGTATCGAAAAAAGTAACTCTCGTCAACGCGCAGGGCTTCCATATGCGTCCGGCTTCCGTATTTGCCACCGCTATGGGCAAATATGCCTCCAATGTCACCATTAAGTTCAACGGCAACGACTACAATGCCAAAAGCCTGCTGAACATCATCGCGGCTTGCATCAAGTGCGGCAGCGAGGTAGAGATCGTCTGCGACGGTCCCGACGAAAACGAAGCGCTGGCAGACGCTGTGGAGAGAATCGAGAGCGGTCTCGGCGAGTAAGTAAAACATATAAACAGGCAGGGAGGCGGTTGCCGTCTCCCTGTTGTCCATTGAATTGAAAAAACCAAAGAGGTGATTCACATGCTGAAAGGTATCGGCGCGTCCGACGGCATCGGCATCGGCAAGGTGATGCTGATTTCCGAGCAGTCGTTGGAGTATACGCCAAAGGAAATAATCGACATCGACGCGGAGCTGGCGCGTTATCGTGAGGCGGTTGATAAATTCTGTGACAACACCGTGGAGCAGGCAAACGCCATCCGTCAGTCCACGGGCGACAAGGAAGCCGAAATTTTGGAGGGACACATCGCCATCATCCGCGATCCCTTCATGAGCGGCGAAATTGAGAATCTCATCAAAGCCAATCAGTGCGCCGAAGCGGCGGTCGATCAAATTTGCAAAATGTTTATTGATATGTTCTCGGCAACGGGCGACGACCTCACCATGCAGCGCGCGGCGGACGTGCGCGACATCCGCGACGGTGTGATCGGTATTTTGCTCGGTGTGCAGGAGGTCAAGATCAGCGACGCGCCCGCAGGCACCGTGCTGGTGGTGCACGAGCTGACGCCATCCATGACGGCAGGCATCAATAAAGAAAACATTGTCGGTATCATCACCGAAACCGGCAGCCAAACCTCGCACTCCGCTATTTTGGCGCGTGCGCTCGAGATCCCGGCGGTGCTCAGCGTGGCAAATGCCACCAGCCTGCTGTCGAGTGAGGAAATTGTGATCGTGGACGGCGGCAGAGGCAACGTGCTTGTCGCACCCGATCCCAAAAAGATCGAGGATTACACCGCCAAGCGGATCGCGTACCTTCGTGAAAGACGCGAGCTGGAAAACTATCGCGGCAAGCCCACCGAAAATGCCGACGGCACGGCGTACGAGCTGTTTTGCAACATCGGCACGCCCAAGGACGCCACCAAGGCGGTGGAAGCCGACGGCGAAGGCGTCGGTTTGTTCCGCACCGAGTTCCTCTTTATGGACAGAGACCGTCTGCCCACCGAGGACGAGCAGTTTGACGCCTACAAGCAGGCGAGCCTGATCCTTCGGGGCAAGCCCCTCATCATCCGCACCCTCGACATCGGCGGCGACAAGGAGATCCCGTATCTCGGACTTGCCAAGGAAGAAAACCCGTTTATGGGCTTCCGCGCCATTCGCTATTGCCTGAAAAACCGCGATATGTTCAAGTCGCAAATCAAGGCGATCCTCCGCGCGAGCGCATTCGGCGATATCCGCATCATGTTCCCGCTGATTACGGCGGTGGAGGAGCTCCGCGCCGGCAAAGCGCTGGTGGAGGAAGCGAAGGCGGATCTGAAAGCCTCCGGTATCGCTTCTGACGAAAATATCCAAGTGGGCGTGATGACCGAAACCGCGGCGTCCGGTGTGATCGCCGATTTGCTTGCCAAGGAAGCGGACTTCTTCAGCATCGGCACCAACGACCTCACCGGTTACACCATGGCGGCGGATCGCGGCAACAGCGAGGTCGGTTACCTGTATTCTCCCTTACAGCCCAGCGTGCTGCGCATGATCCGCCGTATCATCCGATGCGGCAGGGCAGAGGGCATCCCCGTCGGTATGTGCGGCGAGGCGGCAGCGTCTCCCATGATGATTCCGCTCCTGCTCTCGTTTGGCTTGACCGAGTTCAGTGTTTCCGCGCCGTCTGTTCTCAAGGTGAGAAAGAACATCGCCAAGTGGACAAAGGCAGAGGCGGACGCCATTGCCGAAAAGGTCATGGCAATGACCACCGAAGCAGAGATTACCGCCTATCTGGAAACGATTGTATAATTCCGCTTTAGAATAAAAGAATCCTGTACCGGCATCTCCGAAAAGAGGTGCCGGTTTTTCTGTCGTATCGTGCGCGGCGACCTGCGGCCGACGCGATTGCTTTGAATTTTCGGAAAAACGGCAGAGGATAATGACATTTCACGAAAAGTGTGCTATACTATGGTTACCTCAAAAAAGGAAGGAAGATTATATGACGCATATCCGAAAGCTGACCGACAAGCTGTTCGGCGGCATTAACATGAGCTGGCTCAAGGTGATTCTGTTTGCCATCGGCGCAGCGGCAGTCACCACGGTATTTTTGACAGTGCCGGTGTTTGAAAGAACATCTTTTTATGAAATGGGCGTTTCGCTGGAAGCGTGGATTCTGTTTGCTGTCATCATCATGTCCAACTGCAAAAAGCCGTTGGAGTCCGCACTGAAAACATTTGTGTTCTTTTTAATCAGCCAACCCCTGATTTATCTGTTCCAGGTGCCGTTTTCGTACATGGGCTGGGGGTTGTTTCACTACTACTATTACTGGTTTTTGTGGACGCTGCTCACCTTTCCGGCGGCGCTGGCAGGATGGTTCATTAAAAAGCGCAATTGGCTCAGCCTGCTGATTTTCACCCCGGTGCTTTGTTTGCTCGCCTGGATCGGTATGGGATATCTCAAAAGCGCCATGTTTGAATTCCCATATCACCTGCTTGCGGCGGTGTTCTGCTTTTTGCAAATTGTGCTGTATTTATTTGCCTTTTTCCGCGATTGGAAGCAGTGGCTTGCCGGAATCATCCTTCCGGCGGTGATTGTCGGCGTCATACTGTTTGCTACGCCCGTTGTGGACACAAGCGCTTCGATGCCCCTGCCCGACGATCCGCACTTATCCGCCAACGCGGTGGTCACGCTGCAGGATTCCTCCTGCGGCACTGCGGAAATCACGGATGCCACCGGCGGATACGTGCGAATCCATATGGTCAGCTACGGCCCCACCGAAATGATTGTCACGGACGGCGACAGGGAGTACCGTTACACGGTCTCCGTTGTTTCCTCCAACGGCGTCCCTGTGGTGGATGTGCAGCCGCTGCGAAAATAAACTGCTAAAAATAGATAAAAAACCTTTTCTTTTCTTTGCTTTTATGGTATAATATTCCTGTCTATTATGATAGTACAGGAGGAGCTTTATGAAAACTTTCCGCAAAATCATCAGCTTTGCGCTGGCGGCGGTTATGCTCACCGGTTCGGTCAGCGTGGCGGCTGCGGCGCAAACAACGGGGGACGCCGCCGCTCCATATTATAACGGCGTGTTCTATTACCGCCCGGGCACAGGCGAATACCTGCCCGGCACGGACAGCGTGGACTACTACGCGTTTTCGGATGACTTTTTCAAGGCGTCCGGCAAGGAGTACAATCCGCATCTCGCCACCCTGAGCATGGCGCTGGCGGAGGCGTCGGTCAGCAGCACGCGCGAACCGTTTACCGATGAGGGCTACGCCAAAAAGAACCGCAACGCCATTGCCTTTTTGGAGGACAACGGCTTCGGCGACATCGAAATCAACAACGATTACCGCATCAAGCCCACCAAGGACACCAT
Source organism: uncultured Clostridia bacterium (assembly GCA_946414505.1). Taxonomy (GTDB): domain Bacteria; phylum Bacillota; class Clostridia; order Oscillospirales; family Acutalibacteraceae; genus Ruminococcoides. The sequence continues at coordinate 3,761 of CAMKOU010000019.1, read as the reverse complement.
GGGCGTGGGCTGTGCGCACAAAAAAGTGACAGACGACGGCAAGGATTACACGCTGCTCGTCATCATGCCGCGCAACGCCGGCTATGAAGCCGAATGGGGCAACAATTTTGTACTCGGCGCCGACGGCGACGCCGCAGGCTTTGACCGTTCCGCCGATATTTGCCTGGACTTTGCCAAAAGCTATGTGGCGGCGCATGACATCACCGGTGACATCAAGCTGTGGACAGTCGGCTACAGCCGCGGCGCAGCCGCTGTCAACCTGATGGCGAAGAAGCTTATTGACGACCCTGCCGCGTGTTTAGGCGACGCCGTGACGCTCGACAGCGACGACATCTATGCCTACACCTTTGGCACGCCCTCTGCGGCGGACGCGGACAACACGCCGCGCGACGAAAAATACGCCGGTATCTTCAATCAGTATGAAGACACCGAGCTTGCCTCCGCGATGGCGCCGGCTGCCATGGGCTTTGAGCGCTACGGCACCGACCGCATGATTTTCGACCCCGACCGTTTTGACGACATGCTCGAAAATCTTGCCGTCACCAACGGCTATGTGCACGACAGATACATCGCCGAAATCAGCTCAAAGCATTATGTTCCGAAGAAAATCGGACTCTCCGACGGCTCTGTCGGTCTGGCGGATGATCCCGATTCCTACATTCCGTCCGATCCGGCGGAGTATCTGGTCGGTCTCGGCACCTATCTGAACCAAATCGTCGGCGGCCGCGAGGAGTTTGCCCGTACCTATGAGCAGCCCTTCTCCGATTTGTTTGCGTATTATGAGTCGCTGACGGGCGACAACAGCGCGGCATTTACCTCCTCGCTGCTGTCCGGCAACGATTCGCTGTATCTGGTGACGGCGCTGTACGCGTACTTTATGAAAACCAAATCCAACGACAACGTGCGGATGTCCAACGAAATTGCCACGGCAAAGGCAAAGGAACTGGCGGCAGTGGCTGTCGGCGCCGACGCGGACGGCGCGTCCGCCGGCATTGACGCGTCGGTCATTGCCAAGATGGCGACCCGACTCACCATTTATTTGCTGCAGGATCCCGACACCATCAAAAAAGAGGGCGCCAAGTATCTGCGCACCGTTTTGACCACCGCGATGGGCAACAGCGGCGCGACGCAGGCGCAAATTGACGCGGTGACAACGCCCGAAGCCTCCGAGGCGCTGGTGCATTTGATTTCTCACCTGCTGCTCGGCAACATTTGGCAAAGCAGCGCGGTACATCCCCTGCTGCTCAACAACGAGCAAATGAAAAACGCCGCGACCTTAATCGGCAACGCCGCCAATTTGTTTGTCGATCATGCCAACGAAATCATTATGTCGTGGCTGCGTCTGGACGACAGCTATTTTGCCGATTACACCGCCCTGACCGACGCGCAGCTCGACGGCTACCGCAGAGTCTATGTCCACTCCGACGGCGCGGCGCTCAGCGGCACCGTGCGCGACGCCGACAATCAGGTGGTCGGCGTGATTGAAAACAGCGTGCTGGTTTCGTCCTCGGATCCTTGGGTCGGCTTCACCACCACCGACGACGGCGGCTTTTTGCGCATTCCGTCCGGCATGGACTATACCATTGACGTCACGCCGTCCGAGGATGCCGCTGTTACGGTTTCTATCGGCAAATACGACCCGTATACCGCAGAAACCGCATTCGTTTTGGCAAACACGATCTCGGCAAAGAAAGCGGACGTCGTCAGCATCAGCCTGTCTGAGGATGTGTACACCGTCCTTGTCAACGGCGGCACGATATGCGGTGACGCTGACGGTGACGGCAACGTGTCGATTTCCGATGTGACGTCGGTGCAGCGTGCCATTGCCGAGCTTTACGACGATGCTTTTGACGCAAAGGCAGCCGATGTGGACGGAGACGGCAAAGTGACCGTCAAAGACGCGACGCTGATACAGTATTATCTCGCGGAATTGCCGGTGTCCTATCCCATCGGTCAGCGGATAAGCGGATAACAATATATTTGTATAAAGCCACAAGTGATGACTACTTGTGGCTTTTTTCTAAAAATAGTCTTGACTTTATTATGTTTTTCATTCATAATAGTAGAGAACAATCCCTAAAAAGATAAGAGAGGATGATTCTTTTGACAATTCTTCAGCAATTGGAACAATATACCAAGGAAGCCCCCAATGCGGCAGTGCTGTTTGACGAGGCACATTCCAAGGGAATCACCTATGCGCAGTTGGATGAGCTGAGCGGCAGGGTGTTTGCGTATTTGGCAGCGCAGGGCATCGGCAAGGAGGACTTTGTTCTCATCAACCTGCCCCGCGGCATTATGCCGATCATCGCCATGATCGGCGTGTGGAAGGCAGGCGCAGCCTGGGCGCTGGTGGAGGACACCTACGCGCCGGATCGTATTGCCTTTATCCGCGAGGACTGCGGCTGCAAGGCGGAGCTGTCCGCCCAAAACTGGGAAGACATCATGAATACCGACCCCATCAGCGGCTACATCACGGCGGACGACCACGACGCGGCATACGCCATTTACACCTCCGGCACCACCGGCAATCCCAAGGGTGTGCTGCACGAGTACGGCAACCTGGAGCGTGCGGTGGATTCCATCGCCATCAACGGTAAAAACCCCTTTAACGGCAAGGACAGAATAGCGCTGCTTGCTCCCATGAACTTTGTCGCTTCGGTGATTGTGATTTTAAAGGCGCTCAGCATTTGCGGCGGCAAAACCTTTGTGGTCAGCTACGCCACCATTAAAAACCCGATGGCGCTGAAAATGTTCTTTGTGGAAAAGCGCATCAGCATTACCTTCCTCACGCCGTCCTATGTGCGTATGCTCGGTAACCAAACGGGACCGTTCCTCCGTATGCTCTTTGTCGGCAGCGAGCCTGCCAACAATGTCTATAACAAAAATGTGGATTTAATCAACATCTACGCGGCGTCGGAGAGCGGCTTTGCCGTGGGCGTGTTCCCCATTGACAAGTCCTACGAAACCTGTCCGATCGGCAGACCCGAAATCGACTGTCCCATCACCCTGCTCACCGAGAACGGCGAAGAGTCCCCCGAGGGCGAAATCGGCGAGCTGTGCTTTGAAAACCCCTACGTGCGCGGCTATATGCACTTGCCCGAGGAAACCGAAAAGGCGTTCCAAAACGGTATTTATCACACCGGCGATCTGGCGCGCAAGGACGAAAACGGCAACTATGTGCTGCTCGGCAGATCGGGCGATATGATCAAAATCAACGGCAACCGCATCGAGCCTGCCGAAATCGAAGCCTCGGTCAAGCAGGTGCTCGGTATCGACTGGGCGGCGGCGCGCGGCTTTGAAGAAAACGGCAAAAGCTATTTGTGCGCCTACTACACCGCCGACGTTGAGGTGGACAATGACAAAATGCGCGAGGAGCTGTCCAAGCGCCTGCCGTACTATATGATTCCTGCCTATTACATCAAAATTGACAAGGTGCCGCTCAAACCCAACGGCAAAATGGACAGAAAAGCGCTGCCCAAGCCCGACGCCTCCGACTTTAAAACCGACTATGTGGCGCCTGAAACCGAAACCGAGATAAAGCTGTGCAACGCGATGGCAGTGGTGCTCAAGCTCGAGCAGGTGGGCGTCAACGACGACTTCTACGAGCTGGGCGGTGATTCTCTCGGTTCCATCCGTGTGATCACCGAAAGCGATCTGCCCGGACTGAACGCGAGCGAAATATTCCGCGGCAGAACCCCGAAAAAAATCGCGGCGCTCTATGAAGAAAACCACGCCAATGACGACGGCGAAGCGCCCGAGAT
>CAMKOU010000018.1 GCA_946414505.1 uncultured Clostridia bacterium | reverse complement strand
CCGCACATTTTTACTTATTTGTCAAGTCTTTTTTCAAAAATATTTCAAAATATTTCAAAAAAATACCCCGTACCCATGTTTGAGTACGAGGTATATCTTTTTGAGTGCTAGCTTAATGACATTGGGCTTGCGCCTGTCCCTTTTTGAATGGTCATTTGAGGGTGTGAATACGAATACGATCATCGAATCAACGGGGTTGAAACACCACCAACCTACGCCGTTTTTCGTGAAAATAGACAAAGTTTTGCCGGTTTCTTCTACATCGCAACAGAAAATTCGTTGCATTTGCAATCGAAAAAGAATTAACTATCGGCTACAATATAAATACAAATCTTGGGCGTTGCAGAAAATGCCCGATATCGGAAGCTTTGAAATTAAAAAACGCTTCTGCCATTATGAATGCTTATTCCTTCTATAACCCAATTTACCCCCTGAAGCAGTCGAGGTTTTTTGACCTCGGCTGTTTCCTTTCCACAGAAAAAAGTTTGATATTTAGTCATTTTGCCTATGTCAAAATTTGACGAAAAGTGATATAATAATAGATAAAAAAAGCCGCTGTTATGCGGTTTTCAGTGATTTTAAAAAGAGGTGTGCCGTATGTTTTGCGTCGGTCAGACCGTACTCTATGGTTCTAATGGCGTATGTACAATTGATGCTGTCACGGAGAAGCAAATCGGTAAAAATACAATGGAGTATTATGTGCTCAAGCCCGTGGGCGCTGCCTCCTCCACCCTTTTTGTACCCACATCCAATGCACAGCTGGTTGGCAAGATCCGCTGTGTTCTCACGGTGGAGGAGATCAACGAATTGCTCAGCCATCTGCCTGCGTGCGGGACATGGATCGACAATAAGCAGGAGCGCAGCGATGCGTTTCGCACCGTGATCGCCGCAGGCGACAGCCGGCGTATTTTGCAGCTGATTCGTCAAATACATGTCCATCAGCAGGAGCAGCTTGCCAAGGGCAAGCATCTGCATATGTCGGACGAGCGGTTTTTAAAGGAAGCCGAAAAAATGGTTTGCGAGGAGTTCTCGCTGGTGCTGCACATCAGCCGCGACGAGGTGCTCGCGCGGATCCTTGCATAATAGCTGATTGCAAAAGGGGCTGACCGGTTGGTCAGCCCCTTGGTGTATTTGCCAGTAATACTATTTGTTCCGGGTGGAATCTAATTCATTGGTGTTGATGGTTTTGATGTATTCAAACTCATTCGTGATTTCCCCGGACGGTGCTTTGGAAATCAGAGAAACGCTAATGTTGACCACCAGCGCCAGCACAAAGCCGACCACCAGCGAATACAAGCCCGTAGCCTTGTAAATGGTATCGCCGTTCACCAGCGGCAGGTAGTCCCATACGATGACGGTCACAGCACCGGTCGCCATGCCTGCCACAGCGCCCGACAGGGTGGAGCGTTTCCAGAACAGCGCCAACAGTACCACGGGGCCGAACGCCGCGCCGAAGCCTGCCCATGCGTCGGACACCAGATCCATGATGCTCGACTCGGGGTCAAGCGCAATGACAAAGGCGACGATCGCTACCACCACAACGGCAATTCTGCCGACGAGCAGTGCGTTCTTTTCGGTTTTCTGATTCTTGGAATTGCGCTTGATCACGCCCTTGAAAAAGTCCTCCGAGATCGCCGAGGAGGTCACCAGGAGCTGGCTGTCCGCCGTGGACATGATCGCTGCCAAAATACCGCACAGGAACACACCGCCGATGAAGACCATCATGCCGTTGCCCGAGAATACCTGCTGGATCAGGCGGATAAACGAGGTTTCGCTGTCTTTACCGAAGAGCTGGGGCGTGAGGTAGGCTCTTGCCACCACGCCCACAAAGCAGGCTGCCGTCAGCGAAAGGATGACCCAAATGATTGCGATCTTACGGGATTTTTTCACCTCGTGTTCGTTTTTGATCGCCATAAAGCGGATGATGATGTGCGGCATACCAAAGTAACCGAGACCCCACGCAAGGTTGGAGATCACGGAAACCGCCGTCACAGGCTTGCCCTCCGCCGTCAGGAAGGGATTGAGATAATCCGAAGGATTTGCTACGCCGTGCTTTTGCAGTGCCGCAGTGAAGCCGGGATCGCGTGACACGATCGCGAAAGCCACGATTGGCACCGCTAAAATCGCCACCAGCATCAGCATACCTTGGATAAAGTCGGTGGTGCACACCGCCTTAAAGCCGCCCAGCAGGGTGTAAATCAAAATAACCACGGCGGCGATGATCAAGCCGATGATGTAGGCGTTGTCGATACTGTCGCCGAACAGCACCGCAAACAGGTTGGCGCCCGATCGGAACGCCGACGCGGTGTAGACCGCAAAGAAAACGGCGATGATGATCGCGGACACGATCTTGATAACGCCCCTCTTGTCGCGGTAGCGGTTTTCGAAGAAGCTGGGGATGGTCAGCGAGTTCCCAGCCACGATGGTATATTTTCTGAGGCGCGACGATACGATGTACCAGTTGAGGATGGTACCGATCAGCAAACCGACGGCGATCCAGATTTCGCCGGTGCCGGCGAGGTATACCGCACCCGGCAAGCCCATCAGCAGCCATCCGCTCATGTCGGACGCCTGCGCCGACAGCGCCGCTGTCCAGCCGCCTAAGTTTCTGCCGCCCAGAAAATAGTCCTCATTATTCTTGGTGCGCCGGGAATAAAAGATGCCGATGACGATCATCAGCAGCAGATAAAACGCAAACGCAGCCAAGGTAATGATTTTGTCTGAAGTCATAATTCTCCTCCTTTGTTATGTTATATTAATGCGTTAAAGCACGAATACGTTTTTATTCTATCAAATTGTATGAGAAAAATCAAGTATATCTGTGAGAATTTGCAAAATTCCGAAAAAGCGGCGCAAATCTTCGCCGAAATATTGATTTGGCGGCAAATAAATAGTATAATGAATCTAATTATAATTATAACGAAAAGTGGAGAAGGTATATGGATTTTGTCAAAAGAACCTGGGCGGAAATTTCCCTTGACGCCATCGCCCATAATTTTCACGCCATCCGGCAGCAGGTGGGAGATGATGCCAAAATATGCTGCGTCATCAAAGCCGACGGCTACGGTCACGGCGCGCGGGAGCTGGCGCGTGTGTACGAACGCTTGGGCGCGGATTTTTTTGCGGTGTCCAACATCGACGAGGGCATCGAGATCCGCACCTCCGGCATCAAGCGCCCGATTCTTATCTTGGGCTACACCCCCGCGCATGAGGCGCGCCGTTTGGCGCAGTACAACATTTCGCAGGCGGTGTTTTCGCCGGAATATGCCCGCGAGCTGTCCGCGCAGTGCGCCGTGTGCGGCTGCGTGTGCAAGATCCACATCAAATGCGACACGGGCATGAGCCGTATCGGCTTTATGTGTCAGGAATTTCCGCGCGACGAAGAATCCGTGGACGCCATTCTTAACGCCTGCTCGCTCACCAATTTGCAGCCCGAGGGCTTGTTCACGCATTTTTGCGTGTCCGACGAAGGCGACGCCGGCAGAGACTTTACGAAAAAGCAATACGAAAATTTTCTGCATGTCAAGCAAACGCTCGAGGACAGGGGGCTGCACATCCCGATCGTGCACTGCTCCAACAGCGGCGCGATCGAGGATTACGCCGACACCTACTGCGACATGGTGCGTGCGGGCATCATCCTCTATGGACTGGCGCCGTCGCCCAAGCTGCGCGGCAAGCTTGACCTGCGCCCTGCCATGACGCTGAAAACCACTGTCGCCTATGTCAAGACCCTGCGAGCGGGCGCGGACATTTCCTACGGCAGAACCTATACCGCCGAAAAGGACATGAAAATCGCCACCGTTCCCATCGGCTACGCCGACGGCTATGTGCGCCAAAACGCCGCGGACGGCTATATGCTGGTCAACGGCAAGCCTGCCAAGATCGTCGGCAGGATCTGCATGGATCAAACCATGCTCGATGTCACCGACATCGACGATGTGCGCGTCGGCGACGAAGTCATCGTGTTCGGCAGCGGCGAACGCGGCGAGCCGACCGCCGACACCCTTGCCGAAAACACCGGCACCATCAACTATGAGGTGGTGTGTCTGGTAGGCAAGCGCGTGCCGCGCATTTACTATCAAAACGGAATTGTGACGGATGTGATGTATAAACTATGAGATTACTGGTTGTGGACGGCAACAGCATCGTCAACCGCGCGTATTACGGGATCCGCCCGCTCACCAATAAGGAAGGGCAGTTTACTCACGCGATCTACGGTTTTTTAACGATGCTGCGCCGCTTGGAAAAAGAAGAAAACCCCGACGCGGTCGCCATCGCCTTTGATTTGAAGGCGCCCACCTTTCGCCATAAGGCATACAGCGGCTACAAGGCGACGCGCAAGGGTATGCCGCCCGAGCTGGCAAGCCAAATGCCGCTGTTAAAGGAGCTGCTGGGCTTGCTGGGCTATACGCTCGTCACCTGTGAGGGCTACGAGGCGGACGATATCCTCGGCACGCTCGCTGCGGCGTGTGAGCAGCGCGGCGACGAATGCGTGCTTGCCACCGGCGACCGCGACAGCCTGCAATTGGTCAGCGACAAGACCTTTGTGCACCTGTGCACCAACCGCGACGATATCCTGTACACGCCCGAAAAGATACGGGAGGACTACGGCGTCACGCCTGCCGAGCTGATCGAGATCAAGGCGATCCAAGGGGACAGCTCCGACAACATTCCCGGCGTGGCAGGCATCGGACCCAAGGGCGCGACCGATTTGATCCGGCGCTACCACAGCGTGCAGTATATTTATGACCACCTCGACGAGCTGGACATCAAGGACGGCGTGCGCAAAAAGCTGCTCGCCTCCAAGGACAACGCCCTGCTCAGCCGTATGCTCGGCGAGATCGTCAGGGATGCGCCGGTGGACACCGATATCAACCGCTACACGGTGCAGATGCAGGACGGCGCCGCCTGTGCGCGGTATATGGCAAGGCTGGAATTATTTTCTTTGATCGAAAAATACGACTTGGTAGCCGCCGCTGTTCCTGCGCAAGAAGTCGATCCGGCGGCGGCGTTGACCGTCGAGGAAGATGAAAATATTCCTTTAAAGAATAAAAAAATCTATCTATCCTTTGATATTTCTGATAACGAATTAAAAGCTTTTGCCGTTATGGAAAACGGCACGGTGTATCTCTCACACGACGCGGCGCTGTTTGACAGCCTCCTCGCGGACAGCGACAGGCAGCTTTTCACGCGCAACAGCAAGGCGCTGTTCGCCTACGCGGACAAGCACGGCATATCTGTCCGTGCGCCGCTGTTTGATGTGGAGCTGGCAGCGTACCTGCTGGAGCCGTCGTCCAAGGATTACACCGACGACAACCTGTGTGCCGCCAATCAAATCGAACTGCCTGCGACCGACAACGAGGCGCACAAGCCCTACCGTGCGCTGGCGGTGTATGACAGGCTCTGCGAAAAGCTGTGGGGCGAGATCCGGGCGAACGGGCAGGAAAAGCTGCTCAACGAGATCGAAATTCCGCTGGCGCACGTGCTTGCCAAAATGGAAAACGTCGGTTTTGCCGTTGACCGGCAGGGCATCACCGACTACGGCGAAATGCTGTCGGCGCAGATCGCACAGCTGGAAGCGGACATCTACCGCGAAGCAGGCAGCGCGTTCAACATCAATTCGCCCAAGCAGCTCGGCAAGGTGCTGTTTGAGGATTTGGGACTGCCTGCCAAAAAGAAAACCAAAAGCGGCTACAGCACCAATGCCGAGGTGCTGGAAAGCCTGCGCTACGAACATCCCGTTGTGGAGTCGGTGCTGCAATACCGGATGCTTGCCAAGCTTCACTCCACCTATTGCGAGGGCTTGCTCAAGGTGATCGCCGACGACGGCAGGATCCATTCGCGCTTCAACCAAACCGAAACGCGCACCGGCAGGATCAGCTCCACCGAGCCGAATTTGCAGAACATTCCCGTCCGCACCGAGCTGGGCAGGGAAATGCGCAAGTTCTTCTGTGCGCCCGAGGGCTGGGTGCTGGTGGACGCGGACTACTCGCAAATCGAGCTGCGCGTGCTCGCGCACATTGCTCACGACGAAAACATGATCGCCGCGTTCCGCAACGGCGACGACATCCACGCCATCACCGCCTCGCAGGTGTTTGACCTGCCGCTCGAAATGGTCACGCCGCTCATGCGCCGCATGGCAAAGGCGGTCAACTTTGGCATTGTCTACGGCATCGGTGCGTTTTCGCTGGGCAAGGACATCGGCGTGTCCACCAAGGAGGCGTCGGCGTATATCAAAAACTACCTGTCGCACTACAGCGGCGTGGATAAATATATGCAGGAGGTCGTCGAGCGCGCCAAGCAGGACGGCTATGTGGAAACCATGTTCGGCAGACGGCGCTATCTGCCCGAGCTCAGCTCCGGCAAGCACATGCTGCGTGCGTTCGGCGAGCGCGTCGCCCGCAACATGCCCATTCAGGGCACGGCGGCGGACATCATCAAAATCGCCATGGTGCGCGTGGACGAGCGGCTGCAAGCGGAAGGGCTGCAAGCCCGGCTGATCTTGCAGGTGCACGATGAACTGATCGTGGAGGCGCCGCAGGAAGAAGCCGCAAAGGTGGCGCGGCTGTTACAGGAGGAAATGGAAAACGCCGTGCAGCTGGAGGTGCCGCTCACAGCGGACGCGGCGATCGGAAGGACGTGGTACGATGCCAAAGGATAAACGCACATTTATCGCCTTTGTCTGCACGGGCAACACCTGCCGCAGCCCGATGGCAGAGGGTATTTTCAACAAAAAGGCGGAGGAACAGGGTGTGCACGTCCGCGCCGTCAGCTTCGGCATGGCGGCGGTAAACGGTATGCCGCCGTCGCCCGACGCGGTGAAGGTCTGCCAAGAGATCGGCGTGGACATCAGCAGCCACCGCTCGCACTTTATCTATGACTACCAGCTCGGCGATTTTGAAAAAATCTATTGCATGTCCGAGGAGCACGCCATGATCCTCACCCAGAGCATCGGCTTGCCGCCGGACAAAATCGAGGTGCTGCACGTCGCCGACCCCTACGGCGGCGGTGAGATGATATACCGCATGTGCCGCGACATCCTCGTGACCTGTGTGGATGAAATTTTGATGCAGTATAAAGATGAGAATTGAACGCATGACAGCGGCGCATATCGACGGCGTGTACGCCCTTGAATGCGCCTGCTTTGCCCATCCGTGGTCGCATGACAGCTTGGCGCGCGCGGCAGACGATCCGCAGTCGCTTTTTTGGGTGGCAACAGAAAACGGCGCGGTGCGCGGCTACATCGGCATGAATTATGTGCTTGACGAGGGCTACATCTACAATATCGCGGTGGATGCGGCTTACCGTTGCCGGGGTGTGGGAACCGCTTTGCTGCAAACGCTCGTGACGCATTGCAAAAAGCACGGTTTTGCCTTTGTGACGCTGGAGGTGCGCGAAAGTAACGCGCCTGCCCGTGCGCTGTACAGCCGCTTTGGTTTTATCAAGGTGGGCGAGCGCAGGAATTACTACACCGACCCCACCGAAAACGCCGTGCTGATGACGCTCTATTTTTAGAGTGCAGAGTGGAGAGTGGAATGGTTTCCGTCAAAACCATATAAATCGGGTGCGGGCGGAGCCCGCCCTTCACTTCACTCTTCACTCTCCACCCTCCACTCTATCAAAAAATCCTTGACATCCATGCACAGATATGGTATAGTATATAAGCCGCATATGGCGGGTTAGGGCGTACTGCGCCCAAAAGCAGGCGGGTTCCGCTTCACCCGTGCATAGCGAGACTGATAAAAAGGAATGAAATTATGTACGCAGTGATTCAAACAGGCGGCAAGCAGTACAAGGTACAGAACGACGAAGTCATCTTCATCGAAAAGCTTGACGCGGAAGCAAACGACACCGTTACCTTTGACGTGGTAGCTGTCGGCACCGACGACGGTATCAAGGTCGGCACTCCCTTTGTCGAGGGCGCCAAGGTGACCGCAGAGGTCGTTAAAAACGGTAAGGGCAAAAAAATCAGAGTGGCGACCTACAAGCCCAAAAAGGGTGAAAAGAGAGTCATGGGTCACAGACAGCCTTACACACAGGTGAAGATCACTTCGATCGAAGCCTGATGATCCAAGCGGTTTTTACGGTGCAAAACAACATCGTTACGGGATTTACCCTCAGCGGTCATGCCGATTTTTCCGAGCAGGGCAGCGACATTGTGTGCGCGGCGGTCAGCTCGGCGGCATACATGGCGGCAAACACCCTCACCGATGTGCAGGAGATCCCCTGTGACGTTACCGTAGACGACGGCTTTTTACAGCTAAAGCTGTCAAACGAAAACGCGGACAAGGCGCAGGTTGTCCTCAACGGACTGCTGCTGCATTTGGACGCACTTTCCAAGCAATACGCAGAGTATATTGATTTAAAAATTTCGGAGGTGTAAGGTATGCTTCACATTAATATCCAGTTATTCGCTCATAAAAAAGGTATGGGTTCCACCAAGAACGGCCGTGACAGCGAGTCCAAGCGTTTGGGCGTAAAGCGTGCGGACGGTCAAAAGGTACTCGCCGGCAACATCCTCGTTAAGCAAAGAGGAACACACATCCATCCCGGTCAGAACGTCGGCAAGGGTTCCGATGATACCCTGTTTGCCAAAATCGACGGCGTTCTCCGCTTCGAGCGCATGGGCAAGGACAGAAAGCGCGCCAGCGTGTATCCTGTAGAGCAGTAATATTGATTGCAAGGGTGGGTAGATGTTACTCACCCTGTTTTTTTGTAAAACGCGAAAGCAGGTGATCGAATGTTTGTAGATAAAGCGAATATCCACATCAAGGCGGGCAACGGCGGCGACGGCGCGGTGGCGTTCCACCGGGAAAAGTACGTGGCGGCTGGCGGTCCCGACGGCGGCGACGGCGGCAAGGGCGGCGACATCATTTTTGTCGCGGACACCAACCTGTCCACGCTTGCCGATTTCCGTTATAAGCGCAAATACGCCGCACAGCGCGGAGAAAACGGCAGAGGCGGCAGGTGCAACGGCAAAAACGCGCCAAACCTTGTCATCCGTGTGCCGTTCGGCACCGTGATCAAAGAAGAACAGAGCGGACGCATCCTTGCCGATATCTCCGACAATGAGCCGCATGTGGTCGCCAAGGGCGGCAAGGGCGGCTGGGGCAATCCGCACTTTGCCACACCTGTGCGGCAGGTGCCGCGCTTTGCCAAGCCCGGACTCCCCGGCGAGGAATACGACGTGGTGCTGGAATTAAAGCTCCTCGCGGACGTCGGACTGGTGGGCTTTCCCAACGTGGGCAAAAGCACGCTGGTGTCGGTGGTGTCGCAGGCAAAGCCCGAGATCGCCAACTACCACTTTACCACCATCACGCCCGTGCTGGGCGTGGTGTCGATGGGCGAAGGCTCGAGCTTCGTCATGGCGGATATCCCCGGACTCATCGAGGGCGCATGGCAGGGCACAGGGCTCGGCCACCAGTTCTTGCGCCATGTGGAGCGCTGCCGCATGCTGGTGCACATCGTGGATGTGTCGGGCAGCGAGGGACGCGACCCGGTGCAGGACTTTGAAACCATCAACGACGAGCTGCGCAAGTTCAACCCCGCGCTTGCCGAGCGTCCGATGGTCGTCGCCGGCAACAAGTGCGACATGGCGACCGACGAACAGATCGAAGCCTTCAAGCAGTATGTCAACGCGCAGGGCTACGACTTTTTCCCGATCATGGCGGCGATCCGCTACGACGTGGATCCGCTGCTCAAAAAAATACAGGAGATGCTGTCGCAGCTGCCGCCGATCGCGCGGTTCGAGCCGGAACCGCCGCCGGTGCTGACTGTCGAGGACTTCGACGACCATACCGTTACGGTCAAAAACGTCAACGGCGTGTATGTGGTGGAGGCCGACTGGCTGTTACAGGTCATGCGCGGCATCAATTTTGACGACTACGAAAGCCTCAGCTACTTCCAAAAGGTGCTGACCAACGGCGGCGTCATCGACGCGCTGCGCGACAAGGGCGCACAGGACGGCGACACCGTGTCGATCTACGACGTGGAATTTGATTTTATGGAGTAAGGAAGTGACGGTATGCACAATCCGACCGATGATTTTTCGCCCCTGACGCTCGCGTTTGTGGGCGACGGCGTGTTTGATCTGCTGGTGCGCACCCATTTGGCGCGGCAGGCAAACCGCCCCGTGGGAGAGCTGAATAACAGCAAGGTTTCAATGGTCAATTGCAAAAGCCAGGCAAAGTACGCCGCCAAGCTGCTGCCGCACCTTACCGAAAAGGAAACGGCGATCTACAAGCGCGGCAGAAACGCCGCGCCGAAGTCCACCGCCAAAAACGGCACCGTCGCCGAATACCACAGCGCCACGGGCTTAGAAAGCCTGTTTGGGTATTTGTATCTCAACGGCGAACAGGAGAGGGTACGGGAATTGTTTGATTTATTGCTGCAATTGTAAGGCGGCGGCAAAAAGGGGACATTTGTATGAACGAAAATTTAAAAACCATTTTGATATCGGTAGGCATCATTTTGACAGCCGCCATCATCGGCACCATCATCGGCACCAACCGTCTGTCGGCTACAGAGGCGCCGGAGCGTGCCGCGACTGCTGCGACCGAAGCCGCCACCCAAACGGCGACACAGGCGGTCAACCGCGAAAGTCTGCCGGCGTCGGTTGGCGTGCCGTCGCCGATGGTGACGCTGGGCGTAGGGGAAAGCTGCCCTGTCGGCGCATTGTATGACAACAGCCGCAGTGCCGACGGCGCTGTCTATGCGGTCGACCGCGCCGATGTCCTGTCTGTGGACGCGCGGGCAATATGACCGCCAAGGGGGAGGGCTATGCCATCGTGACCGTGCAGACACCCAACCGGCTGACCGCCAAGTGCTATGTCACGGTCAGGCAGGCGCCTGCCGCCGTTGCCTTTCCGTGCGACGAGGTGGTGCTGCAAAAGGGAGAGAAAACCGCCTTTACCCTGCAGCCCTCCGCGAAAAACGAGGGCTTTGCGGCGGCGAAGTACAGTGCTGCCGACAGCGGGATCGTCAACATCGACGCGGGCGGCGCCGCCACCGCCGAAGCAGCCGGCAGCACGACGATCACCGGCACGGCGTTTAACGGCAAGTCGGCGCAGGTCAGGGTGACGGTGCTGGACAACAGCGGCTTCACCGACAAAACCACCGTTGCCGACGCCACCCTGCGTCAGCAGGCGGGCTGGCAATTCCCTTCGCTTGCCTCTGTCCCCGCCGGCAGCACGGTGCAGCAATACGGTGCGAGCGCAGACGGCAGATGGGTCAAGGTCAAATATAATGATACATACGGCTGGGTGTATAACAAGGCACTCGGAGACGTGCAGAATTTCACAGAGTACAACGTCGGCACCCTGCCCGTGATGGCGGACGACCTGCTGTTTGACATCGGCACCGACAAACGCGCGATCTTTGATTTTGTCTATGCCATTCCCTACAACACCGACGGCGACGACACCGACGAAAACCTGTGTGTGCAGTATTTTGAAAAGCAGCGCGGCTCGTGCTTCCACCACGGCGCCATGCTGAGCCTCCTCTACAACCGCTG
Source organism: uncultured Clostridia bacterium (assembly GCA_946414505.1). Classification (GTDB taxonomy): domain Bacteria; phylum Bacillota; class Clostridia; order Oscillospirales; family Acutalibacteraceae; genus Ruminococcoides. The sequence continues at coordinate 7,939 of CAMKOU010000018.1, read as the reverse complement.
CGGTTGGGAAACGCTGCGCGTCAACGGCATCAGTGCGCTCGACGGAGAAAGCGAGCATTCGTGGTGCCTGAGCAAAACCGAGGAGGGTTGGAAGCACGTGGACGCGCAAAAGTTCACCATCCGCACCGCCGACGAGCAATATTTTATTGACGACTATTCGCCGTTTTTTAACTGGGACAGGGACAAAGCCCCGGCGATCGAAGTCGCCGCTTGATTTGAGATAGGTTATGTAGGGGCGCACCCGTTTGTGTGCCCGGGATAGGAAAACGCTTTTCTCCGCGTGCTTGCATGAAATTCCACCGAAAAATTTGCAAATAGCTATTTCCTATTGACCGTTTTTATGGTATACTGATTGATGATATGATCCATTCTATAAAGAAAGACGGTGATTTTTATTGCATAAAAGAATAGTATCTGCACTGCTGGCAGCCATGCTGTTGGCAGGCACGGCAGCACTGAGCGGCTGCGGCGGCAACCAATCGAGTACACTGCCGGAAGAAACCAAGGCGGCGTCCCAAGCGGAAACAAAGGCAGGCGCTGCCGACAGCGCCACCGCTGACAGCGCGGTATCCTCCGCAGCGGCACGGGTCGCCGACGGCGCGATCTTGCAGGCGTTCAGCTGGGATTTCAATACCATCCGCGAATGTATGCCCGATATCGCGGCGGCAGGCTTTACCGCCGTGCAGACCTCGCCCGTCAACGCGTGTCTGGAGGGCGACGGCGGCGGCATGGAGCTGTACGGCGACGGCAAGTGGTACTACCACTATCAGCCCACCGATTTCAAAATCGGCAACTATCAGCTCGGCACCCGCGATGAATTCAAGGCAATGTGCGACACCGCGCACCAATACGGCGTCAGCGTGCTGGTGGATGTGATCGCCAACCACACCACGCCCCAGCTTGACAAGGTGGCGCAGGATCTGATCGACGCGGGCGGCGGCAGCTTTGACACGCTGTTCCATCAGCACAACGAAAAGGACATCATGGACTACGGCGACCGCCTGCAGTGCACCACTGCCAAAATGGGCGGCTTGCCCGACATCAACACCGAGCGTCCGTCGTTTCAGGCATATTTTTTCAAGTTTATCAACGACTGCATCGACTGCGGCACCGACGGCTTCCGCTTTGACACCGCCAAGCACATCGGCTTGCCCGACGACCCCAAGGAGGACGACGGCTTCCAAAACAACTTTTGGGAAAAGCTGAAAACCGAAACCAAGGATTACGCCGACAAATTCATTTACGGCGAGGTGCTGCAGGGCAGCAACGACCGCATTGAAGACTATGTCGCCGCGATCGGCAGAACCACCGCGAGCGTCTACGGCAGCAAGATCCGCGCTGCCGTTGCCAACAGTGTGTTGAACACCGGCAGCGTCAATGAATACTGGATCGATACCGCGCCGTCAAACCTCGTGACATGGGTGGAGTCGCATGACAACTATATCAACGACGGCACCTGGCGCGATCTCAACAACGATCAGGTACTGCTCGGCTGGGCGGTCATCACGGCACGCAAGGGCGGCACGCCGCTGTTTTTTGCGCGTCCCTATATGAGCAGCGAAGAGAACCACTGGGGCATGAACCGCATCGGTCCGCAGGGCGACGATCTCTATACAGACGCCCGTGTGGCGGCGGTCAACCGCTTCCGTCTGGCCATGCAGGGCGAGGACGAAGCGCTGGTCAATCCCAATGACGACATCTCCGCGATCCTGATCGAACGCGGCAAAAAGGGAGCGGTCATCGTCAACACCCAAAAGGCGCTCGCCGCCGGCTTTGCGGTCAGCCTGCCCGACGGCAGCTACACCGACCGCGTGGACGGCAAGACCGTTTATACCGTCAAGGGCGGCAAGCTGACAGCGGACAAGCCGATCCCCGAAAACACGGTGGTCGTGCTTTACAACGACGGCTACAAGGAAACAACACCGAGAGCCAATCCCGGCGTGGCGGCGGACACCGTGTTCAAAACCGACAAGAACAGCCTCGACGTGACCCTCACGCTTGAAAATGCCGACAAGGGCACCTATGCCATCGACGGCGGCGACAAAAAGGAATTTAAAAACGGCGACAAGCTGACCCTTCAAAAGCCCGCGCAGGGCGATGTGGTCAAGGTGGAGCTGCGCGCCGCAAACAGCGCGGGCGTGCCCTCCTATGAGCGCGTGGAGTTCACCTTTGAAACCGTTTATCAAATAGCCAAGGGCGCCAAGGTGTTTTTCCAAAAGCCCGACGGCTGGAAGGACGACGTCTGCGCCTACATCTATAACACCAAGGACGATTACAACGACGACTGGCCGGGTGAAAAGCTGACGAAGGAGGCCAACGGCACCTTTAGTTACACCTTCACCGAGGACTGGAGCTCTCCGCTGATCATCTTTAACGACGGCGGCGAGACCGGCGGCGCGCAATATCCCGGCTCCGGTGAAAAGGGTTTGGTCGTGGAGCCGAATAAAACCTACACCATTCAATAACGGAAGGAAGAAAGAAAACCATGAGTGATAATCAATTAAAAGTAGAAAACAGCCAGGTGCCGGCAGAGGATATCCATAACCCCGAACTGGTTGCCGCGATCGACAAAATGCAGGAGGACGGCAGCAAGCCCAACGTGGACGCGATGATCACCGAGGTGGTCAAGGCGCGGTTCATCCTGCCTGCCAACGTGCGCCAAATTCCGCAGGCGCACACCCAAAACGGTAAAACCGTCATGGGCAATTCCACACAAGTGCAGTTCCGTCTGCTCGAAAACAACCAAACCAAGCAAAAGTTTTTCGGCGTGTTCACCGACATGGACGAAATGAACAAGTGGAACGGCGTGGCAGGCTCGCACAAGGTCGTCACCGACTTTGACAGCATTGCCGGCATGGTGATGGATCCTAAGTCCAACACCGAGGGCTTTGTGATCAACGCCTTCGGCAAGAGCGTGACCTTCCCCAAGCCGATGGTCATTTCCATCAAGCAGCAGTACGACTACATGCGCCGTAAAAAGAACATCATCGAAAACGGAACACAGGTGAAGATCGGCGAGCCGAAGGAATATCCCATCGACCTGATGGCGACGCTGATCAACCATCTCAGCACCGAGCCGCAGGTCAACGCCGCCTATTTGCGCATGATTGAAAAGGACGGCAAAACGGGCTACTTCATCGTGGTGGACTTCCTCGGCGATATGAACAGCACCTTCGAGGGCATTGCCGACGCCGCCAAGCCCTATATCGACGACGAGGACGCGCTCACCATCATGCCCATCACCATGGAGTTCGCACGCAACTCCGTCAAGGACATCGAGCCGTTCTATCAAAAAACCGAAGAGGAATAATACCGACAAGCGGCAGCCCGTGCGGACTGCCGCTGTTTCAATATCCCGACCCATCCCATCCGCGAGGTGATGTTATGCACTTGCTTCCCAAGGTAGAAAAAAAGGTTGAATATCTCGAGCTGATTTACGATTTGATTTTTGTTTTTGTGGTCGGCCGCAACAATTCGCTGCTGCACCACACCGAAAACGGTTTTTTCAGCAGCCATTTGTTCCTCACCTATGTCGTGTGCACGCTCGCTGTCATTCAAATCTGGAATTTCACGACCTACTACATCAATTTATTCGGGCGCAACGGCGTGCGCGAGCATGTGTCGCTGTTTGCCAACATGTTTTTCATGTACTTTATTGCCGAGGGCACACGCACCGACTGGGACGGCTACTATGTGCAGTACCACGTGGCGTGGGCGCTGATCCTGCTGAATCTCGGCATACAGTATTTACTGGAGCTGCGCCATTACCGCGGTGACAGCGCGATGTGCGCGCAGATCCGGCGGTATGCGCTGCCGCTGCTGGCGGAAGCCGTTGCCGTGACGGGCGCGACGGTGCTGTTTTTTGTCACGGGCGTCGAGCTGTCGTGGGCGGCGATCCTGCTGGGCTTTGTGTTGTCCATTGCGCTGAAAAGCAATTCCAACGCATTCAAGGTCGATTTTCCGCACCTCACCGAACGGGCGATGCTGTATGTGGTGTTCACGTTCGGCGAGATGATCATCGGCATTTCGGGCTATTTTGAGGGCGGCTTTACGCTGAACAGCCTGTATTATTCGCTGATGGCGTTTTTAATTGTCGCCGCGTTGTTTTTGGCGTATGAAACCCTGTATGACCACATCGTTGACCGCGAGCGCGAAAGCAACGGGCTGCTGTATATTTTGATACACGTCTTTTTGGTGTTTGCGTTGAACAACGTCACGGTGGCGCTGGAATTTATGCGCGATACCCGGGTGGCGCTGGTGCCGAAGATCCTGTTTTTGACCGGCTCGCTGCTGCTGTACTATGTGTGCCTGTTTTTGCTCGGGCGCTATGCCAAGCAGCGCTGCGGCTTTCGCCCGGGGTTTATCCTTGCCATGGCAGGCGTCGGCGTCAGCTTTGTCGTGCTGATGTTCGTGTTCCGCGAGTGGATGGCGCTCAATATCGCCCTCACCGTGGTGTATGTATTCGGCGTATTTTTCGTGCTGCGGCACATCGGAAAACAGAATAAAGGCGATCCGCACACCTGAATGATGCGGTATTGCCTAAACGTTAACAGCGCAGGATGTCGAATGGCATCCTGCGCTGCTGTTGGTGCGCCCGACGGCGCACGTTTGGTTTTATGAATTTGTTTCCTCCGGCGGCACGGCACGCAGCATCAGCATGGTGATGTCGTCGCTTTGCGGCGCTTCGCCCGTAAAGTCGCTCAGCTGCGCAAGCACCGCTTCAATGATGTCGCTGCCGTCGTGCAACACCGTTTCCAGCACCTTTTGCAGCGCTTCGTCGCCAAACAGCCGGTTGCTGTCGTTTTTCGCCTCGGTGACGCCGTCGGTGTACATAAACAGCCTGTCGCCCGGACGGAAGGGAACGGTTTGTTCGTCATAGGGTTCACCGGCAAAAACGCCTGCCGCCGGACCGTGTCGCCCGTCGAGCGCCGTCAAACGGTCGGACAGCAAATAGGGCGGATTGTGCCCGGCGTTGCTGTAGGTCAGGGTGCCAGCGACGGGGTCATAAATGCCGACAAAGGTGGTGATGAACATCAGGTTGGAATTGTGCGCGGCAAGGTGGTTGTTGTATTCGTACAATAGTTGTGACGGCCGCAGGCCTGCCTCGGCATACTGGTGCAGCAGCGTGACGGCACGAGACATAAACAGCGCCGCCGACACGCCCTTGCCGGATACATCGGCGATCATGACGCAGATCTTGCCGTCCTCCAGCTCCAAATAATCATATAGATCGCCGCCGACGTCCTTTGCCGGGCGGATAAAGGCGCTAACTTCCGCTGTGGTGTTGGAAAAGGTTTCCGGCTCCAGCAGTCCCATTTGGATGGAACGTGCGATTTGCAGCTCTGTCATTTGACGGTTCATCTCGACACTTTGCGCTAAATACCGGTCTATTTCCTCCGCCATGGTGTTGAAGGAGGCGGACACTTCGGCAAATTCATTGTTGCCCTTGACCGGCAGACGTTCAAAGTTTTTGCTGCGATCCTCCACAAAATGCTTCATGCGTTCGCTGATGACGCGCAGCGGACGCGAAATGAGGAAATACAGCAACAGCGCTATCGCCGCGGAAATGGCAAGCGAGGGCAGCAGCGTCAGGAGAGTGATATTGAGAAAGCTTTTGCGGGACAGCGCCATCACCTCGTCCATCGAAATCTCCGCGCCGATAAAGCTGACGGTTTTTTCAACGTAGGCGCTGGTTTTCGAGTCAAAATAACGCTCCACCGGCATATAGCAAATCAGCATATCGCCGAATTGGTTTTGTTCGTGCGCGGTAACGCCGCTTTTGTCACCGTTGAATGCCTGCAGCTCCGCGTCGGTCAGCGTGCCCTTGGAAACATAGCCCGTATATCGCTGTCCGTCCACCAAATTGCGGAAGCTTTTGCTGCTGCCGAGCGCCAAATAGGTTTCATCCCTTTTTTCCGTATCGGGACGAATCGCGTATAAATAGGAAAGATCCAGATCCTCGCAAAGGGTGTTGAACAGGTCGTTGCAGTCCGCACAATCCTTGAGGTCATAGGGGTCGTATGCCTGAAAATACTGGGCGGCCGTCGCAGCAAAGCGACGGATGTCTTCGGTATTGTGCGTCAAACTGTTTTGATAGGAAACGTGGTACATCACCACCAACAACGCGCTTTCCACCAACAGGACAGTTGCCGAAAGCACCAGTGCCATTTTCCAAAAAAGCGAGCGTTTCATCTGTTTCTCCTTGATCCAACCCTGTTATTCATAATCCGTGAGGATGTTGACATAGCCGCTGTCGTTGTCGCCGGCGGGTATCACGTGAATGCACTTGGCAAAGGGTTCGCTGCTTTCGCTGCTGCTGTCGGAAACCGTTACCACATAGGTTCCCTCTTTTTCGTTTAGGACGTAGCTGCCGGCGGCGTCCTGTTCATCCACGACGGCGCCGCCGTCATCGGTGACAACAACGTGGAAGCGGTTGAGCGGCACGCCGGTTTTATTGATCACATGTATTTCTGCACCGCGTGCGGCGGTAAAGGGCACTGCCGTGTCCACAGGCAGCCCCACGGTTTCAAACGCCTCACGCACACATTGCAGCTGCCGGTCGCTCAGCTCCTTTGTGCGGGCAGCCGCCTCATACACATGTGCGGCGCACTGGGCAAAGGTTTCGTCGGAATGCAGTGAAAACATCGAGCGGTACCAGATCTTCGCCAGCAGATCCGTGCTGATTTTACTATCCTCTGTGCCGTCGATCCCCTGATGCATCAAATACGCCGCGTGGGAAATGACGGTGCTGTTGGTGTGTACGCCGCCGTTGTCGGTGAAAATGTCAATGATCTCAAGCGGTGTGTTTCTCAAAATGTTGGGGATCGAAAAAGTGCTCGCCCAGTTTTTGCCCTGATACACCGACGGATTCCCGTCCTTTTCGGGATCGGCAATATCGCGGAAGCCGGACAATTGCCAGTCGTTGCTGTTGTCAAGTCCCCCGTCCCGGTAGTCTTCGATGATTTCGCCGAAGATGTCCGCATAGGCTTCATTCAGCGCACCTGCTTCGCCGCGATAGGGCAGCTCCACGATCGAATTGATGACCGAGTGGGTGTATTCATGGCCGAGCACGTCGATCTCCATGGAATTGTCGGCGCCGATAGACAGTGCCGTGGCGGAGACGTTGGTGGAGGAATAGGCGTTTTCGCTGTCGCCGTCCATGGCGTCGTCAAAAAACACATACACCTTGCCGTTGCGGGCGTCAAAGCCCCGGCGTCCCAGCTCGTTGTGGTAGAAATCATAGGCGGTTTTGACGGTTGACATGGCAGTGACCGCCTTCGGGTCCTTCCAGGTCGTCGATGTGTCGGCGGCAGGCGTGATGTTGTTGGCGGGCGTGCCGGAAAAATACCAGTCGTAGTCCAAGTCGTCCTCCGTCGCGACGATCCTGCCGGATCTGTCCACCAGCGCCGTATCGTCGTCGCTGATAAAATATTCGGTGCCCTGTTCGTCATATATCCTGCCTTCGGAGATAATATACTTTTTGCCGCTGCGATCCGCCAGCGCATAGGTGCGCACCAGCGTGTTGCCGTTCGCGGAAAACACCTTGATGTTGCGGTCTTCGTCCTCCATGATGTACGAGGACATGCCGTCCTGCTTGACGGTGAATTCCTTGGTGTCGCCGCGGATATCCTTGCCCGAGGCGGAAACACCGAGCCGTTCGTGCTCCGTGTTGACGTCCAAAATTTCATAGGTTTCGGTGTCCACCAGCAGCTCCAGATCATATTGCCTGCCGTTGGCGTCGTTAAAGCGGATGGCTTCGGTAAAGCACGTGCGCACCGAGGTGCCGTCGGGGGAGTAGTACACCGTTTGGGGCAGGGTGGTGCAGGTGAAATTGGTAAATTGCAGTGCGTCGCTGTGCATCAGGCTTTCAACTGCGTCGATGATTTTTTCAAAGTTGGCTTTCGCTTCGGGATCGCCTGTCGCCGACTGACCGTCGATT
>CAMKOU010000017.1 GCA_946414505.1 uncultured Clostridia bacterium | reverse complement strand
CAACGTGACTTTTCTTTTTATTCAGTTTTTACCCACTGGTTCTAGGGATGAGCCACAGATTACAGCAACGCCTGCCCGATCACCGTCAAGGCGTTGTGCGTACACAGCGGCCTGCCTGTTTCGCGTACCCGGGCGGCGAACAGCGCGCCGCCGGATGCTTCCGTAAATTCATGCAGCAAACGGCACAGGGAGCGGGGCAGGGCAGGATAGTCAAACACCAGCGCGTAGCCGCCGCGATAGGCGTAGGCAGCGACCTTGGCGCGGTAATAGGACGAGCGATACGCCGCCTCTACCGCATTCAAAAAGGCGGTGGCGTCGGCAAACACAAAGCCGCGGCTGCCGCCGTGCTTCAGACGGTAGCGCTTGGTGCCGCCGTTCACGCTGACGAGCAAATAGCAGCTCTCGCCCATGGGCAGCGCCTCGATATGCACGCGCTTGCCGCGGGTGTCGATGCCCGACTTGCGGCAGGCAAGCCGCGTCAGCCGCAGCAAAATTTTGCGCGCGTGCGCGTCTTCCATGTCCATCTCGCCAAAATCCAGTGCAAAGTCCCGCATATCCTTGTTGCCCAGCACCACCAACACGCGCTGTCCGTCCAATTGTGTGATCGTCAAAACACCATGCCCCCTTATCAGCGTCATATATCACCATCATATGCGCGAAAAGGGAATTTTGCAAGTGATTTTTATTGGAAATAATATCGTTGAATTATATTGCCAAATTAGAATAAAAATGATATACTGAAAGCAAATAACCAAAAGGGGTGCATCAAAATGCCAAAATGGCTCAACGACGCAGTATTTTATGAAATTTATCCGCAGAGCTTTTACGATTCCAACGGCGACGGTATCGGCGACATCAACGGTATCATACAAAAGCTCGACTATGTAAAGGGGCTTGGCTGCAATGCCATTTGGCTTAACCCCGTATACGATTCGCCCTTTATGGACGCCGGCTACGATGTGCGCGACTACTACAGGGTAGCGCCGCGCTACGGCACCAATGAGGATCTGGTGCGGCTGTTTGAAGCGGCGCACCGTAAAAACATGAAGATCCTGCTTGATTTGGTGCCCGGACACACCTCCGACACCCACCCGTGGTTTTTGGCGGCAAAGCGCGCCAAGGAAAGTGATTTGTCCAACCGCTATATCTTTACCAAAAGCGTGTGGGACGCGCCGCCCGAATACCGTATGATGTGCGGCGTCTGCCAGCGCGACGGCAACTATATGGTCAACTATTTCAGCTCGCAGCCCGCGCTCAACTACGGCTTCTATGAGATCACCCATCCCGAGTGGCAGCTGCCGCCCGATCATCCCGACTGCCTGCGCACCGCCGAGGCGATCAAGGCGATCATGCGCTTTTGGCTGGACAAGGGCGCCGACGGCTTCCGTGTGGACATGGCGGATTCACTGGTGAAAAACGACGATGAAAAAATCGCCACTGCCAAAATCTGGCGCGGCGTGCGCGATATGCTCGACGCGGAATATCCGGAGGCGGCGATGGTCAGCGAATGGTGCCATCCTGACCGCGCCATCACCAACGCAGGCTTCCACATGGACTTCTATCTCGACCACTACGGCAACGGCTACAGCCGCCTGTTCCGTTTCGGCGAGTGGGGAGACCTGGCGGTGTTCAACAAAAACGGCTTGGGCGACCTTCGGGGCTTTGCCGAGGAATATCTGCCTGCCTACAACCGCACCAAGGACAAGGGCTACATCAGCTTTATGACCAACAACCACGACATGCCGCGCGTGACCGCCTATCTGGACAAGCAGGCGATCAAGCTCGTCAACGCCTTTATTTTCACCATGCCGGGCGTGCCGTTTTTGTACTACGGCGATGAGATCGGAATGCGCTACCAAGCGGATCTGATCAGCAAGGAGGGCGGCTTTTCGCGCACCGGCTCGCGCACGCCCATGCAGTGGTGCGCCGGCAAAAATCTCGGCTTTTCCGAAAGCGATCATCCGTATTTGCCGGTGGATATGCACGACGACGCGCCGACAGTGGAAAACCAAAAGGACGACCCCGACAGCATTTACCGCGTCGTCACCGACCTCATCGCCCTGCGCCACAAGTACGACGACCTGCACGGCAACGGCGAGCTGGAGTTTTTAGTGCAAGGCAATCAGATCCCCTTTGCCTACCGCCGCGGCAGCCTGATGATGTTCTTTAATCCGCTTGACAAGCCGGCGGAGATCGAAACCGACTGGGACGGCGACGTGGTGTATAAGATCGGCGAGGCCGTCATGGAAAACGGCACCGCCAAAATGCAGCCGCAAAGCTTTTTGCTGCTGCGGAACGTGTAATACAGACGATAACCGTAGCGACAGGGCTTGCAGCTGTCACTACGTAGGGGAGAGCAGTGCTCGCCCGAGGTGTGTTTTCCTGTTTGACCGTATCTGCCATGGTAACACATCGCTTCCGATCTGCGGGCGACCAATGGTCGCCCCTGTTATGATACAATGAGATGGAAACAGAGGCTTCGCTCAAATGTATCTGATATGAAAAAGAAATACGGCATAACAACAAAAGGCTGACCGCGCGGTCAGCCTTTTGCTATGTTCTGTTAAACCAATTCCTTTTTGATCGCCGCCAACAGCTCGTCGTAGGTTTCAAACGCGGGCAGGTTGGGGTTGTCCGCCTTGATTTTGTCGGTGCTTTTGAACAGGAAGCCCGCCTTGCTGGCGTTGATCATGCCCAAATCGTTGTAGCTGTCGCCGCTGGCAATGGTTTCAAAGCCGCAGGACTGCAGCGCCTTAACGGTGGTGTATTTCGACTTTTCACAGCGCATTTTATAGCCCGTGATGGCGCCGTTGTCGCCGACCACCAGCTCGTTGCAGAAGATGGTGGGCATACCCAGCTTTTTCATCAGCGGCGCGGCAAACTGCGCAAAGGTGTCGCTGATGATGATGACCTGGCACAGCGAGCGCAGCTCGTCCAAAAATGCCTTGGCGCCGTCCATGGGGTCGATCGTCGCGATCACGTCCTGGATTTCCTTCAAGCCCAAGCCGTGCTCCTTGAGGATCGCCAAGCGGTACTGCATCAGCTTGTCGTAATCCGGCTCGTCACGCGTCGTTTTTTTCAGCTCGGGAATGCCCGACGCCTCGGCAAACGCGATCCAGATTTCGGGCACCAATACGCCCTCAAGATCCAAACAGGTAACATACATTGTACATACTTCCTTTCGTTTCCAAAAATTACCGGAATTAGTATAGCACTTTTTTGTTTTCACGTCAATCATTCGCGCAAATTTAGACCATCAGCAGCGCAACCAATTCATTGCACAGGTCGGTCAAGTCATCCGTGACAGCGGCCTGGTTGTTGGTGACGGCAAACAGCGCAAAGCTGCGGCCGGCGTTCACAAAGTCAAACGCCTTGTAGGATGTGAAAATGCCGGAGTGAAACCAGCCGCCTTCGCCGTCGGGCACCACGCCGTAGCCGTAGCCGAGTCCGCTGTCGGCGGTCATTTCGGCGATGCTTTCGGCGCTGAGGATGGTGTGGTTGCAAAAGGACGCCATCCACCGCTGCATGTCCGCCGCGTTGGAGATCACGTCGCCCAAGCCCATGGTGATGCCGACGTAGACGGTTTGTGCTTCTTCCGCGTTTTCCGCCAGCTCCGGATCGTCCATCGTGTCGTCGATAAAGCCGGTGTTGTCCATATGCAGCGGCTCAAAAAAGTTTTTACGCATAAAATCCTCATAGGGCATCCCCGAAACCTGCTCCACGATCCGCGCCAGCAAAAAGTAGTTGGAGTTGGTGTACACATTTTCGGTGCCGGGGGTGAATACCAGCGGCTGTGCAAACAGCCATTCCTGCAATACATTGCGGTTTGCTTCCTTTGTTTCGTCGTTGGTGACGGTCTTTTTCAGATAGCCGATGGGGATCTCATTGATGTTGTGGCTGTCGTAGACAACGTCGTAAAATTCGGCGATGCCCGAGCTCATTTGCAGCATTTGCCGCAGGGTGACTTCGTCGCCGTAGGGACATTCGGGATAATACTTTCCCAGGGTGTCGTCCACATGCAGCATACCGCGCTCCTGTAACAGCACGATAGCGGCGGCGGCAAACTGCTTGGATACCGAACCGATGCAAAACAGGGAGTTGATGTCGATGGGTTCGTAGGTTTCGGGATCCTCCACGCCGTCGGCGTATTCGCAAATGATTTTTCCGCCGCGCATGACGGTGACAACGCCCTCCAGGTTGTATTCCGCCGCTTTTTTGTCCAGTATCGCCTGTGCATCGGCGTCGATGACCAACGGGATGCCTGCCTCGGCAGCGTCTGCGGTGGCACGCCGTCCGGGGACGGCAGGGCTGTCAACAGTGGCAGAGGGCTCGCTGCTTTGTTGTGATCGTGCGCCGCAGCCGGCAAGTAAGCCGGTCAGCACCAGCGCCAATAAACAGGAAAAAAATCTTTTCATATAAAGCGCCTCCTTCAATAATGTAACAGCATAGCACTTTTTGAAAAAAAAAGCAATAACATTTCAAAAAATACTTGACATGTTATTATGGATATGTTATTATTAAATTGTAAAAAACAAGGGAGATGATACCATGCCTTCGGAACAGGAATTTTTAAGCGCTTACCGTCAGGACGATTATCCGCGTCCCTCGGTAACTGCCGATATTGTCGCGTTTCGCATCCGTGCGGAGGAAAGCGACAACTACCGGCAGAATGCGGCAACCAAGCTGTCGGTGCTGCTGATTCGGCGCGGCGGACATCCGTTTTTGGGATGTTGGGCGCTGCCGGGCGGTTTTTTGAATCCCAATGAAACCATCGAACAATGTGCGCTGCGCGAGGTGGAGGAGGAAACGGCCGTCAAGCCTGCGGCGCTGATGTCAGTCGGCTTGTTCAGCGAGCCGGGACGCGATCCCCGCGGATGGATTATTTCCAACGCATTTGTGTCGATCATCAGCGAAGAAAAGGTGCATTGGCAGTCGGGCGATGACGCTGCCGACGCCCGGTGGTTTGACATTCAGTTTGAACGCGAAAACGGCGACGAGGTTCTCTCGCTGACCAACGGCGACATTTCGCTGCGGGCGGTGCTGACGGAGGTGAGCAGCAACTTCGGCAAAACCGCGTATGCGATCAAGGACAGCGGCGGACTCGCCTTTGATCACGCGCGTATCATCGCGACCGCGCTGAGTGCGCTGCGCGACGGCGCCAGGGAATTTGACTATATTTTTGACTTTTTACCGGAGACCTTCACGCTGACGCAGCTGCAAAACGTGCAGGAAACCATCATGAACATTTCGGTGCTGCCCGCTAACTTTCGCCGGAAGGTGGCGGCGTTGGTGGAGGAGACAGACGCCTACACGCAGGGCGCCGGGCACCGCCCCGCCAAGCTCTATCGCAGAAAACTGTTGAAAGGATGAACCGTATGAAACACTTTTTGATCGTTGTGGACATGCAGAAGGATTTTGTGGACGGTGCGCTCGGCACCCCGGAAGCCGTTGCCATTGTGCCGCAGGTCGCGGAAAAGATCCGCACCTTTGACGGCGAGATCTTCGCGACCTTTGACACGCACTTTGCTAATTATATGGAAACTGCCGAGGGAAGGCATCTCCCTGTGCCGCACTGCATCAAGGGCACCGGCGGCTGGCAGCTCGACAAAACCGTTGCCGCTGCGCTGGAGGAAAAGGGCTACACCGCAGTGGAAAAGCGGACGTTCGGCGCCGTCGATTTGCCGCAGCTGGTGAAAGCGGCAGCAGGAGAGGATGACTTTACGCTGGAGCTGATCGGGCTGTGCACCGATATTTGCGTTGTCAGCAACGCGCTGCTGCTCAAAGCAGCATTTCCCGAGGCGCCCATCGCTGTGGACGCGGCGTGCTGCGCGGGCGTGACCCCGCAGGCACACGAGGCGGCGCTTGCCACCATGCAAAGCTGCCAAATTGAAATGAAATAAACGACTAACGGAGGATGTATTATGGCATTTAACGCGAAAAAAGTTAAAAATGAATGCGTACAGTGGATACGCGACTTTTTTGAAAAAAACGGAAAGGACTGCAACGCCGTTGTCGGCATTTCGGGCGGCAAGGACAGCTCCATTGTGGCGGCGCTGTGCGTCGAGGCGCTGGGTAAGGAGCGCGTCATCGGTGTGCTGATGCCCTGCGGCGAGCAGGCGGATATCGACATGGCGCAGCTGCTGGTGGACACCCTCGGCATCGAGCACTATATCGTCAACATCAAGGACGCCGTGGACGGCGTGACGAACGCCGTGCCGTTCCCGCTCAGCGAGCAGAGCCGCACCAACCTGCCGTCGCGCATTCGCATGTCCACGCTCTACGCCGTGTCGCAGAGCCGCAACGGACGCGTCGCCAACACCTGTAATTTGTCGGAGGACTGGGTGGGCTATTCCACCCGCTACGGCGACTCGGTGGGCGATTTCAGCCCGTGCTCCATGCTGACCGTGGATGAAATGAAGCAAATCGGCAGACTGCTCGGCTTGCCCGACGTGCTGGTGGACAAGGTGCCCATCGACGGCCTGTGCGGCAAAACCGACGAGGAAAATCTCGGCTTCACCTACGCCGAGCTCGACCGCTACATCCGCACCGGCAAAATAGAGGATCAGGATAAAAAGGCACGCATTGACCGCCTGCATCAAATGAATCTGTTTAAATTGCAGCTGATGCCTGCCTTTGATCCCAAGCTGTGAGGAACGTTATGAAGGACAAAGCATTTCAATTAGGCATTATCGTCGGCCGGTTTCAGACCTTCCACACCGGGCATCTGGATATGGTGGAAAAGGCGTGCAACGTGTGCAGGCGCGTGGGTATTTTTATCGGTTCGTCGCAGGAATCGGGCACGCTGAAAAATCCGTTCACCTATGAAGCGCGCAAAAAAATGCTGCAAAAGGTGTTCGGCAGCCGTGTGGAAATCTATCCGCTGCCCGACATCGGCGTGGGCAACAACGCCAAATGGGGCGACTATGTGCTGCAAAATGTGCGCCGCCGTTTCGGAAAGACGCCCGATTTACTGGTGTCGGGCAAGGAAACGCGCCGCATCGACTGGTTTGACAGCTCGGTGGGCGTCACCGTGGCGGAGCTGTATGTGCCGAAAACCATCGACATGTCTGCGACGCGTATGCGCACCTTCTTTTTGGAGGACAACCGCGCGGACTGGCAGGCATATACGCCGCCGGCGCTGTGGGACGATTATGACAGTATGCGGCAAACGGTGCTCGCCGCCAAGGACAATTTGGAGACAGACAGCCTGTAGGACATGCAGAAAGGATGAAAGATCATGAAATTACAACCGATCGTCGTATCCCTGCTGGATACCGATTTATATAAGTTCAATATGGATCAGGTCATTTTCCACAAGCATACCGACCTATGCGGACAGTATTATTTCAAGTGCCGCAACAAGGACATCGTGTTTACGGAGGAAATGGAGGCGGAAATCAACGCGCAAATCGATCATTTGTGCACGCTGCAATTTACCGCTGAGGAGCTGGATTATCTGCGCTCCATCCGCTTTATCAAGGACGATTACGTGGAATTTCTCCGCCTGTGGCATCCGATCCGCGACTATGTCACCGTCAGCCGCACCGCCGGCGGCGAGCTGGAGATCGTGGTGGACGGTCCGCTGTTCTCCGCCATGCAGTTTGAGATCTATCTGCTGGAGATCGTCAACGAGGTGTATTTCCGTTTCCGCTACGACTACGAAACGCTGCGGCGATCCGCCGAAGAAAAGCTCGACGGCAAAATCAAGGCGCTCAACGACGGCACCTACACCTTCCGCTTTGCCGAGTTTGGCTGCCGCCGCCGTCTCTCCCGCGAATGGGAGGATGTGGTGGTGCGCCGCCTGACGCAGGAGACCGACAAATGCGTGGGTACCTCCAATGTGTACCTCGCCATGAAATACCATCTGACGCCCATCGGCACCTATGCGCATGAGTATGTGCAGATGTATCAGGGCATCGACGAGATCCCGCTCGCCTATACCAACCACTACGCCATGCGGGACTGGTACGACGAATACCAGGGCGACAACGGCACCGCGCTGACCGACACCATCACCACCGACCTGTTTCTCCGCGATTTCAACCGCTCCATGGTCAATAACTACAGCGGCGTGCGCCACGACAGCGCCGATCCCTATGAGTGGGGCGAAAAAATGATCCGCCACTACGAAAGCTACGGCGTCGATCCCAAAACCAAGCTGCTGCTGTTTTCCGACAGCCTCGATTTTGACCGCGCACAGGCGCTGTACGATTATTTCAAGGACAAAACCAAGGTCAGCTTCGGCATCGGCACCTTCTGCTCCAACGACACCTGCGAGCCGGCGCTCAATATCGTGATCAAGCTGCAATACGTCAACGGCAGACCGGTTGCCAAGCTGTCCGATGCGCCCGGCAAGGCGATGTGCCGTGACGCGGATTATTTGGAATACCTCCGCCGCTCTGTGAATTTCCGTCTGAACCGCGAAAAATAAAAGAAATCCAAAAAATCGCCCCGGAACACCGTTTGGTGCTCCGGGGCGTGCGTCATTACGATCATGCTTTACATGTGGTGTCCCGCGATTCTCTCGTTGAACGTGGTGACTTCGTTCGTTTGGATATGGTCAAACCAGCCGAATCTTCTATCGGCGAAAATAATAAACAGCAAATACAGGCAGCAAAAACCGCCGGTGGTCAGCAAATCGACCGGCTGTACCTCGGTTCTCACACCGCCAAAGCCAAAGCCTGCCAGGTAAAAGGCCGTCATGTTGTTGACGATATGCAGCGCACAGCTTGATTCCAAGCCGCGGGTGATGACGGCGCATACACCGAGAATAGCGCCCATCACGGCGACACTGATCACGCCGATGAGGTTATAGGGGTGCAAGGCGGCAAAAACAGCCGTCTGCAAAAGAATCGGGATCACGGGGAATTTGATCCACGAGCCGAACATCTGCATCAGGAAGCCGCGGCACATATATTCCTCGGCGGCGCATTGCAGCGGCAGCAGGACGGTGCAGAGGATAAAGCCGAGCGTGGTGAACTTTACATGGCCCGTGTGTGGCTCCAAAAACAGGGAGAGCAGTGTCAGGGGCAGTCCCACCAATACCAGCGCCGCGCAGAAGCATTTGAAAAACACGCTCTTGTTAAAGCCGCCGCGCGAGGAGGAGTAGGACGAAAACGGCCGCGCGTTGACAATGCGGTTGCCGATTCTCAGCGCAGGCAGGATAAGCGCCACGCTGCCGAGCGATAATACCGCGCCGAGCGGCGAGTAGGCGTCCAGGGTGTCATAGCCGCCGTTAAGCATTTTTTGCAGGTCATAGCCCTGATTATATGCCAGAACGCCGGCGATCACGGATAAGACAATGGAAAACAGCAGGTAAAAGCACAGCGCCAGCAAGGCGACCAGCAGTGGCTTGTACCACTTATAGGGTGTGAATTGTTTTGGATAGGTCAAATAATTGGGTGCTTTGTTCATATATTTCCTCCAAATTATGCCCCACAGCCAAAAACGGATGCTGCGGGGCAGGGTTTCCTGATGGTTATTGATAATCAAACACGTTTGCCCAGGACAGCAGCATCTCGCGTTCCTCGGGATTGCCCTTGACAGACTGCGACGCCGCAACGATCGGCATCCAGTTGTTGATGTACTGGCGCGCCGTGTCGCTCTTGAAGCAGTACAGCTTGATGTATTTTTCCGCCAGCTCCTTTTGTCCGTTCAGCATAAACAGCAGATAGGTGCGCGCCGCATCCGCTGCGCCGTTGCCCTGTGTGGCGTGCGACCAGTCGAGGACATAGGGCGTGCCGTCGGGGGTGATGATGACGTTGCTGGGGTTAAAGTCGCCGTGGCACACCTTGTTGTGTTTTTTCATGCTGGCAAGCCGCGTGTGCAGCTCGTAGCGCGTAGTGGCGTCCAAATCCGCCTGACTGATTTTATCCTGCATTTTGTCCTTGATGCGTTTGAGCAGCGGACATTTCTTGCTGAGGATTTTCAGCTGCACATCCACAAACAGGTTCATATATTCGTCGATTTTGTCGGGGTTTTCGTCCATCAGCTCTTTCAGCGTCTTGCCCTCGATGTAGTCGGAAATAATTGCCCACTTGCCGTCGATTTTGGTGACCTCCTCGATTTTGGGGATGTTCAAACCCGTCTCTTCCACACGCGCCTGGTTGAGCGCCTCGTTCAAAATATCAGACTTGGGGAAGGATTCGTCAAATACCTTTGCCACCAAATCGCCGTCGCGGTAAATGGTTTTATGCGGTCTTTCTGCAATGATGGTATCCAATTTCATTGTTATGTCCCTTTCGCAGTTAAATTTGAGAGGGTATTACCCACTTCTTCTATTATACAATAAGTTTTGAAAAAGGTATAGTGGGCAAAACGTGCAAAAATAAAAAAAATCTTTGTGAATTACGCCTATAAATTTGAAGATGCTGGGCATTCACAACAAAAAGGAAAGGAAAAGTACTACTATTTTGTAACAACGATTGACAATACGGATGCGATTCGCTATAATAATACTACAACTTTTTTCCGTGAAAGGGGATATATAGGATGAAAAAAAGAATTATTTGCGCATTGTGCTCAGCTTCTTTGTTAGCGACCGCAGCCTTGGCGGGCTGCTCAGGCGGAGATGTGTCTACGGGAGGTGCTTCACTGGCTTCACAGGCGTCTGCACAGGCGTCTGACATCCAGTCACAGGCGGATGACGTCAGCAAGGCGGAGCAGTCTTCACAGGAAGAGAATACACCGACGCCTGCCGGCGGAACCATGGGCAGCTTTTTGGTGACCAAGGAAGGCAGAGTGAATGTGGACTGCAGCTCGCTTGACATCACTTCCTCCGGTATTATCTACCAGAGCGGCGACAAATACGGCGTGTTGACGCTGGACGGCAAAAAGGACAGCGGTCCCGTGTACGCGGCGGCGCAGGAAGCGCGCAGCGAAGGTTCCGACAAAGGCTTTATCGCTGTCAGACAGGTGAAAAATAACGCGAAGGACGTTAACACCTGCGGATTGATCGACAAGGACGGCAACGAGATCATTCCCTGCAAATATGCCAGCATCACCGTACTCAACGACAGATTTGTCCGTGTGGTGACCGCCGATAAGGAAACAAAGGATGAGGACAAGGCAGTGGTTTACTTCACCGATAAGATGTTCTCGCTGAGTCCCTCCGAAGGCGACACGCTGTACACCGGCAAGTGGGAAGTGTTTGACACCGTCAAAAAGGCAATGGTGCCGAGCGTTTCCGGCACGCTGCCCACCCGCGTGGAGGCAAAGGGTCAGTTTGTGATCTACAAGGATGACCAGGGCAACGAAAACACGGCGGACGCAGCAGGCAAAGCGATCACCGACGGCAGAAAGATTTTGCAAAACGGCGCGTATGTGCTCGAAATCAACGGCAAGAGCGGCTTGTACGCGACCGACGACACCCCGCTGTTCAACTTTGACGCCAGAGAATTTGAAGTCAGCAATTACTACGAGCCCTATTATGTCGGCACCAAGAGAGACAGCAACTATAACAGTAGCTATCTGCTGCTGAATGATAAAGGAGAAAAGGTTTCCGCCGAATTCAGCGATTACCTCAGCGAGGTTACGCCTGATTTTGTGCTGTCGGACGAGTGTATCTATAAGCTCGACGGCACCAAGGCGTTTACCGACCGTTATACCACCCTCAAGTTTGACAAGGCGTTCCAGGATGTGTATTCGGCGCACAAGGACGACTTGTACACCATTTTTGACAAGAGCGGCAACGTGCTGTTCACCGGCGACAAGGAAAAAGATAAGTTTGATGGCTATGATTTCTATATGTATCAAAAGGACAGCTCGGGCAATTCGTATTATAACTTCAAGGATAAAGCGTTCAACATCCAGGGTTATCAACTCGGCGATTGGTTCATCAAACAATCTGCCGGCAATGTGTACGATTTGATCGAAACCCGCACCGGCACCAAGCTGCTCGACAGCAGCTATGGCAGATACGAAACGGTCGTCAGCAACATCGGTAAAACGCAGTATATCTATGCGTTCAACTCGGTCAACGGTCAGGTTGCCAAGGGTGATTTTGATATCTTCAGCGTCACCGTCAAATAATGTCATATTGTTGAACAGCAAAGCACCCCGTACCGACCGGTACGGGGTGCTGCTGTGTGTAATCGGGATATCAAACCGCGTCTTTGTTGTTGCCGTAATAGGCATTGAGGTACATTTGCTTGATTTCCTGCATCAGCGGATAGCGCGGGTTGGCGCCGGTGCACTGGTCGTCGAACGCCTGCTCGGTCATTTCGTCGAGGGTGGACAGGAAGTCCTCCTCTTTTACGCCGTAATCGGCGATGGTATCCTTGATGCCGATCTTCTTTTTCAGGTCGTTGACGGCGTTGATCAGGTTTTCCACGCTCTCCCTGTCGTCCTTGCCGCCGCAGCCGAGGAACTGTGCGATCTCGGCGTAACGCGCCAGGGTGTGCGGATGGTCATACTGCGGGAAGGTACCCATCTTGGCGGGAACCTCGGCGGAGTTGAAGCGGATGACCTGCTCGAGCATCAGGGCATTGGCAACGCCGTGCGCAATGTGGTGGAACGCGCCCAGCTTGTGCGCCATGGAGTGGCACACGCCGAGGAAGGCGTTGGCGAACGCCATGCCTGCCATGGTGGCAGCGTGCGCGACTTTTTCACGCGCAACGGGTTCGTTTTGTCCGTTTTCGTAGCAGGCAGGCAGATATTCAAAAATCACCTTGAGGGCTTTCAGCGCCAGACCGTCGGTAAAGTCGGTCGCCATCATGGACGCATACGCTTCCAGTGCGTGCGACACGGCGTCGATGCCCGAAGCGGCAGTTAAGCCCTTGGGGCCGCTCATCATAAAGTCCGCATCGACGATCGCCATGTTGGGCATCAGCTCATAGTCCGCCAGCGGATACTTGATGCCGGTTTCCTGGTCGGTGATAACGGCAAACGGGGTGACCTCGGAGCCGGTGCCGGACGAGGTGGGAACGGCAATGAAATAGGCCTTTTCGCCCATTTTGGGGAAGGTGTACACGCGCTTGCGGATGTCGCAGAAGCGCATCGCCATGTCTTGGAAATCAACGTCGGGATGCTCATACAGCACCCACATGATCTTCGCCGCATCCATCGCGGAGCCGCCGCCCAGCGCGATAATGACGTCGGGCGCAAACTTGCGCATGGCTTCCGCACCGTTTTGCGCGGACAGCAGCGACGGGTCGGGCTCCACGTCGGAGAACACCGTGTAGGGGATGCCCATTTCATCGAGCTTGTCGGTGATCGGCTTGGTGTAGCCGTTTTGATACAGGAAGCTGTCGGTGACGATAAAGGCGCGTTTTTTGCCCATCACGTCCTTCAGCTCCTGTAAAGCAACGGGCATACAGCCCTTTTTGATATACACCTTTTCGGGTGCGCGGAACCACAGCATATTCTCTCTCCTTTCGGCAACGGTCTTGATGTTCAGCAGGTGCTTGACGCCCACGTTTTCGCTGACCGAGTTGCCGCCCCAGGAGCCGCAGCCCAGCGTCAGGGACGGGGTCAGGTCAAAGTTGTACAGGTCGCCGATGCCGCCCTGGGAGGACGGGGTGTTCACGAGGATACGGCAGGTTTTCATCTTTGCCGCAAAGCGGTCGATCTTGTCGGTTTCGTTGACGGCGTCGAGATAGACGGAGGAGGTGTGACCGTAGCCGCCGTCCGCGATCAGCTGCGCCGCCTTGGCGATGGCGTCGTCAAAGTCCTTCGCCTTGTACATCGCCAGCACGGGGCTGAGCTTTTCGTGCGCGAATTCCTCGCTGATATCGACGGATTCCACCTCGCCGATGAGGATCTTGGTGCTTTCGGGCACCTCCACACCTGCCAGCTTCGCGATGGTGACGGGACGCTGACCGACGATACGCGCGTTCAGTGCGCCGTTGATGATGATGGTCTTGCGCACCTTTTCGGTTTCTGCGGGGTCAAGGAAGTAACAGCCGCGCGCCTTGAATTCGGCTTTTACCTTGTCATAGAGCTTTTCATGGACGATCACGCTCTGTTCGGACGCGCAAATCATGCCGTTGTCGAAGGTTTTGGAGTGAATGATCGAGTTGACGGCGAGCAGGATATCGGCATTTTCGTCGATGATCGCAGGCGTGTTGCCGGCGCCGACGCCGAGTGCGGGCTTGCCGCTCGAATATGCCGCCTTCACCATGCCGGGGCCGCCGGTGGCGAGAATGCAGTCCGCCTCCTGCATCAGCATGTTGGTCAGCTCCAGCGACGGAACGTCGATCCAGCTGATGATGCCCTCGGGCGCGCCGGCAGCCACAGCCGCCTCCAAAATGATCTTGGCGGCTTCGATGGTGCTCTTTTTGGCGCGGGGATGCGGGCTGATGATGATACCGTTGCGGGTTTTCAGGCACAGCAACGCCTTGAAAATTGCCGTTGAGGTGGGGTTGGTGGTGGGGATAACGGCGGCGATGACGCCGATGGGCTCGGCGATCCTTTTGGTGCCGAACACCTTGTTTTCCTCGATGACGCCGCAGGTTTTCACGTCCTTGTAGGCGTTGTAGATGTACTCGGACGCAAAATGGTTTTTGATCACCTTATCCTCGGCAACGCCCATACCGGTTTCCTCGACAGCCATTTTGGCAAGCGGCAGCCGGGCGCGGTTGGCGGCAGTGGCGGCGGCAAGAAAAATCTTGTCCACCTGCTCCTGCGAGAAAACGGAAAACTCTTTTTGCGCGGCGCGCACACGCGTTAATGCCGCTTCAAAATTTTCGGAGTTATCCACGATCGGATAGTCTTTGTTGCTCATAAAAATCTACCTCATTTTCAGAATTGGCACCGCAAACGGATGCGGTTGTTGACAGTTATTCGTAATCCGCTTCTTCCTGCGGGGTTTCACCGCCGTCCTGCTGCGAACCGCCGTCACGCGCCATCTCCGACAGCTTGAATTTGTGACCGGAGGCATAAGACGCCGCATAGGAGCCGGCGTATGCCTTGATGGTCAAATCCTTGGCACACTCGCTGAACGTGTCGTCCGCGATTTTGGTGATGGTGACGGGGATCGTGACCTCCTTCAAATTATGGCACTGGAAAAACAGCTTGTCGGTCAGGGTGGTAAACGTGCTGCTTTCGGGAATGGTGATCGACTGGATGCCGGTTGCCGAGAAAGCGGTCCATTCCACCTTTTCCAAGGTGGTGGGCAGGGTGATTTTCTTCAGATTTTTGCAGTTCCAAAAAGCGTTGACGCCGATGACTTTTACGCCCTCGGGAATCACGACCTCCTTCAGGTTTTGGCAGCCTGCAAAGGCATACTTTTGGATCTCGGTGATGCTCGCGGGGATTTTAACCGATTCGATGTCGGAATTTTGGAACAGATTGGCTTCGATCACCGTCACCTTGGCGCCGCCGACAGCGGCAGGGATCTCCACGTTTTTGGAGGTGCCCTTGTAAACCGTCACCTTGACCTCTTTGTCGTTGAGACGGTAAAAGCTGAAATCGCCCTCTGCCAGGTCGGGGTTGGTGGGCTCGATGTTGTATCCGGGGCCGCTGGAGTTGGAGGTAACGGGGTTTCCGCCGGACTTTTGACAGCCGCAGCCGGAGGCGGCAACTGCCACGCTTGCACAAAGAGCGAGTGCAAGAATCGCGCTGATCACTTTTTTCATGGTATTGATCCTTTCCGTTTTTCAGTCTGTCGTGATAAGCTGTGTGATGCACGTATGGTGGTACCACCGCCGTAAACGGCTTGCCGATCTCCCTTTGCCTTCGGAAAAACTTTATCGCGACAGCTGAGTTTACAATGATCTTGCCGGGCAAAAGGCGCTGCGGCAGCTGCACAGCGGTGCAAACGATGCACTTCAATTGTATTATACTATAAAACAAGCGGTCTTGCAATTGCTTTTTTTCATGTATTGCGACTTTTTCTTGTCGATCCTTTCAAAAATGCCGGATATTTATATATAAAAGGAAACGGAGCGAAACAGGGGCGCCGGTTTGCTGCGGAGCGATGGGGAAGGGGTTTTGATCGTATATTGCGCTGTTATCGGCAAATGATGACAATTATTTACGAAATTGTAACTAATAAGTTGAAAAACGATTCCAAATCGGAAACAATTGTTAAGCATTTTAACCGAAAATCACATTGTTTGAAAAAAAATCCGTAAAGGGGTTGATTTTTTGAAATAAAGATGCTATAATTGTTACAAATTTGTTAACAAGTACTTCTCATGATGTAACCGTCCGGTTACAAATCGCATACAGCTTGTTAAAAATTGGAGGTAATAGAAATGAACAGGATAAAAAAGCTCGTCGCTGTTGCATTGAGTACGGTTACCGTAGCCGGTGTCGGCGTCGTTAGCGGAGGTATCACTGCAGGCGCGTCCGGCACAGGCGCCGGGCTTGCCGAACACGCCCTCAACGCGTACTATGAAAAGTGGAGCTACGTTTGGGGCGGAACGGAGGTTGGCGCTGTCGACTGCTCCGGTATGATTTGGATGTATTGCGGCGGCGACCGTTTGGAAATGCTTGCCGACGCACAGGCTAACGGCAGAGACTGGGGTTATGTCAGCGACGGTATTCCGCGCGTACACGGTCTCGGACTTTCCCGACCCGGTCATGTCGGCGTCTATATTGAGGACGGCATGGAGGTTGACGCCCGCGGCACCGATTACGGCGTATGCTATCAGCAGATCGGCGAAAACGGCTGGAACAACTGGGACTGCTGGTTTAAGCTGACGGCGGTTTCCTATCCCGATGAGGGCTGGGAAAACTTCAACGGCAACTACTACTACTATGAGAACGGTGAATACATCGTCGATACGTCCCGCACCATCGACGGCACGACCTACTACTTTGACGCGAAGGGTCATTCCACCACCACACCGTCCAACACCTCATCCACTTCCACTTCATCCGGTTCCTCAAGCAGCTCTTCCACTAAAAAGAGCCAGCCCACCATGTGGCAAAAGGGTTCCAATGATGAAGAAGTGGTGAAGATCCAAACCCGTCTTGCCGAGCTCGGCTACTATGACGGACCGATCGACGGTGACTTTGGCGAAGCGACCGAGGCGGCGTTCAAAGCGTTCCAAAAGGCGGCCGGTTTGACCGTTGACGGTATTGCCGGTGAGGACAGAGAGGTTCTGTATTCCGACAATGCACCTGCCGCAAAGCAGGAAAAGACGGAGAAACAGCCGGAGGAAACCACTGAGGCTGCTACCGAAGCGCCCACCGAGGCGGCCACCGAAGCACAGGATACCGAAGAGGTGACGGAAGCCGTTACGGCAGCGCCTGCTGTCGAGTCTGTCGGCGCCGATGCGGAGCAGGTCGCAGAGGTTGAGGAATCCGAAACCGCTGCTGCCGCAGCAGAACCCGTTATTCTCGCGCAAAGCGGTGACTTTAACGATCAGGTAACCAACATTCAGGAAAAGCTCGCCGAGCTGGGCTACTACAAGATGGAAGCCTCCGGTATCTTTGGTGAATACACCGAGGAAGCGGTTGTCAACTTCCAGCTTGCCAACGGTCTCACTGCCACCGGCATGGTGGATGTAAAGACCTTTGAGGTCATGTTCAGCGATGACGTCGTTGCAGCAGAGCAGGAAACTGTCGGCGCTGCGAACGAGGAAGCGGTTGTTGCCGCTGCACAGGAAGCTGTCAGCGCCATGGTTTCCGATAATGCCAATGTTTCCAATGTTTCTTCCTATATGGATGACAACATTCTGTACATCTCCGTAACGGAAGAAGAACCCGTGTACACAGAAGAGGAAGAGGACGAGGAGCCTGTTGCGCAGGTAGTGGAAGACGCTGTGTTTGTTCCGATCGAGCAGTCTCCTGCAGTGGTCGCTGCTGAACCCGTTCAGCCCACCACGATCGGTACTCCCAAAAAGGCAGCTACCGCGAATACCGGCAACAGCGCTAACAGCGCTAACAGCACTAACAGCGCTAACAGCACTAACAGCGCTAACAGCACAAGCGCAACGTCCTCGCCTGCAAAATCTGCGGCGAAGGCAAGCCAGTCAACCGTTAGAGCGGCGGAAAAAGCTTCTTCCGTAACATCCTCTCCCAAGACGGCAAATGTTAAGCCCCTTGAAAATCTGTGGATGTGGCTGCTTCTGGCAGCGGCGGTTCTCGGTGTGGTAGCTTTCATCCTGCTGATGCACAGCAGAAAGAGCATGAAGCGCGCTTCTGATTCTACATTGAACGAACGCTGGTAAGCAACATACAAAGAATTGAACTTCGTATCGAAAGCGTAGTAGTTTAACGACTGCTGCGCTTTTGTTATGAAACAGCAAAGGGGCTGGCTCAAACTCAACTTATGAGTAAAAGAGCCAAGCCCCCGTTTTTTGTTATGGCAATACCGCATAATTCAGGCGTGCGGATTGCGCAGCCAGATTTTTCGTCAGGTTGGACAAATAAATCGAGGTAAGGCTGTCGCCTTGCCGAGATTTTTTGGGCAAGCTGACGGAATAATATGCAAGCAAGCCGTGCGCCTTGAATTGTGCGGTGTTGCCTATAGTATACCATAAAATTCCCTTGAAGGGAATAGCGTTGATGCGGATAGGAAAAGAAGCGGTACAGTTTTTCCGTCTGTCATTTTTAAGGCAACTGTCTGTATGGTGCGAAAAAGGACCGGGAGCACACGGCTCCCGATCCCTCAGCTGATGCGATCGTATTACGCTTGCGACAGATCAGTATTTATCCGCAAAAGCCTGGAGCTTTGCCTTGTTCGGTCTGCCGTTGAGGACAGCACCCTCAATGATGGTCGCGCCCGGCGCGCTGGGCTGCAGGGAATCGACCGCCTTGCCAAAGCCCGAACCGCCGGAGGTCGCGAACAAAACGACCTTTTTGCCGCTGAAATCATACGCTTCCAAAAAGCTGTTGATGATGGTCGGCGCGATATACCACCAAATAGGGAAGCCGACAAAGATGGTGTCGTAGGCGTCGATCGCGGCGTTGTTGTCGGCAAGCGCGGGGCGTGCGCTTTTATCGCGCATTTCGAGCGAGCTTCTGGACTGCTTATCCATCCAGTTCAGGTCTGCTTTGCTGTAGGGCACGGCAGGCTTGATTTCATAAAGCGCGGCGCCTGCGGCGTCTGCCAAATTCTTTGCGACGCTTGCGGTCGTACCGCTTGCGGAAAAATAGGCCACTAATTTTTTGCTCATATTCGCCACTCCTTTTTTACAGTGTATTTAACCACTCTTCTATTTCTGCCCGGGAGACATCGGCAGAAAACCGTCTGCCGTCCTTCCAATCGCCGCCGCCTGCATTTATTTTAAGGTTTTCCGCAGCGGTGTTGATCGAACTGCCGCCCGAGGTGCAGAACGGGATCACCGTTTTACCGCTGAAATCACCGCTTTCCACGAAGGTGTCCATGATCCGCGGCTCTTCGCCCCACCAAATCGGGAAGCCGATATAGATCGTATCGTAACCGGCAAGGTCTATCGTTTCACTGCCGATCGCGGGGCGGACGGTTTTGTCATTCTGTTCCTTAGTCGAGCGGCTGTTGCTGTCGTTGTAATTTAAATCGTCCGAGGTATAGGGCTGCGCCGCGATGATCTCGTACGTATCCGCGCCGGTTGCAATGGCTATCTGCTCCGCTACGCCTTTTGTCGTGCCGGTTGCCGAGAAGTAGGCGACCAGCGCTTTTCCGCTGTTCCCGGTCGTTGTTTCGTTGGTTGCTTTTGGTGCTTCGGAAGCATTTTCCTTTGCTTTGGTTGTTTGTTCCGCCTGCGTTGCCGTCTGACTGCCGGCGTTGGACGCGGCGCAGCCTGCAAGCGCAAGGATGAGTACGACTGCTGTCAATAATGCAATGATTCGTTTCATGATGCGCTTCCTTTCGTTATAATTTTTTATATTGTTCGTCTGTTACCGGCTCGCACCATTCGGTGGCGGCGTTTTCCCCGCTGATCTCAAGCGCAAGGTGAGCAAACCAGCTGTCTTTCGCTGCGCCGTGCCAGTGCTTGACGTTCGGAGGGATGTTGACAACGGAACCTTCCTTGAGCGCAACCGGCTCCTTGCCCTCCTCCTGATACCATCCTCTGCCGCCGACGCAGATCAGCATTTGACCGCCGCCTTGCGTCGCGTGGTGGATGTGCCAATTGTTGCGGCAGCCGGGTTCAAAGGTGACGTTGAATACCGGCACCTGCT
>CAMKOU010000016.1 GCA_946414505.1 uncultured Clostridia bacterium | reverse complement strand
GTAGCAGTAAGACTCCAGCGTTGTCGCCGGAAGCTCGGGAGCTGTGGTAAGGCTCGTACAGCCCTCAAACATATAGCAGTAGCAGCCAGACTCCAGCGTTGTCGCCGGAAGCTCGGGAGCTGTGGTAAGGCTTATACAGCCTTCAAACATAGATCTGTAGCAGTAAGGCGCCAGCGTTGTCGCCGGAAGCGCGGGAGCTGTGGTAAGGCTCGTGCAGCCGGAAAACATATAGCTGTAGCAGTTACGCGCCAGCGTTGTCGCCGGAAGCGCGGGAGCTGTGGTCAGGCTCGTGCAGCCAGAAAACATATAGCTGTAGCAGTGATACGCCAACGTTGTCGCCGGAAGCTCGGGAGCTGTGGTAAGGCTTATACAGCCTTCAAACATAGAGTTGTAGCAGGATTGCGCCAGCGTTGTTTCAGGCAGTTCCGGCGCTGTTGTTAATCCGGTGCAGTTATAAAACATATATGGAAAGCAATACTGGGTCAAGCCTTGAACCTTGCCGTCCTCGTCGAGCCGCAGCGACATAACATTACCGCTGCACGCTACTTTTCCGGTGAGCGAAACGTGATTACTGTAATTGAATGTAGTATCTTTTCCGCTAAAACGAACAGAATCGCCCACGTTGTTGAGCGTGATCGACGTGCCGGGAGTATAGCCGGTCAAACCGGTTCCATTCAGATCATACTGCAAATTATAGCCGACAGCAACATTCAGCGTAACCGTAGAGCCGGCTTCTTCCGCCGTGAAGGTCAGATAATCATCCTCCGACAGAACATCGCCGACTGCCGCGCTCGCCGAGAGCGGCACGATCGCGAACATACTGAATACCATGATGATTGATAACAGTATGCTCACGGGTTTTTTGATTTTTTTCATAAAATAGCCTCCTTAATATAGATTGTATCATGTTCAAACCGTTTTACTTTGGGTCTGCCCGTTGACCGCATATCCATCGTGATGATCCATACCGTGCATCAGCGCTTTTGGAACGGAAAACGGAAAGAGGAACATCGCGGGTCACGCCGTTTTCGTTTTTACAACCGCCAAACAAAGGAAAACAAAATGTATGAAACCAAACCACCGGCGCAGTGATGCACTGCACCGGTGTCAGTTGACTGAAATGATTCTGCTGAAAAAGGGGCGCACGAAAGTACACGCAGATATCGGCTGCGCAGTGACATGCCGTGTAGTCGAAGCCCTTCTCATAGTCATATCTATCTAATCCTATAATAATTTTTTGCTATAGATGATTATTTTATATATTTTAATTATATATTTTTTACCGTTTATTGTCAAGCTGTAAATGATATATTATCACGTCACCGCAAAAAAATACGGTTGTCACACGCTATTGGTGACAACCGTAGGTTTCGTTTTAATTCGTTTTTTGCGGAGTGTCCTTTACAAAGCGAACGATGTAGTCCTCGTAGGGAACCTCGATCACGGATATACCGTCGTCGCTGCGCTTCACGGGAAAATCGGTGACGGTGCCCTCGTCAAAGGTGACGGTAAGCTTGTCGTCGGATACAGTATAACTGCCCGAATGGGTGCCGTCGGCAGCGTCGCCCGGATGCAGCCACAACTCGAAACGATCCTTTTCGTCAAAGGTCAGTCTGCCCTGATACTGCGAATATTTGACGTTGTACACCTCATGAATATCCACTTCGTCGCCGCTGGCGTTCTTGGCGGACTGCGACACCCAAGCGGTGCCGCGCAGCACATGCTTGGCATTTTCCACATGCGCCTGCACCACAAACCACACGATCGCTGCCACCGCCGCCACCGCTGCCACCGCACCGATGATGACCTTTTTCAGCGGAAACGGCTTCTTTTTTTCCTGTTTGTTTGGTTTTTTGTTTCTTTTTTTATTTGCCATTATTCTTTCTCCGAATAAAAAACTCTGTAGCCCTTATCGCCTACTGTTTGATAGATGACGCAAAAGGCTGTGGGCTTGCTGCCGTCCGCGCTCCACGCGGTGACGTCGATCTCCAATGTTGCATCGGGAAAACAGGCGGCTGTCAGCACGCCGTTTTCTATGTGATACATTCCCTTGCGCGCGCCTGTCGGCGGCAGCGAGTCGGTAAAGGTGCCGTCGCTGCTGAAAACCATGCGCGCAGACGCATAGCCGCTGCCGAACAGCTCGCGCAGATGCACGGCGCGCCCGGTGACGATGTCCTCCGCCTTGCTGTCGGGCGCGTAGCTGCCGGTAAAATAGGTGATGACGCCGCCTTGCGTGGGCAGCGTAACACCGGCGCGCAGGGTGGGCGCTTCTTCCTCATGGTCATGCACGTGCGCAAGCCCGGCGGCATGTGCCGTGTCTTTCGTCGCTTGGTCTGCCGTTTCCGCCGGCGGCGCCTGTCCGTTTACATACGCCGGACGGACAAACAACAGCCATGCCATAACGCACGCCACCGCGATCACGGCGACGATAACAATGATTTTTGCCGTTTTGGACATCCTTATTCCCCGCCTTCCGCCGCCTCTTGCTTGAGCTTTTTGACCGTGCCCGCTTTGACCATTTTGCCGTTAAAATACACATATTCGTCGTCGGGCACCGACGGATCCAACTCAAAGGCACGCACGGTTTTTAAGTATTCCCCGCGGCTTTGCGCCGCATTTGGCGGCTGCTTTTCCCGGATTTTGGCATTGACCGACTGCACCTGCACAGACTTGTCGGTGATCATTTCACACATCCGCGCGTACACCGCCGCATGAACGATAAACGACGCAATCGACGGCACAAACACTGCCGCCAGAATCATCGTCACGATCACCACCGCCACGGGACTGCCGTAGCACGCCATCAGGCAGGTCATAGACACCACGGTGAGGAAAAACAGTCCCAGCAAACCGATGAAATTCTTTTTCAACTCGCCGTATGCCATCAAAAAGCTGTTTTTATAGATGTATTTTAACGGAATGTCAAAGGTGACGGTCATCGCGGGAATGTAGAAAAACATGAATAAAAACAGCAGTATGATCAAAATGGTGATGATCAGCGGCCCTGCAAACACGGGATTCACCGCGATCAGCTGTATATACAGGCTGATGGACACATAGCTGAACACCGTTATCACATACAGCACCGCGCCGTGCAGCAAAAACGCCGGGATGTTTTCCCTGACCCCGGAAACAAAGGTGCGCAAAACCGGTGTTTTTTCTTCGCCCATTGCCATTTTGGATGTGACCTTCACCACGCCCGCATAAAACGGAAACACGGGCACAACGGCAAAAAACAGCAGCAGATTTGACGCCGTGGGATTGTCCTGTACCAAGCTGCCGAGCAGCCAAAACAGCGCCGTAAACGCCGCCAAGGGCACGGCAAACAGCAGATTGGTCAGCATAAGGCGCGGCAAATTGTGAAACAAACGCGTAAATACCACGGCAATGGGCAGGGTATCTTGTTGAGATTGCGAAGCCATTGAAACCTCCTGTGTAACAAGCTAGAATTGAAACGTCCCCGCAAAGAGCGTCCACAGCAGCGTATCCGCAAGGGATGCGATGCAGGCAACGCCCAGGGCGGACAAAAACCGCGCCGAAAAGCGCAGCAGTGCGTCTTTTAAAGAAGTGAGCGGCATTTGCCTGCCGCAGAGATGAACCAGCACGCGCCGCGAAAAGCGGAACGCGCGGGCACTAAAGGGTATCAGCGCCGCACAAAACAGAAAGGTTCCCGGCAGCAGCACCAGCAAATAAAAGCCCGCACCGGCAAGCCCGTGCGACAGGCACAAATAGCCTGCCGTGACGCCGGTGCCAAAGCCCTTAAAGCAGACAAGCGCCGGCAGCAGCGGCATTCCCCACGCGGCAACGCCCCATAAATAGGCGCACAGTAAAAAGATGAAATCGGATGCAAAGCAGGCGCAAAAGGTGCCGACGGCACCCTTTGACAGCCTTGCCTCCAAATTGGTGGTGAATAAAAAATCGAGCGAAAACAAGGTCTGTTTGTCCGCACAGCGCGCATAGGATGCGCCGAGCACCAAGCCCGTGAGCAGCAGCGCCGCCATCAGCAGCGTGACGCCGTGGCGCCGCAGGAGCGGACGGACGGCAGGCAGGCGGAACCGCCGACGCGGCAGACCGAGGGATAATACGATACCTTTCATTTGCAACATTCCTTTCTGCGGTTGTCCGCAGTACAAGGTATGCAAACGAAAGCGGATTCATGCCTTAACGGGCAAGCTCGCCGGCACGCTTGGTACATGCCGCCATGCCGTCCAAGATCGCCTCGTAAAAGCCGTGCTCGCGCAGCTTGTCGAGCGCGGCAATGGTGGTGCCGCCCTTGGAGCTGACCTTTTGGATCAGCACATCGGGCGAATCGCCGCTTTCGCGCAGCATCGCCGCCGCACCCTCCAGCGTGGCGCAGATCAGCCGCATCGCCTGTTCGCGGTCAATACCGCAGCTGTCGGCGTAGTCCGCCATCGCCTTGGCAAACAGGTAAATGTACGCAGGGCTGGAGCCGTTGACAGCGATGATCTCGTTCATGTGCGCTTCCGGAATGTATTCGCACACGCCGCTGCCGGCAAACATGCGGTAGACCAGCGCCTTGTCCTCCTCTGAAATGCCGTCGGACGGGCACAGCGCCGTCGCGCCCTTTTGCAGCAGCAGCGGGGTGTTGGGCATGACTCTGACAACGGGACAGGCACAGCCGAGTGCCTTGCGCACATACTCAATGGAGATCCCCGCCGCAATGGACACAAAGGTTTTGCTCTCGTTTGCTTCGTCCCTGACGGCCTGCAGCACCTCCGCGTAGTTTTGCGGCTTGACCGCCAGCACGATGACGTCGCTTTCGCGCGTCAGCACCGCTGCCGACGGACAGACGCCGACGCCTGTCTCCTGCATCAGCTGACACTTTTGCGCGTCGGTGTCAAACACAGCCAGCTTGTCCGCCGTGCCGTTTTGGGCGATCAGCCCCTTGATGATCGCGGTCGCCATATTGCCCGCGCCGATAAAACCGATTTTTTTCATACGCAATCGCTTCCTTTCCTCAACCGATGCCGAAGGAGTAATTCTTGTAGCACCGGTAATACATTCCGTAGCGGTTTTTCTCTCCGTCTGCCGCGTAATCGCCGTAGAGGAACATTTCCACTTCGTCCACACGCCGCCACAGCAAACCGTAATAGCAATCGCCCGAGGCGTGGTGATACTTTAAAAACGTCTGTGTAAAGGTGTAGGCATTCACATTGGCAAGGTCGTAGCCCCCGCTGAGCAGGGCGCTTTGCAGGTCGGAATCGCCGGGCAGTGCATAGGCGCCGAGATTGTAGGCAAAGCACACCAGTGCGTCAAACTGCTGCTGGTTGAAACGGATGCCCTTTGACGTCAGATAATCGTTCGTCACCGTGGTGTAGGTGCCTTCGTTGACGGTCCGGCATAAATAGGCGTACGCCTCGCTGCGCGTGAGGTTGTTATAAAACTGCTCGTTGTCCCAAATGACCTTGCCGTGCCCGATGGTCGGGTCGCCGGTGATATAGTCGTCGGTCAGGGTGGGCAAAAAGCCCTCGAAATAGGCAATCAGCTCGATCACCTCGTCGCTGGCGCGCCGCTCGCCCGTCACCGTAGCCGTCGTGTTGGTGGTGTTGGTGACAAACACCTCTCCCTCGCCGCCGGAGGAAGCCGTATAGTCGGACGTAGCGGTTTTGGCATACGCTTTCACGCGCCATGTGCCCGACTGACTGAGCGTTTGTGAGCCTGACCAAATGATATTTTTGCTGCCGTCGTTCTCCTTTTGGGTGGCGTTGACCGTATAGGAGGTGGTGCCGTTGCTGACGACAAAACGCACTGCCGTGCGCGTCGTGTCC
Organism: uncultured Clostridia bacterium; assembly: GCA_946414505.1. Lineage (GTDB taxonomy): Bacteria > Bacillota > Clostridia > Oscillospirales > Acutalibacteraceae > Ruminococcoides. The sequence continues at coordinate 14,595 of CAMKOU010000016.1, read as the reverse complement.
GTAATCGCCTTAAAGGTGACGACAGAGCCCTTCGGCGCGGAGTTGGGGCTGGCATACACAAACCGCACGCTTTCGGGCGCTGTGACATGCAGCAGGCACGTCGCCGCGCCGTTGCCGTTAGAGGCGGTGATGGTGACGTAGCCGGGACTTTTTGTTTCCACAATTCCGTCGCTGACGGTGGCGATCGCCGTGTTGGAGGACGACCAGCTGACGGAGTAGTCGGCGCTGAGCAGCAAGGATTTTCCCGCCGGGATCGTGTCCTCTGTCAGCGAGATGCCCGGCTTGCTGCCGGTGTATACGGTAATGGTGCAGCTGCCGCCGGAGATGGAGTTTTTCGCCGTGATGGTGGCGGTACCGGACGCCTTGGCGGTAACAACGCCGTTGCTGTCCACGGTGGCAACGCCGGTATTGGAGCTTGTCCACGTCGCTCCGTCGGCGCCGCTGTTGGGTACGGCATAGCGGTTGCCGACATAAATCGTCGCAGCGGATCGCAGTATTTTAATATTTCCCTCTGCCAGGTTGAGCGTGGTGGGCGAAATGCCGGTGGAGCTGCCGCTTTTTACGGTAAAGGTACAGCTGCCGACGCCGCCGTTTTCGGAGGCGGAAACCACGGTAACGCCCTCCGACTTAGCGGTGAAGATGCCGTTTTGATCAACGGTGCCGACCGAGGGATTGGAGCTGCTCCATGTGGGGAAGCTTGCGCCGGTTTGCGAAAAGGCGTACTGACAGCCCACAAAGGTGCTGCCCGACTGGATGTTCAGCGTAATGTCGGGCGGTGTCAGCATTTCCACATAATCGCGGTGGACATAGCCCTTGGTGCCGCCGTCAAGCTGAATGTAGTACCAATCGGTATTCAATAAGTTCAAACTGAGGAAGGTGAATTCCGTGCCCCGCGGCATGGTGGCAAGAATGGCATAAGAGGCGCCGGCGCCGGCGCGGATATTCAGGGATCCCGCCGTAATCACACCGCGGCGGTTTGTCGGCTGCGGCGTCGGTTCGGGCGGCGTCGTGGGCTGCGGTTCCGTCGCAGGCTCCGACGCTTCGCTCACCTTCACCAAGCAGGTGGAGGCGGCGTTATTGGTAAAGGCGGTGACAGTGGTATACCCCACCGAAACGCCGGTCACGGTGCCGTTGCTGACCGTGGCGACCCGCGTGTTGGAGCTGTACCAGCGCACACCGGACGTGGTCGAACTCAGCTTGGCAGTTTTGCCGACGCCGACGGACAGCCCGGAAGCGGAAATGCCCGCAGGCGCCGCCGGCTGCACACTGACCTTGCAGGTACCGTACTTGCTGCCTTCTTTCACCGTCACGGTAACGGCACCCGTCGCCTTGGCGGTGAGTACACCGTTGCCGTCAAAGGACGCCACGTTGGGATTTGAGCTGCTCCAAACGGGGTTTTGTGCGCCCGTTTGCCAAAAAGCATATTGATTGCCCACATACAGCGAACCGTTTTGAATATTGGGAGCAATGCCCGACGCTTCCGCGCTCTCGGTCACACGCACAAGACAGGTGGACATGGCGGTGGAAGTGTAGGCGGATATGGTGGCGTAGCCGGGCGCCTTGGCAGTGACGACGCCGTTGGCCACCGTTGCCACATTGCCGTTGGAGGAAAACCATTTGACGCCGCTCGTTTTGGCACTGAGCGCCACTGAAGTATGTTGAATGAGGGTGACGTCTGACTGTGAAATGCCTGTGGAAGCACCCTCCTTTACGGTAAGGGAACAGACAGCGGACTTGCTGCCCTCGGTGCAGTAAACGCTGACAAAGCCTGCGCCTTTGGCAGTGAACACGCCGTTTTGGTCAATGGTGCCGACCGAAGAATTAGAGGTGCTCCACACCGGATGGCGCGCACCGGTTTGCGCAAAGGCATACCGGCAGCCCACATACGTTGACCCCGCGCGGGTATTCAGCGTAATGGCCGGTGCTGTCTCCGTTGCGGAGACCTGCACCAGGCAGGACGCCGCGCCGCTGTCGGTAAAGGCGGTGACGGTGGCATAACCCGGCGCCACGGCGGTCACCGCGCCGTCTGTCACCTCGGCGACCAACGGATTTGAGGTGTGCCACTGCACGCCTGCGGTGGACGATTGCAGCACCTCTGTGTGATGCATCAACAGCGTCAGCTCGCTTTTGGAAAGCTGCACCGCCGTACCGCTGCGGATGTTGACGGAAGCCGTGGCATAGCGGTCGCCGTCCGCGCAGGTGACGGTGACGGTACCCGCCCGCTTTGCGGTAAGAACACCGTCGCTGTCGATGGCAGCTACCGACGTGTCGGAGCTTTTCCAAACGGGTTGGTCGGCGCCCCGCTGCCACATTGCCAGCTGACAGCCAACGTACACCGTTTCGGGCACGGCGCCGATACGGATGCCGTCGGACGCGGCAGGCAGCGCCTGCACATATTCACGGCGCACATAGCCGGTTTTATAGGTGGCGTGCTCTGTTATTTTGTACCAATCCTGGTTGTACAGCGTTGCTTCGGCAAACACAACGGGCGTGTCCCTGCGCATGACGGTTTCCACCGCATACTGATACCCGGCGCCGGAACGCAGATTCACGTAATCCTCCGTGATAATGCCGGCGCCGTTTTTGACGGGAACACCTGCCGCCTGCGCCGATAGCGCAGGAATGGCAACCAGCAATACCGAACCGATGAGTACGGCGCACAGGATAATGCATACTATACGCGCGATCGTCTTTGCTTTCATCGTATCACCTTTCTTTCTTCTATTTCAAAACTTCTTGACCGGTTTTATCCGTGCATACCGAACAAAACACCGCGCAGCCGCTGCACATAAAAGCGGATAAACGCGTTGATTGACAAATCATACAACAAAAAGAATACATTGCCTGCCAGCAAAAAAACATGCGGGATATACATGCCGAATACAGTATAGTCCGACGCAGGCACGCCGAGCAGCTGCATCGCAACAAAAAACGAGCCGACTGCCGCCGCGTTGAACACGAAAAATTTGAGTGTCCAGCGCACCACCGCCGAACGGATATACCGCTCCAAAATATTCTTCAAAATGGGATAATACCCAAACAGCGCGATAAACAAGACGACCGCTTCCTTGTCGCCCGACAGAAAAAACGACAGCAAACCGGCGACGGCATAGACGCCGAACGCCCATTTACAGCGGTATTCAAGGACGACCGCCACCGTCAACATGCCGGCAAGGCACGGCAGGGCGTAGGTGCCGATGCGCGTCAGCCCCGCCAGCAGCATCAAAACGACCTCCAGCGCTGCAATGACCGCGCAAAACGCCAACCGAAACGCAGGCTTTTGCGTTTGAACCTGACGCTTCATGTCAACAACCCGAACGGCAGCAGCTGCACAGGCAGTCCGCGCACATATACGCCGCGCAAATATCGCAGCAGGTGCAGCCGGAGGACGTGCCGCCGCCCATGTTGCCGCCGGTTTGATAACCGCCGTAGTTGTAATTTCCCTGACGGTTGGCGGTGTTGTTGGCGGACTGGTATTCCTGGTTGGTGGGATCCATGTTGACGGCGGTTTGGAAATACGTTCTCGCCTGGTCGTTCCAGCCCTTGCGGTAAGCACACATACCCTTGAGATAGTACCACTCGGCCGTGCGGTTGCCCTCGGGCGTGTTGTCCAAAACCTGCTCCGCCTCCTGGATCATGTTGCGCTGGATGTAAATGCGCACGCTGTAAAACTGCGACGATGAGCCGTTGGACGAATAGCCGCCCGTGCTGCTGTAGGAGGTGCTGCCGGAGGAGCCTGTTCCCTTTCCTTTTTGACGCATACGGTTGATCTCGTCATAGGCTTCGTTGACTTCTTTCATTTTTTGCTCCGCCACATCGGCGAGCGGACTGTCGGCGTAGTTGTCGGGATGGTATTTTTTGGCTAATTCCCGGTAGGCTTTTTTGATCTCGTCATCGGACGCGTCCGGCGACACGCCCAGTACCTCATACGGATTTGTCATGTTGTTCCTCCTGTCGGCGGTATACCACCGTATTTTGCTTTGCCGGAAAACCGTAAAGCAGCATGTTATCGAAAATGCCCTTGAAATCAATCAACGGCAACAATTGATACGCATCGTAGGCGCGTGCCAGGCATTGGTTGAGCACAGACGTTTGGTACGCCTGCAGATCCTCTGTCCGGAGCTGCGCAAAGGGATTAAAATTGCCTGATTTTCGGTCTTTTTCCAAATCGTCGGCGGCGTCCATCAAATAGATCCATCTGCCGGTTTGGTAGCCGAGCTCCTGCAAAATACGCCGCTGCATCTCGTCACGGGCTTCCAGCGTCAGCACCTCTGCCAGCATTTGCGCGGTGGGGTGCGCGGCTTCATCCATACCGGCGCCGCTTTGCTCCGCCGCACGCTGGGCGTCCATCATGCGGGCGACCGCCGCTTCCAGCGCAGGATAGCGCTTGGCGGCTTTTTTGCGCCAATGCCCGAAAAACGGTTGGAGCAGCCGGACAAGCAGCCGTTTCAAAAAGCCGCTGTCGGTCAAATCGTCCAGCAATTTGTAATAAACGGTGATGACCGTCAGCGCTGCCGCCTTGCTGTACGCGTCGTTTTCACAGCGGGCAAAATCGCATTTTTTCAGGGGATTAAAGCGGCACCTGCCCTTGTCAAAGCCCGTGCAGGCGCGGTCAAGCGACAGCAGCAGCATCGCGTAAAAGGTGCAGTCATAGCTGAGGCTCAGGCGGGATAAAAAGGAATAGTCCTTTCCCATCTGCCTGCACAAGCCGCAGTACACAGCGCGGTAAGCGTCCCACTCACGCACCAGCAGCTCGCTTTTTTGAACCTGTAAATACCCGAACATACACTACCCCTTATAGTCACATTTAGTCTATTATACAATAGAATGAAAAAATAAGCAAGAGCCACAGGGATTTTTCACGCTGAGAATCATTTATACGGAATTATATGGTAGCATATACATGTGAAAACCATGTGACGGAGGGTGCGTATGAACGTATATGATTTTGACAAAACCATCTATGACGGTGACTCCACGGCGGATTTTTATTTGTTTGCACTGAAAAAGCACCCACGGATCATGCGGCTGTTTCCCTCGCTGGCAGGGGCGTTTTGCCGCTTTTATATCATGAAAAAAGGCACCAAAACGGAATTCAAACAGACCATGTACCGCTTTTTGACCTGCTGTGACACGGAAAAGGACGTCGCTGACTTTTGGCGCACGCACCATCACAAAATCAAGGCATTTTATGTAGCGCAGCGCAGGGACGATGACGTGATCCTCTCCGCTTCTCCCGCATTTTTGTTAGCACCGATATGCAAACAGCTGGGCATACGGCACTTGATGGCGTCACAGGTCGATCCGGTCAGCGGCACATACAGCGGCGTCAACTGCCACGGCGAGGAAAAGGTGCGGCGGTTCCGCGCAGAATTCGGAGACGCGCCGGTGGAGGCGTTTTACTCCGACAGCCACAGCGACGACCCGATGGCAAAAATCGCCGGCAAAGCGTTTATGGTAAAGGGCAATACCCTGTCGCCGTGGAAATCTAAATAAGTATAAGGGCTGCTTTCCATCGGGAGAGCAGCCCTTTTCGGGTGTGCCGCAAGGCGAGATCATTTAGTGACAGTGACAGTCAAACGGGCGGTCGGTTGATTCGGCTTCCTGTGAACCGGGCGGGAAAAAGGCGTCGGACGGGAAATCAATTTGGCTGAACGCCTCGCACGGGTCGTCGTCGATGTCGCCGCATTCCTTGCGCGGCACGCAGAAGTCGTAGGACGGGAGCATGAGCTGCACATCGCGCGAAAGCGTGGTGATGGAAAACACGCCGATCGTGGTTACCACCTGCTGGGCGGTGGGCGCCGCTAAATCGCCGCCGATAAACGTTGCCACATTTTCGGGCATAAACGGCACGATCGGCACGGTGGCAACCGGTGTGAGCGACGCCGCCAGCGCCATAGGACTGGACACCTGCACCGTAGCGGTGGGCTTTGCGCTGTTGTAGCCGGCGCAGCAGTCGAACTCGGTGGGGTCGATAACGGCGGGCGCCGCGCTGGAAAACCGCTTCACACAGCCGTCGCTGCCGTAGAGCACCACGCGCTTGGCAGACACCGCAACGCCTGTCACCGTGGCAGGCACGGCACCGGCGGCGCTGTAGACCTCGCAGCAGCAGAGAAAATAAAAGGTTTCATCCACCGCATAATAGCCGCGGTGGAACGCCACCGCGTCCACATCCACCGTGGTGTTGAGAACGCTGACGCGCGTGACGCGCACGGATGTGGCGGCGTCAAGCAGCGCCTGATCTTCTTCGGTGAAAAAAACCGTCAAATCGCGCAGACAATCCTTGGCGCCGCAGCTGTCGTAGATCCTGGGAACATCCAGACACACGGGTTCAAAGTCAACGCCGCCGCTGTCGGCAATGTCGGCAGCGGTTTGTTCGGCTTCCATAGTCGTTTCCGGCATAAATAGTACCTCCATAAACTAAGTATTACAGTTGAACTGTACAATACCAGTTTATGGAGGTTTGCCGTTTTAGTTCCTGAATTTTAACAGATAATTGCGGAAGGAGCGGTGCAGCAGGCCGGGATCGGCGTCGGTATAGTTGGACATCGCCGCGAAAATTTGGCTTTTGTCGGTGTTAAAGCCCAGCTTGGCGCTGTAGGCGTCTGTTTTGCCGGCACAGGAAACATAGCTGCCGCGCACATAGGCTCCGTAGCCGTAACCGCTGCCGTGATCGGTCAGCATTTCCTTCACGCCGGCTTTATCAATGATCTGTCCCGCCAACAGTGCGTCAATAAATTTGAGCAGATCCGAAATGTTGGTGATGACGCCTGCGGCGGAATAGCCGACGGCGGCGTTGCACAGCAGCGCCGTATCTTCCCGGCTGTCATAGGGACGCGCGGTGGTTTCGTCGGGCTCAAAGCCGGTTTTGTTCATGTCAGCAGGCTGAAACACCGCTTCGGCGAGGTAGGCTTCATACGGCGTTTGCGTGACGGTTCCGATGATTTCGCCGAGCAGATAGTAGTTGCTTTCGGAATACGCAAAGGCGCCCTTCTTTACTTTTTCGCGCGGCTGTGACAAGATCCAGCTGAGGATCGTCGCCTTGTTTTTTTCGTCGTCATCCTGCGTCAGCTTGCCGTTCAGGTCGGGGGCTACCGTCTTTTTTCCGTCGCTGTCCGTCAAATAATCGGGAATGCCGGAGGTCATGGTCAGCAGCTGCCGGATGGTCACTTCTTTGCCGTAGACGCAGCCGGAAAAGTACTTTTCGAGCGTGTCGTCGAGCGACAGCTTTTTTTCCTCCTGCAGCTTCATCACCGCCACGGCAGTAAACAGCTGCGTGATCGAGCCGGCATAAAAGCTGCGGTAAATGGAGTTTTCGATGTGTGTGCCCTGATTGGCAAAGCCCTTTGCCTTGACATATTCAAAATCATTGCCGATCTTGGCATACAGCGCCCCCATAAAATGCTGCGCTTCAATGAAATCGTCCAGTGTCGTTTCAATTTCGTTGATATTTGTTTTGATATCCAGCGTGTTATAGGATATGTCCCCCTCGTCCAGGTACGCCGAATCGTCGGTGGAAACAGGCGCCGAAACCGGCTCGGACACCGTGGCAGGCGGCTGCGTGACGGTATGCGTCGCTGCGGTCGCCGCTGTGGTTTCGGGTTCGTTGGAGGAGGCGGCGCCGCAGCCGGACAGCAGCACCGTCATCGCGGCGAGCAACAGGCAGCCGCATTGTTTAACAGAAGATAGCATTCGTATCCATCCTTTAGCATTTTTCCATTTTGCAGAAATTCGCCATCAGCTTTTTGGTACCTGCCCTGTCAAAGGCGATTTCAAGCAGTGTGTCGCTGCCCATTTTTTGGGCAGACATCACCATGCCCTTGCCAAACACCTTGTGCAGCACCATATCGCCGACCTGATAGGTGACGCCCGCTTTGGCGGCGGGTTTTTGATAAAACGGTATCTTTTTGGCAGGCGCCGCGCTGCCGGCAGGCATTTGCACCGTGCCGGACATATAGGCGGAGCCGTAGGCAGATTTTTGGCTCTCCCCCGTACGCTCCATCAAATTGTCTGGAATTTCGGACACAAAACGGCTTTCTTTATTATATGTCGTGGAACCGAACAGCATACGCGTGCGGGTTTTGGTGAGGTAGAGCTTTTGCTTGGCACGGGTGATGCCCACATATGCCAGGCGGCGCTCCTCGCCGATCTCCTCGGGGTTCATCATCGACGCCACCGACGGAAACAGCCCGTCCTCCATGCCCGTGATGAACACTACCGGAAACTCCAGGCCCTTGGCGCTGTGCAGTGTCATCATCACGCAGGTATCGGCGCCGGCGTCGTAATTGTCGATGTCGGTCATCAGCGAGATCTCCTCCAAAAAGGCGGACAGATCCGCTTCTTCACCGTAGTCCTCCTCAAATTTGATGATGTTGGAGGACAGCTCCTCGATGTTTTCCACACGCACGTCGGCGTTTTCCTTTTCGCTGCGCAGGTACATTTCGTAGCCGGTGTGCTCCAAAATCAGGTTGTATAATTCCGCAAGAGAATATTCTCCGCTCTCCTGTGCCTCGATCAGACCGTCGATCAGCGCGACAAACGCTTTCAGCTTTGCCGCCGCGCGGCTCAGCTGCGGATAGCTGTCGGCTTCCTTGATGACGGTGTAAATGCTCTCGCCGAGTCCCGTTCCGATGTCGGCGGCGATTTCAAGGGTTCTGCCGCCGATGCCGCGCTTGGGCACGTTGATGATACGACGCAGGCGCACATCGTCGTGCGGATTGTTGACCACCTGCAAATAGGCAATCATGTCGCGGATCTCCTCGCGGTCATAAAAGCGGTGTCCGCCGATAATGCGGTGCGGAATACCGCTGCGCGACAGCGTTTGCTCAATGGCGTTGGACTGCGCATTGGTGCGGTACAGGATGGCATAGTCGGCATAACGCCTGCCGTTTGCCACGCCGTCGGTGATGGTCTGCGCGATAAACCGCGCTTCGTCGCGCTCGTCCTCGCAGGTATGCAGCTCGATTTTTTCGCCGTCCGGGTTTTCCGTCCACAGGGTTTTGCCCTTGCGCACGGTGTTGTTGGAAATGACCTCGTTGGCGGCGTTGAGAATGGTTTTCGTGCTGCGGTAGTTTTGCTCCAGCCGAATGATTTGGGCGCCCTTGAAGGTATTTTCAAAGGAAAGGATGTTTTCAATGGTAGCGCCGCGGAATTTATAAATACTTTGGTCATCGTCGCCGACGACGCAGATATTGCCGTATTTTTGCGCGAGCATCGACACAAAACGGTACTGCACGCGGTTGGTGTCCTGGTACTCGTCCACCATGATGTATCGAAACTGGTTTTGATAGTAGCCTAATATGTCGGGAAACTGCTCAAACAGCTCGACCGCCTTGCACAGCAGGTCGTCAAAGTCCATCGCATCGGCGGTTTGCAGGCGCTTTTGATAGATTTCATACGCCTTGGCGATCGACTGCTTGCGGTAGTCGTACTCGGCTTCCTCCAGCATTTGTGCGGGCGTGGTCATTTTGTCCTTCGCCTTGGATATTTCCGAAAGGATCTGTTTGACGGGTAGAATCTTTGTATCAATGTTCAACTGCTTGGCAATGTCTGTCATCAGGCGTTTTTGATCGTCGGTGGCGTACACCGTAAAGTGCGATGAATAGCCCAGACGGTCGCCGTAGCGCCGCAGGATCCGCGCGCAGGTGGAGTGGAAGGTCGCCGCCCAAATGTCGCCGCCTCCCTCGGGGACAGCGTTGCAGATGCGCTCCTTCAGCTCGCCTGCCGCCTTGTTGGTAAAGGTGATGGCAAGGATGTTCCACGGACGGCACAGCCCTGACTGCAAAATATAGGCGATGCGGTTGACCAGCACCGTGGTTTTGCCCGAACCGGCGCCCGCCAGGATCAGCAGCGGTCCCTCGGTGGCAAACACCGCCTGCTGCTGCATGGGATTCATATGGGAAAACTGTTGTTGAATGTCATTTTGCGTCATATTCTCGTTCCTATCATACAAAAACGGGCGAACCGCGTTCGCCCCAATTTTTATTCTTCTATTATTATAGGGATTTGCGCAGAAAAGTCAAGCATTATGATAATATTGTAACGGACTAATCCTCCGCCCGCAGCGCGGCGTAGGCAAGCAAAAACGCGACGCCGACAATGGCGACACCGAAACTGAAAAAGAAAAAAGGGACTGCGCTGTGTCAGTCCCTCCTGCTGTGTTATTTCAGGGCGTTTTGATAGGTCTGCACCATTGCCGCCGCGTTGTCGGCGATGATCAGGCTGACAAAGTTGCCGTCCTTGGTAACCTTGCACGCCTTCACCATGTCCACCTTTTCGGGGGTGTAGGACGTGTAGGTGCTGAGCACGGAATTCAAACGGGTGTTGAGCGCCGTTTCAATTCTGCCTGCCGCGTCGGCGTCCTTGGCTTCGATCAGGACGATTTCCACAGGCGCGTTGGGATCGGACTTGTCCATCTCCACCGCAAACTGCTTCATGTCCGCTTCCTCCACGGTGTAGTAGCGCTTCACCGTCTTTGCGTCCGTGACCTTTTCCAGCGAAAGGCTGTTGTCGGTGTTGATTTGATCGAGCACGGCGCTGAGATTGACGTCTTTGCCGGTCGCGGTCGTGCCGCCGTTGCCGCCGCAGCCGGCAAAGATCGCCATGGCAACCAGCGCAACGAGTACGAGTGAAATTACCTTTTTCATATGGTACCTCCAAATGTTTTTGTGGTTTGTCTTACCCCATTATTATAGTATAAAAAAAACGCTTGTCAATATCCACAGGCATTTTTCATGGTTTAGACGAATAAACCGCCAAAAGCTACCCATCTTTTGGGCATTAATAGCGCACACGAAAGCCCTTTTCGCCGGGGATCGGCGCAATGCTGCGGCTGTCGGCGCGGTCAATGCGCAAATATCTGCCGCCTGCCAAAATTTGCAGCGCTTTGTCGATTTGCACCTCCGTGCCCTGGATCTCCATGGTAACGGTGCCGTCAAATTCATTGCGCACCCAACCGGTGGCGCCTGCCGACTGTGCCGCCTGATACGCGACATAGCGAAAGCCGACGCCCTGCACCCTGCCGTAAAAGCGGATAAACCGCCGCTGTAGTTTGTTGTGTTCCATTTTATCTCTCTCCGCTGTCGATCAACGCCAGTTTTTCATGCCGCGTCAAACGCTTGAGCTGCCATTCGCGGCGCATGGCGTCCTGTTTGCTGCCAAACGCTTCGTAGTATGCCAGCATCACGGGACGGCGTGTGCGGGTGTATTTGGAGGCGGTGCCGGCGTTGTGCGCGGCTAAGCGCTTTTCCAAATTATTTGTCCACCCGCCGTACAGTGTGCCGTCGGCGCACCGCAACAGATAGGCGTAAAAGCCGTTTTGTGCGGGAACGTCCATCAGTTTTTCTTTTTCAAATCATCGCGGATAAAGTGTGTGGGCTGCCACGGCTCCTTTTCCGGCAATCCGAGCTGCGCTTTGCCGAGCGCGATGGATTTCATTAAAAAGCTCATGTTCCGCGCCAAAATGCGCATATTCATCAAGCCTTCGGCGTCAAACGCCGCCTCGCCCTTTTCCCTGCCGTGCACACTGTTCCAGTATTGCGACGACGCCACCGGCATACCGCTGATGGTAAAGTACTTATTCAGCTCGTCAAAGGTCGCCGAGCAGCCGCCGCGGCGCGCCACCGCCACGCTTGCGCCGACCTTCATGGTTTTGTCAAAGGACGTGCTGAAAAACAAGCGATCCATACACGCGATCAGCGTGGCGTTTGCCGAAGCATAATACACCGGCGTCGCCGCCACCAAGCCGTCGGCTTCCTCAAATTTTTGCGCCAATTCGTTGACCTCGTCATTGAACACACAGCGCCCCAACTCGGCGCATCTGCCGCAGGCGATACAGCCGCGGATCGCTTTGTTGCCGACAGAAAACACCTCGGTTTCCACCCCCTCGGCATGAAACATGTTCACCATTTCCTGCACTGCGATCGCCGTGTTGCCGTCCTTGCGCGGACTGCCGTTGATAATGAGTACTTTCATCGGGATTCTCCTCGTCATTGTATTTTCATTACTATACTATATTATAGCAAAATGCGGAAAAAATGTCCAGCCATATCCCGTTCATAGGGCAAAAATAGCCGGCACAAAAAACTGCGCCGGCTGTAAACGGTTATATTTTGTGAAAGCAAGTGTCCTCGGGGTCGATTTCGCGGGTTTCCACGGGTTTGTCAGAGGAATAGCGGAACATCAGCTCCTGACTTTTGACGCTGACCTTGGCGCCTTCGGGGATCGAGCCGGTGATAAAGGCGTTACCGCCGATGACGACGTTTTTGCCGATAACCGTGTCGCCGCCGAGAATGGAGGCGCCCGAATAGATGGTCACATTGTCGTGAATCGTCGGGTGACGCTTTTTGCCCCGCAGGTTTTGACCGCCGCGCGTGGACAGCGCGCCCAGCGTGACGCCCTGATAGATTTTCACATTGTCACCTATTTCGGTCGTTTCACCGATGACGATACCCGTACCGTGATCGATAAAAAAGTATTTGCCGATGGTGGTGCCGGGATGAATGTCAATACCCGTCAGGCTGTGGGCATGTTCGGTCATGATGCGCGGAATGAGCGGCACGCCGAGCAGGAACAGCTCGTGGGCGATGCGGTTGGAAAAAATGGCATATAGCCCCGGATACGTGCAGATGATCTCATCCTTATTATACGCCGCAGGGTCGCCCTCGTAAAACGCCTCGATATCTGTTTCGATATAGGCGCGGATATGCGGGATCCGCTCCAAAAACGCAAAGGTAACGCGCTCGGCTTCCGCCGCGATCTCCTGCTGCGTTTTGTTTTCATACTGCGGCGTATACCGCAGCACGATGGCGGTCTGCTTTTGCAAATTGTAAATGATATCCTCCAGCAGGATCGCGATATTGTTGCGCACGGTGTAGGTGCGGTAATTGTTATTGCGGTAGTAACCGGGATAGATAACGACCTTCAGCTTTTCCAAAATGTCGATCACCACGTCCTTGTCGGGGTATTCAAACATTTTGTTTTCGTCAATGACGCGCCCCTTGGCATAGTCGTCCATCAACAGCGACACCACATGATCGATCTTTTGCTCTCTGTTCATCAAAACCACCTCTGAATAACCTATGCGCGCTTTACGGCAAAATGTGCCCCGACGACAAATACAGGCGGTACCATTCCTCGCGGGTCATTTCTATTTCCGCCGCGCGGGATATTTCGAGCATACGGAAAAAGTTCATGGTACCGACGATCGTTTGCATCTTTGCCGGATGACGCAGGATCCACGCCGCGGCAATGGTGGACTTGGTGACATTGTACTTGGCGCCGATCTCGCCGAGCGCCCAGTTGAGATCGGGATAGCCGTCGTTGTTATCAACAAACGCGCCCCTGCCGCTTTGGAACGGCGACCACGCCTGAATGGTCATGTGATGCAGGCGACAGTAGTTGAGCACATCGCCGCCGCGATCCACCGCACCGTCGGTGTTCATATTGGCTTCCAGCCCGGTGGAAATGATATTGGAAAACGGAATACTGAACTGAATTTGATTGCACTGCAGCTCCTGCTTCACGCAGGTTTTCAGCAGCTCGATTTGCGAAGGCTTGTGATTGGATACGCCGAAATAGCGCACCTTTCCCTTTTGCTCCAGCTCGTCAAACGCCTTGGCGATCTCCTCGGGCTCCGCCAGCGCATCCGGGCGGTGCAAAAGCAAAATATCGAGGTACTCGGTGTCGAGCCGTTTCAGCGAGGCGTCCACCGAACGGATAATATGTTCATAGGAATTGTCGTACATCCAGCCGGGCACAATGCCGCACTTTGACTGTAAAATGATTTGGTCGCGCGGAATACCGATCTCTTTCAGGCTTTCGCCGAACAGCTTCTCGCACTCTCCGCCGCCGTAAATGTCGGCATGGTCGAAAAAGTTGACGCCCAGCGAAATGCAGTGCCAAATATACTTGGGGATATCCCAGCGCTCCAGCTCCTTGAGGCGCATACAGCCTAAACCAATGGCAGGTATCTCTAAACGGGTGTTACCGAATGTTAACGTTTTCATAGGATACCTCCGCGTGATTTCTCCGTTTGCGCGCGATAAAAAAGCCGAGTAAATACAGCACGCCGCACAGCACGCCGCCGGCGACCGACAAAATAATACGTAAGCGCGCGGTATCATCCGTAGCAAAAGCAGCCAGCCAGGCGGAATAGGGTTCTGCCATGCGCGCTACGAAAATGATGATAAACACCAGGAAAAACAACGCGCCCATACGCAGCGCCAAGCTGTCGCTGTCCGGCAAAAAGCCGATAAAGAACGAAAAAGCAACCATCTGCCCCACACCCAACAGCAGCAAAAAAACACTCAACATGCCTCTGCGCGAGGTATCGTCCTGATCGTTCATCAGTATCAGCGAACCGAGCATCGTCAAGGCAGGCAAAAACGCAAGAATCCATAATATTCCTTTATAACGTTTCATAAAATCACCTCTTTTTTTCATTATACTGTATCGCACGCTTTTTTTCAATAGAAAAATATCAAAAATTGCTAAAAAAAAGCTTGACATTTAGACGCATTTGCATTATTATATAATAGTGCTTTGGGGGTATAGCTCAGCTGGGAGAGTGCTTGACTGGCAGTCAAGAGGTCACGG
>CAMKOU010000015.1 GCA_946414505.1 uncultured Clostridia bacterium | reverse complement strand
CGAAATGGATACTATTATGGAAATAGCCGAAAAGTATGACCTGAAGGTTGTTGAAGACGCGGCTCAGGGCGTTATGTCGGAATACAAGGGTAAAGCTCTCGGAACTATCGGCGACTTTGGCTGCTATTCCTTCCACGAAACCAAAAACTACAGCATGGGCGAGGGCGGCGCGCTGCTGATACAGGATCCCGCCAAAATCGAGGAAGCCGAGATCCTGCGCGAAAAGGGCACCAACCGCAGCGTCTTTTTGCGCGGTCAGATCGACAAATATACATGGGTGAACTACGGCTCGTCCTACCTCCCCAGCGACATGAACGCCGCCTATTTGTGGGCGCAGCTGCAGGAGGCGGACAAGATCAACGACGACCGTCTGGCGGCGTGGAACACCTACTACAACGCGTTTGAGGCGCTGGAAAAAGAGGGCTTTGTGCAGCGTCCCGTCATCCCCGAGGGCTGCACGCACAACGCGCATATGTTTTATTTGAAAACAAAGGACTTGGAGGAGCGCACGGCGCTGATCGCCTATTTGAAGGAAAACGGTGTGCAGGCAGTGTTCCATTACATTCCGCTGCACAGCGCGCCTGCCGGTCAAAGGTTCGGCGAGTTCCGCGGCGAGGATGTGTATACCACCCGCGAAGCCGACCGCCTGGTGCGCCTGCCGATGTACTACGGCATCACCGAAAGCGAACTGCAAAAGGTCACTGATTTGGTGACGGCGTTTTATCACCGATAATACAGAGGAAAAGCTATGGATCATTTTGTTACCATCCGACCCGTCACCGAGGCGGATACGGATAAAATCGTACGCTGGCGCAACGCGCCGTCGGTGGTGGAGCACTTCATCTACCGCACGCCGCTGACCGCCGCCGATCATTTAAACTGGCTGCACAACCGTGTGCAAACGGGCGAGGTGGCGCAGTTTATCATTACCGACGAGGAGACCGGCGAGGACGTCGGCTCGGTGTATTTGCGCGACATCGACCTGACCAATCAAAAGTGCGAGTACGGCATTTTTATCGGCGAGGAAAGCTGCCGCGGCAAGGGCATCGGCACGGCGGCGGCAAAGCTGGCGCTGCAATACGCCTTTGAAACGCTGGGCATGAACCGCGTGTTTTTGCGCGTGTTCGCCGACAATCCCCGTGCCATCAAAAGCTATGAAAAGGCTGGCTTCCGCTGTGAGGGCACCTTCCGCGATGACGTGATCATCGACGGCAAGGCATACGACATGGTGTTTATGGGCATTCTGAAAAGGGAATGGGAACAGGAGCGTGGATAATGGAAAAGCTTTCGTTTGTGATTCCGTGCTACGGCTCCGAGCACACCATCGGCGCCGTGGTGGACGAGATCATCACGACGGTTGAGGGGCACGGCGGCTACGATTACGAAATTTTGCTGATCAACGACAGCTCGCCCGACGGCGTGATGCAGGTCATTGAACGGCTGGCACAAACCAATCCCCGCGTGATGGGCTTGGATCTGGCGCGCAATTTCGGACAGCATTCTGCCATTATGGCGGGCTTTACCTATCTGACGGGCGACATCGTCGTCTGCCTGGACGACGACGGACAAACCCCTGCCAACGAAATGTTTCGCCTGATCGACAAGCTCAGCGACTTCGACCTGGTGTTTGCCTCCTACAAAAGCAAGCACCACTCGGGCTTTCGCAACTTTGGCAGCAAGGTCAACGACCTGATGGCGCGCTGGCTGCTGAGCAAGCCCAAGGATCTAAAGATCATGAGCTACTTCGCCTGCAAGCGCTATGTGGTGGACGAGGTGCTCCGCTATGAAAACCCGTATCCCTACATGAGCGGTCTGCTGCTGCGCGCCACCAACAAGGTGACGAACGTGGAGGTCGACCACCGCGAGCGCGCCGAGGGACGTTCCGGCTACAGCCTGCACAAGCTGCTGCTGCTGTGGATCAACGGCTTTACGTCGTTTTCGGTCAAGCCCCTGCGCTTTGCGACCTTTATCGGCATCGTGACCGCGATCGCGGGCTTTGTGTACGGGCTGATCGTCATCATCAAAAAAATCGTCGATCCGGCGACGCCGATGGGATGGAGCTCCACCATGGCGGTGCTGCTGTTTATCGGCGGCATGATCATGCTGATGCTGGGCATGGTGGGCGAATATGTGGGGCGCATTTATTTGAGCATCAACCGTGCGCCGCAGTTTGTCATTCGCCGCAAGGTCGGCTTTGAGGATGAAACCGATGGAAGGTAAAAAGAAAAAATTCGATATCAAATCCTACGCGCTGCTGCATGTCATTTTGCTGCTCTATTCGTTTTCAAGCGTGTTTTCCAAGCTCGCGTCCCAGCAGGCGCCGTTTTCGTTTTTGTTTTTTCTGTTTTACGGCTTAATGCTGCTGATGATGGGCGTGTATGCCATTTTGTGGCAGCAGGTGCTCAAAAAGCTGCCGCTGACCACCGCCTTTTCCAACAAGGCGATCGTCATTGTGTGGGGTATGCTGTGGGCGGCGCTGCTGTTTCAGGAAACCATCACGTGGTATATGATCGCCGGCTCGATCGTGGTGTTTGCCGGCGTGGTATTGGTGGTGTCGCAGCATGAATGAGATGGTTATTTTTTCCGGCATCTTTTTGCTGTCGGTGCTGATTTCCTCGGTGTCGCAGGTCATGCTGAAAAAAAGCGCGAACAAAACCTATGACAGCAAAATCAAAGAGTATCTGAACCCCACCGTCATCATCGCCTACGGCATGTTTTTTGCCGCCACGCTGATCACCATGTTTGCCTACAAGGTGGTGCCGCTGTCGTTCGGCCCCATTTTGGAAAGCGCGGGCTATATTTTTGTGGCGGTGCTGAGCTTTTTTATCCTGAAGGAGCGCTTCACATGGAAGCAAACGCTCGGCATGGTACTGATTTTGGCGGGTATTGCCCTGTTTTCACTGGGCGGATACATTCGGTTTTAGCGTTTAGAGTGGAGAGCTGCTTTGATTTCTGACAACTGACGACTGATTACTGACGACTGACCTCGGAGGTGTGTATGAATTTAAAGGACAAGTTTTTGGCGGCATACCGCTCTGACAGGGTGCTGTTGGGCGAGTGGATCATCGCTATCGTAACAGCGGTGTTGTTATTTGCGTCTGTTGCGTATGTTGACATGATCAGCCTTGTGGTGTGGTCAACCAATGTTTGGGACGTCACCGTAGACAGCAACATACGCCACCTGTATGAATACACCGCGCAAAACGTGTATGGCATTCGCCACACCTTCATGGGCAGCGAGCTGTTTTCGGTGCTGCCGTGGTCGGTATGGAATTTGCCGATTTGGGCAGTGCAGCGGTTTGCCGGCATTCCGATCGCGAATTCCCCCCTGATGCTGGCGTGGGCAAAGCTGTTTTTGGCAGGGCTGTCGGGCGTGCTGCTCGTGTACACCCGCAAAATCGCGCTGCTGGTGACAGGCGACCGCAACAAATCCGTTTGGGCGGTCTTTTTATCGGCAAGCTCACTCTGTTTGTATCTTGGCGTGTTTTATGCCGGACAAAATGACATCATGATGCTGGTGCCGTTTGTGATCGGCATACACAGCCTGCTCAGGGGCAAGGAACGCGGATTTTTGGTGTGGTCGATGGTTGCCATTGCCATCAAGCCGTTTGTGCTGCTGCCGTTTTTGGCGGTGCTGCTGCTGTATGAAAAGCGCATTTTAAGAATTGCCGGCAAAACGCTGTTCAGCGTCGTCGGCGTGGCGGTGCAAAAGCTCCTCTTTATGGGGGCGCCGCTGTATAAGGAGTCGATCAGCGAGGGACCCTCGCGCGAAATGATGGAGGACATGTTTTCCGAAAACATTACCGTTGCGTTCGGCAAGGTGTCGTTTTTGGCGATCGCGCTGGTGCTGATCTATATTTACTGCTATTCGCGCCGTTTTGGGCAGCAGGATGTCAAAGCACAAAACAATTTGCTTGCCAAATACGCGATCTATATCGTGGCGGTCACCAACATGGCGTACCTGATGTTTTCGCCGTTCACGTTTTACCGCCTGGCGATTTTGGTGCCGTTTTTGTATATCGTCATGGTGCAAAACACGCAGATCCCGTTTTACAATATCCTGCTCGAAACGGCGATGTCCTTCAGCCTTTTGATAAGGCTGGGCACTCGCGGCTCCAGCAGCCTGTTTCGCTCCAAGATTTTTAACGGGTCGCTGGTGCAGCCGCTGTTCGGCTACACCACCCTGCAGGACAAGGAAGGCGCCTATGAAAGCCTTGAAAAATATTTGAAATCCAACGGCAGTATACTGCTTCATTTTCAACCGCTGTTTGCGGGCGTGGCGCTGGTGTGCGGCATCTTGCTGTTGGCATGGAACCATCCCGAACGGCAGCTGAAACAGCCGCTCTTTATGGGCGACAAAAACTGCCGCTGGGTATTGTGGGCACGCACGGTGATGCTGGTGCCGTTTGTGCTGATGGTGCTGTATTTGTTTATCAAAGCGCCAATTAAGATATATTGAGGGGGAGATGCTGCAATGAAAGGCATTATTCTCGCGGGCGGCCGCGGAACACGGCTGTACCCGATGACAAAAACCGTGTCGAAGCAACTGCTGCCGGTGTATGACAAGCCGCTGATCTATTATCCGCTGTCGATTTTGATGTTGGCGGACATTCGTGACATTTTGGTGATTTCCACCCCGGAGGACACGCCGCTCTACCGCGACCTGCTGGGCGACGGCTCGCGCATCGGCCTGCGGATCACCTATGCCGTGCAGGAGCAGCCCAACGGCTTGGCGCAGGCGTTTATCATCGGCGAGGAGTTTATCGGCGATGACAGCGTGTGCCTGATCCTCGGTGACAATGTGTTTTACGGCATGAGCTTCCCGGGCATTTTGCGCCGCGCACGAGAGAACAACAAGGGCGCCACGGTGTTTGGCTATCCCGTGAAAAACCCGCGCGATTTCGGCGTGGTGGAGTTTAACGAGGACGGCAAGGTGCTGTCCATTGAGGAAAAGCCCGAAAAGCCCAAAAGCAATTACGCCGTGCCGGGACTGTATTTTTATGACAACAAGGTGATTTCCTACGCCAAGCAGATTAAGCCGTCGGCGCGCGGCGAGCTGGAGATTTCCTCCGTCAACAGTCTTTATCTGGAAAACGGCGCGCTGGATGTGCAGCTGTTGGGCAGAGGTATGGCGTGGCTCGACACAGGCACGCCCACGGGCTTGCTGAAAGCGGCGGAATATGTGGAGACCATCCAATCCATGCAGGGCATGTATATCAGCTGCATCGAGGAGATCGCATGGCGGCGCGGCTTTATTTCCACAGAACAGCTCAAGGCATTGGGTGAAGAGCTGCACATGACCGATTACGGGCAGTATTTGATCCACCTTGCCACCGGGCAGGAAGCATAAGGAGAGAGTTATGAAGAATATTTTAGTAACGGGCGGTGCGGGCTTTATCGGCTCCAATTTCGTCCATCATATGTTAAAAAACCACGACTACAACATCATCAATGTCGATGCGCTGACCTACGCGGGCAATCTGGACAACCTCAAGGATGTGGAACAGCATCCGCACTACCACTTTGTCAAGGCGGATATCCGCGACCGCACGGCGCTGATCGGTATTTTTCAGTCGTTTCAAATCGACACCGTGGTGAATTTTGCGGCGGAAAGTCATGTGGACCGTTCCATCACCGAGCCGGAAATCTTCCTGACCACCAACGTCATCGGCACCCAAACGCTGCTCGACGTTGCCAAGCTGTTTTGGAAGTCGGCGCCGGACGACAAGTATTCGCGCGACTTCAAAAAGGGCGTCAAGTTTTTGCAGGTGTCCACCGACGAGGTGTACGGCGCGCTGGGCAAGACGGGTATGTTTGAAGAAACCACGCCGCTTTCGCCCAACAGCCCCTATTCCGCGTCCAAGGCGAGCGCCGACATGGTGGTGCGCGCCTATCACGAAACCTTTGGTATGCCCGTCAATATCACGCGCTGCTCCAACAATTACGGACCCTTTCAGTTCCCCGAAAAGCTGATCCCGCTGATGATCAACAACTGCAAAAATGACAAACCGCTGCCTGTTTACGGCGACGGTATGCAGATCCGCGACTGGCTGCACGTGTCCGACCACTGCAGTGCGATCGATACGGTGCTGCACAAGGGCGAGGACGGCGAGGTGTACAACATCGGCGGCAACAACGAAAAGGCGAACATCGAGATCGTCAAGCTGATACTCCACACCCTCGGCAAAAGCGAGGAGCTGATCGAATACGTCAAGGATCGTCCCGGCCACGACCGCCGCTACGCGATCGACAACACCAAAATCACCACTCAGCTCGGCTGGGCGCCTGCCTACACCTTTGAACAGGGCATCGCCGAAACCATCGAGTGGTACCTCTCCCACGAGGAATGGATGCAGAAAATCACCTCGGGCGACTATATGAACTACTACGAGAGAATGTATAACAATAATTGAAAATGAAAAGCGAAAGGGCAGCCGTGCGGCTGCCCTTGCTGTTTATCCGGGTTTATAAGGTTTCCAAAAAGTCGGCGGCTTCGTCGAGATAGTTGCCGTCGAAGGCTTCGATCTGTCCCGCGTCCGCTTTGGCGGCAAGTGCGGGGTCGATCGGCAGCTTGGCGAGCACGCGGGTGTTGTAGCGCGCTGCGATGTCGTCCACATGGCTGTCGCCGAATACACTGTGGCGGCTGCCGCAGTCGGGGCAGACAAAATAGCTCATGTTTTCCACAATGCCCAGCACCGGCACGTGCATCATTTCCGCCATCTTGACCGCCTTTTCGACGATCATGCCCACCAGCTCCTGGGGCGAGGCGACGACGATGATGCCGTCGAGCGGAATGCTTTGGAACACGGTCAGCGGAATGTCGCCGGTTCCGGGCGGCATGTCAACGAACATATAGTCAATGTCATTCCACAGCACATCCGACCAAAACTGCTTGACGGTGCCGGTGATCATCGGCGCACGCCAAATGACGGGGTCGGTGTCGTTTTTCAGCAGCAGGTTGACCGACATGATGTCGATACCGGTTTCGGTGCGCACGGGCAAAATGCCCAGCTCGTTGCCGACTGCCTTTTTGGTGACGCCGAACGTCTTGGGGATCGACGGACCGGTGATGTCCGCGTCGAGGATCGCCACGTTTTTGCCGCGGCGCTTTTCCGCGACTGCCAGCAGGGAGGTCACGGCGCTTTTGCCGACGCCGCCCTTGCCCGAAACCACGCCGATCACATGGCGCACGGTGCTGAATTCATTTAGCTTTTCGTGTAAATCGTTCTCCGCGCCGCAGTTGCTGCTGCACGAGGCGCAATCGTGATTACAACCCATAATAGATTACCTCTTTTCGTGATATAAAAGTAGTATAACACGATTTCTACAGGATATCAAGAGCTAAAATCGCGTCGAGCGGCAGGGCGGTTTTATCGGTGAAGAGCAGCTCGCGCAGCACCGTGTCCACGCGGCGCACCTTGCCGCGCTTTTCCAAAATCGCGCCGCCGCTTTTGCAGGCGTCGGGCTGAAAATAGGTCAGCCGCACGGTGACGGGCTGCGCGGCGCACAGCAGCAGGCTGAGGTTGTCGTTGATGATCTGCGCGTCCTCGTCGCAGACGGCGGGGCGGCTGTCGGTCAGCCGCGCCTGCTCGGAAATATGCGCCTCGTAGCCCGACAGCGCCGCAAACGGCGCAAACTGCGCCGCCCGCTCCAACGCCGGCATACGCTTGCGCCGCGACAGCGGAGGAGAAAGGTGAAGAAGATCGTTATAATTTGCCATTTTTCAGAAATTATAAGTAACTCAACTTTCCCACATAAATAAAACGCTTGTATGAGTACAGAAGCCTTCCCCCGAGGGGAAGGTGGCAACGCCGCAAGGCGTTGACGGAAGAGGGCAAGCGAACCTGTCCTATAGCAGACCAAGCGAGTGAGGAAAGGTATCGCTTGCCCTCTTCCGTCACGGCACCGCAACTGTTTGGTATCAATCAAATACTGCTCGGTTACCCACCTAAATAGAAACAATATGTTTTATTTTAGGTGCCGCGCCACCTTCTCCTCGGGAGAAGGCTTTCGCAAAAGCCGAAATCTTTGTGCCTTTTTCATGCGATAACTGAGTGGTAAGAGTTGAGTAAGTAAGAAGAATCACGCGTTAAACTACGCTCTGTGTCCGCCGATTTGGGCGTTGCGCTCCCGGGCGGTGGCGCCCTCCTTAAAGTTCATGCCGCGCAGCACGGCGTTTTTGCCGTAGCGCGTGCGCAGCCGTAAAATGGTCTGCTGTATCCGGCGCTCCTTTTGCTCGCGCGCCGCCGCGCCGGTATCGGGTGCGGCAAACAGGCTGAGCTGCTCGCTTTTTTGCGAAACATCCAGACTTTTTTCGGGAACGGTGTGATTTGCCGCCACATACATACGCCGCACCAACAGCTGCGGATCGACGATGCGGTCAAACAGGCGCAGCACCGCCTCTGTGATCTTTTGTGTGGAGGCGGTATAGCAGCCGGTGTTTTCGCTGCCGTGCGCCTGCTTGGGCACCTGCCTGCCGTAGTAGTCGGTTTGGATGGCGCCGTGATAGGCGGCAAGCCGCGTTTGGTCGCGGCAATTCTCGATATCATAGCCGACGGTCAGCACCATTTGGTCGGTCAGCAGTCCCTTGCGCACCAAATCGAGCGTCAGTGCATCCGCCATTTCCTGTATGATCAGCCGCGCCTTGTCAAATTCGTAGGGCACGCTGAGCACCTGCCCTACGCTGCGCGATTGGCTGCGCGGCGTGTAGGCTTTGATGTCGCGCATGGTGCAGGTTTCGCGCCCCCACGCGTGGTCGATCAGCAGCTCGGCGTTGACGCCGAACAGCTTGTACAGCAAATCCTCGTTGCACAGCGACATCCGCGCGACGTCGCCCATCGTGTACATGCCGTAGCGCGCCAGCGTGCGGCTGTAGCCGCCGCCGATGCGCCAAAAGTCGGTGATCGGGCGGTGCGCCCACAGCAGCTCGCGGTAGGCTTGCTCGTCCAGTTCGGCGATGCGCACGCCGTTTTCGTCGGGCGGCATGTGCTTTGCCACGATGTCCATGGCGATTTTGCACAGGTATAAATTGGTGCCGATGCCTGCCGTGGCGGTGATGCCCGTTTCGCGCAGCACGTCGCGGATCATCACGTCCGCCAGCGCGCGCGCCGTCATTTTGTAGGTGCGCAGATAGTGCGAGGCGTCGATAAACACCTCGTCCACCGAGTATACGTGAATATCCTCGGGCGCGATATAGCGCAGGTATATGCCGTAAATTTGTGTGCTGACGCGCATATACTCCGCCATGCGCGGCGGCGCGACGATATAGTCCAGCTCTTTTTGCGGACACGCCAGCAGCTCCTTGAGCGAGCAGCTTTTGCCCGAAAAGGTCTTGCCCCTCAGCCGGCTTTTGCGCAGGCTGTTGACCTCACGGACGCGCTGCACCACCTCAAACAGCCGCGCGCGTCCCGCGATGCCGTAGCTTTTCAGCGAGGGCGACACGGCGAGACAGATGGTTTTTTCGGTGCGCGTTTTGTCGGCGACGACTAGGTTGGCGTCCAGCGGATCCAGCCCGCGCGCCACGCATTCCACCGACGCGTAAAACGATTTTAAATCAATGGCGATAAACATGTTGGTAGGCTTTATTTTTGGATTGCTTGCGTATGTATGTTCGAGAATATCTATATATTAGCACAAACGTTCTATAAAGTCAAGCAAAAATCGAAAATATTTTCGATAATATTCCGCCTAATGTGTTTCAAGAGCAGTATACCGCAGTATGGACGAGTAGGCGGCGGTATACGGCAAGGACGCGGCGACGGAGCAGACGCGCGAGGAGGAGCCGGTGTGCAAGACTGTGGAGGGGCTTGCCGCCGACCGTGACGCACTGGAAAAGGCGCTGGGCGTGAAAGAAAATATTCCCCTAAAAGAAAAAATCGGCGATATCCTGAAACGGATCGCCGACAGGGTGATGGCATTTTTCAAGGGAGACAAGGCGCTGCAGCAAGCGGCGCACAACCGCTACGCGCACGTATTTTTGGAGGACGTGCAGACGCTGCGCGAGATGGCGGACATCGTGAGCCAAGGATTTGAGAACGCAAGGGAGAATGAGAGAAAGTTTGGCAAGGCGCAGAGCGCGGAGAGGTTTGCGAAAACAGCGGATAAGAAAAAAGCCGCCAACGAGGTGAAGTTACAAGAAAGAAATAATAATGCTATTCTTGAACTTATTGACAGATATACAGAAAGAGAATACAATAACTATGGATGGGCGATTATTAATAATGTGCTATCAAATAAAGAGCAGATGAAACTGCTCGCACAGTTTGCTGATAAAGAAACACTTAATTCTAAATACCAAAGGAGTTATGATGATTATTACATGATCCCTGTTGGTGAAGAATATAGTTATAATGAAAAAATAGTTTTTATTGACGGCACCAATCAAAGCCCTATTATTGATAGGATAGTAAAAGTTTATGGAGAAAATGAAGCTGTTATAGGCTTTTGTTTGCAAGAGGTGATAGAAAATGCAGGACAACACGAATCTTTGGACTATCTTGGAGAAATTGCAGGAGAGAAAGTATTCGAGCAATACACATCAGCAGATTTTGAAACATATAGCACTCTCAAAGAGAAATGGCAAAAACATACAGCCGCAAGTACTTCACATTCTAATGAGAACAGAGGACGAACAAGAAGTGCTCAAAAATATAATGATGCTATAAAGAATCAGAATCGTACCACAGACACCGCCTACCTCTCCGCCGTAGAGCGCGGCGATATGGACACCGCGCAGCGGATGGTGGACGAGGCGGCGGAGAAAATGACGGCGTGGTTAGTACGCATTGTCCGCGAACACCCAAAAGCAGCGGCGTGAAGCGATCTTTGCTTCACGCCGCTGTTGAGAAAGGGGTCATTAACCGTCGTATTTGGTGTTGGTGACGAACTGTGCGCCCGTTTGCTGACCGGTGACGTTCAGGTTGCTGTCCACGGTGAAGCGGATGGGGACGTTGTTCCATTTGCCGTCGCTGCGCAGGGTTTTCAAAACCGCGTTCACGACGCCCGGCTGCAAGCCTCTGATGATGAACTGGCAGGTGCCGTTGCTGAAATTCAGGTTGCCCTTGATGGAAACGTTGGTGTTGTCCTTGAGCCAATATGTCCAGTTGCTGCCCTGCATGGTAAAGCTGCAAGCCTTGCCCTGCTGCGCCGCAACAGAAATGCTGTTGACGTTCGCCGCCGAAGCGCTGACGGCGGAAATGGTCGCGCCTGCGGACAGAGCGCATACGGTTGCGAGTACGGTGCCGATGATCTTGGTTTTGATGTTGTTCTTTTTCATGATGATTTCTCCTTTAAGTGTTTGATTTGTTTTTGTTTTGCTTTTGTGACTACAGTATACCAAACACATCGGGACAAAATAGGGACAAAAAAGAGTGTTTTGAAAAAAATTTAAATTTTTTTGAATCCACCGGTTTTTTGGAGAAAAAGCAAGTCGCTGCGCGATATGACGGCGATCGTCAGCCGGGGCTTTGAGAGTGCAAGGGAGAATGAGAGGGCGTTTGGCAAGGCGCAGAGCGCGGAGAGGTTTGCGAAAACAGCGGATAATAAAAAAGCCGCCGACTTGGGCGGGGTGAAGGAGCAGGCGAGAAGAAACAATGTGGGGTTGACAAAAAAAGAAATGAGTCAATTTTATAGCGTTTTGGATAATGATAAAAAAGGGCTGCAAGTTGGTAAAACAGGGGTTTTACTTGTTGATGATACGCCATCAGGTGTTATACCTAATTATACGTTAATTTGCTATTATGGAGATAAAATATCTCCTGTCATTAAATCTGTTTACAAAATATCTAATTTCGAATATAATATTTATAATTCTAAGATGAATTTAGTTAATTTACTTGTTGATATGGAGGCTAAGGGTGTTAATGTTAACTTTATTCGAAAAGCATTGCGAGATTCTTTGTTGGACAGCAAAGCAGTATTCAAAAGATACAATCGAAAGACTAATAGATTTAATACACTTACAAAGACCAACAGAACAAACACTCAACACACTTTACAGAATAATCAAGCAGGAGCCAACAGAACAGGAGTTTCTGGAAAGGCTCAGGGAGGAATTTCCGGAGTATACGGAAATAAACAACTAAACGGAAAAAAATCAAAGGACGATACAATTATGGACAACCGGCAGCTGATTTATACCGAGGACGGGGATTTGTCAAATACGATTTGACAAATCCCCGTTCGCTTGCTACAATAAAACCAGCTTATTTTAAAGGAGATTTCCCTATGCGACAGGAAAACCTTGCCATGCTGTGTGACTTTTACGAATTCACCATGTCCAATGGCTATTTTAAAAACGGATTGTATCAAACAAACGTCTATTTCGACGTGTTTTTCCGCAAGGTGCCCGACAACGGCGGCTTTGCGATCGCGGCAGGCTTGCAGCAGGTGATCGACTATATCCGCGATCTGCATTTCGAGGAGGAGGATATCGCCTATCTGCGCGCCAAGGGGATTTTTGACGAAGCATTCCTGCGCTATCTCGCCGATTTTCATTTTAGCGGCGACATGTACGCCGTGCCCGAGGGTACGCCCGTGTTCCCCAACGAGCCGATCCTGACGATCAAGGCGCCCGCGATCGAGGCGCAGCTGGTGGAAACCTTTGTGCTGCTCAGCCTCAACCACCAAACGCTGATCGCCACCAAAGCCAACCGCATCGTCCGGGCGGCGCAGGGCAGAGCGGTGCTCGAATTCGGCTCGCGGCGCGCACAGGGCGCGAGCGGCGCGGTGCTGGGCGCCAGAGCCGCGTATATCGGCGGCTGCGCCGGCACGGCATGTACGCTGACCGACGAGCTGTACGGCGTGCCGGCAGGCGGCACCATGGCACATGCGTGGATCCAGATGTTCGACAGCGAATACGACGCATTTAAAGCGTACTGCGAGATGTACCCCGACAACCCCACGCTGCTGGTGGACACCTACAACACGCTGAAAAGCGGCGTGCCGAACGCGATCAAGGTGTTCCGCGAGGTGCTGCTGCCGATGGGCAAAACAAAATGCGCCATCCGTTTGGATTCGGGCGACATTTCCTATCTGTCCAAAAAGGCGCGGAAAATGCTGGACGACGCCGGGCTGACGGACTGCACCATCACCGCGTCCAACGCGCTGGACGAGTATTTGATCCGCGACTTGATGATGCAGGGCGCACAGGTGGACACCTTCGGCGTGGGCGAGCGGCTGATCACCTCGGCGCAGTCGCCCGTGTTCGGCGGCGTGTATAAGCTGGTTGCCGTGGAGGACGAAAGCGGCGAGATCGTGCCGAAGATCAAGGTCAGCGAAAACACCGCCAAAATCACCAACCCGCACTTTAAAAAGCTGTACCGCTACTACGACCGTGAAAGCGGCAAGGCGCTTGCCGACGAGCTGTGCGTGTGGGACGAAACCGTGGACGACACCAAGCCGCACACGATCTTTGACCCCAACGCCACATGGAAAACCAAAACCCTCACGGACTATACC
This sequence comes from uncultured Clostridia bacterium, assembly GCA_946414505.1. Classification (GTDB taxonomy): domain Bacteria; phylum Bacillota; class Clostridia; order Oscillospirales; family Acutalibacteraceae; genus Ruminococcoides. The sequence goes on along the minus strand of CAMKOU010000015.1, from coordinate 7,182 downwards.
GCGAGGGAGCTGCTGGTGCCGATTTTCCAAAACGGCGAATGTGTGTACACGCAGCCGTCCATCGGCGACATCGCCGCCTATTGCAAGGAACAGGTCGGTTTGCTGTGGGACGAGGTGAAGCGCTTTGAAAATCCGCATACCTACTATGTGGATCTGTCGGAAAAGCTGTATGCGATCAAAAACATTTTGCTCAGCGTGTACGGCATGTGATGTGATTTAGATACAGAAAAACAGGGGTTGACGCTTGCGTAAGCGCCAACCCCTGCTGCTTGTTATGTTCAGAAAACAGATCAGGTGATCGCTTTCTTTAAGGTGATGATATAATTCATATTTTCGGTGTTATCCTGCATATAGTTGCCGTGCGCGATCAAATCCAGCGGATCGCCTGCGGCGTTTTGGGTGTGCAAAACCGTGGTGAACGCCTCGGAATGTTCGATTTTATACCGCAAGCTGTCGTATACCGACGGCGTGTCCTTCGATTGGAACCGTGCATAGAAGGATTTGTTGTGCAGCGACTGCTCCAGCGTGCGTGCGTCCAGCCCGGTTTCGGCTTCCAATCCGTTAAACAGCACCGTAAAGCGGATGGTGTCGTCGGGCATACGGGACAAAAACAGAACCGTTTCGGCGGCGATGCGCGCCAGCAGCGTCACCTGCTTTTCCAAATTGCTCAGCTTGGTGATGTTTTGCACCGCGCCGTAAAAGATTTGGCACTCGCCCTCGGTGTGCAAATAGTAAAAGTGCATGAAGAAGGTGGTCAGGGTGCCGTTGGTTTTATAAAAATGCAGAATGCCCTTGGCGCCGTTCATAGAATCCTTGACCGCATTGTGCAGCAAATCCAGCATCAGCGGCACGTCGGATTTCGGCATAAACCGCTGGATATTTTCCAGCCGGTCGGCGAAGTTCGGAATGTCCACCGCCTCATAAAACTGCTCGTTGTACCGCACAATGTCCACACCGTCGCCGTGCAGCGAATAAAACGCGCACGGACCGAGGATGTTGTTGAGCATCGTGTCGCTGTAAATATTTTCGTCGAGCAGCTCGCGCAGCTGAAATTGTTGGTTGGACTTAAACCGGATGCCCGAGGTGTCGATGCGCTCCGGGTCGGCGATCAGCGCTTCATATGCCTCTGTCGGCATGGGCTTGTAAAAATAATAGCCCTGCATGTAACGGCAGCCGAGATCCAGCAAAAACTCCCGTTGCTTTTCGGTTTCAACGCCCTCGGCAATGATCGGGACACCGAGGGTTTTGGTCATGTTGGTCACGGATTCCAAAATGCGAATGCCGCGCTTTTCGTTGCTCTCGTCCAGATCCAAAAACTGTGCGTCGAGCTTGATGACGTCGATATTCAAATTGTTGAGCATGTTGAGGCTGGAATAGCCGCTGCCAAAGTCGTCCATCAGCACCGTAAAGCCCTTTTCGCGCAGGGAACGCACCGTGTCCTTGACCAGGGCGGTGTTGGACGTATAGGAGGATTCGGTGATCTCAATTTTGATCAGCTGCCGTTCAAGCGCGTATTTTTTTATCAAATCTTCAAAAACGGCAGGCAGATCCAGGTGGGAAATATCCGCCGCAGACACATTGACCGAAACCGGAAGCGGCGTGTGTCCGCCGTCGATGCGGCTGCGCTGCCAGCGGCACACTTCTTCCCAGATATACATGTCCAGATCGGAGATCAAACCGTGCTTTTCCAGCACCGGAACAAATACGCCGGGAGGAATGACCGTGCCGTCCGGCTTGATCCACCGCGCCAGCGCCTCGGCGCCCACGATTTGACCGGACGACGCGCGGCACTGCGGCTGCAAATAGAACACCACCTCGCGCTGTCGGAGCGCCGGGAAAAACCGGGTGAGCACCTGATATTCCTCGTCGGTGCGCGCATACATGCTTTTTCAAATACGCGCACGCGGTTGCGGTAACCGCTTTTGGCAACCTGCATCGCCAAAGAAGCGCGGTCGAGCAGGTCGAGCACAGAGCAGCCCTGTTCCGCCCGGCAAACGCCGAAGGCGGGCAAAAAGGCAACGTTGCCGCCGCGCTGACCGACCAGCGCGACGATTTCATCAAACAAACGGAGGATGCGCTCCATGTTGAAGGGCAGCAGCAGGCAAAAGTCATCCTGCCCGAAATAGCCCGCCGTGCCGCCGGTTTTTTCGCTCGCGTCCGACAGCACCGTGCCGATTTGCATCATCAGCGAATCGCCTTCGTTGTGGCCGTACCAATCGTTGAACAGCTTAAAGTTTTCAATGTCAACCGAAACAAGGCACCATTCCGTCGCGTCGCCGCTTTGCAGGCGCTGTTCCACGTCCTTGATAAAGCTGCGCTTTTTCAGCAAGCCGGTCATTTCGTAGCGCTCCAGGCCGGCATACACCACGGTGTTTTTCAGCCCCAGCTCGCGTGCCTTGCGGCTGTGGCAGTCAAATACATACATGCGAAAAATATGGTTGCCGACGCCGTAGGCATCGCCCGTCACCAGCACCGTTTCCACCCAGCGCCAGCTGCCGTCGATCAGGAAAAAGCGGAACTCGTCGCAGTACACGCCGGGGACTGCCGAATTTGCCAGCAAGGCTGCCACCGTTGATTCATCTGTCAGCGCGGCAAAGCGCACGCGGTCGTCGGGGTAAAGCAGCCTGTTAAACATGCCGGTGATGCTTTCACGGCTGCTGTTGTGCGGAAGCGGTATGGCGAATTTGTTCGATTCGTGATAAATACTTCGGAGGGTATGGGTGCGCAGATCATATTCCATCAAATCATCAAAAGACGCGCTGTCAAGATACCGAATGATCAATTCAGGCTGACGTACCGCTTTCATCAGCTCGAATAAACCCGTGTTCATGGTCATTCTCCTTTTGTGTGTAATGCGCTGTTTTTATACATATATTATAATATTTTTTAGAGGCTTCACTAGAAAGTGTGGGTAGATAAAACCCGCGTTTATGCCGCGAAAGCTATTGACAATGAGTATGCATATGGTAGGCTAAATGCCGGGCAGCAGCCCATTTATGGGGCTTGCCTGCGCTGACGGAATACCATATGCATAGAGGCTCATTGTCAATAGACCGTGGAATAAATGCGATTTATAAATTTATCAGATTTTTTCTACTATACTGCAATTTCTTACCCACTGGTTCTAGGGAAGAGCCATTTTTTATTGCTTTTTTTCAATAGTCAAACCGAAATTTTGGAATTATGCCATAAATTGCGATCGTTTTTGTGTAACTCTGACAATGACCGTTTTTGCAACGGCGGGTTTAAAAAGAAAACGCAATAAAGCGCAGGGAATGATGTGAAAAAGATTGCAATTAAGACGAGAATGTATTATAATATACACAAAAGAATGCTTGCACGGCAAAAAGACTATGGAAAATGACATGTGCATCCGGCAAATGAAGCGCTGCCGCGGCGTTCGCTGACAGGTGTCGGTGACAAAGCGCAAAACGGGACGGGGAAATATGAAACGGTTGATGACGGCAGGCGGCATGAAACGCCGCGTACTGATTGTGGATGATGAAATGATAAATCGCGAGCTGCTCGGCGCGATACTGTCGCAGAGCTACGAGGTCGCCTTTGCCGCCGACGGCGCCGAGGCGATGACGATGCTTGCGGAGGAGGAGCCCGGCTTTTCGCTGGTGCTGCTCGATTTGATGATGCCGGTGATGGACGGCTTTGAGGTCATCGCCCGCTGCCGCGCAGACAAGCGGCTGCGGTATGTTCCCATCATCGTCATGACCTCCGAAAAAACGGCCGAGGTCAAAAGCATCCGCGCCGGCGCGGTGGATTTTATCACCAAGCCCTACGACATGCCCGAGGTGATCCTCGCCCGGTGCGAGCGTATCATCGAGCTGAGTGAGGATAAAAGTATCATCCGTTCCACCGAGCGCGACAGAGTGACGGGCTTGTATACGCGCGGCTACTTTTTTGCATATTTGCAGCGGCTTTTGCCGCATCTTACGGCGCCGATGGACGCGCTGGTGCTCAATATCAACCGCTTTCACCTGGTCAACGAGCTGCTCGGTCACCAGGAGGGCGACCGCATTCTCGGCGTTATCGGCAAGCTGCTGATGGAGAAAATGACGCCGCTGCGCGGCATTGCGTGCCGCAGCGAAAGCGATACCTTTTTTGTGTTCGCAGAGCGGCAAAACGAATACGACTCGCTGATCAAAGAGCTGCAAAAGCAGCTGGGGTTGCTGACAAAGGCGCACGATCTGCCCCTGCGGGCAGGCATCTATCACTGTCAGGACGACGCCGCCGAGCCCGAGATCTGGTTCAGCCGCGCAAAGGCGGCGTGCGACCGCATCAGCGGACAGTACAATACGCTGACAGCCAGCTTTAACAACGAGCTGCACGAACAAACGGTTTTTCGCGAGCGCCTGAACAGCGATGTGCAGGACGCCATCGACAACCGCGGCTTTACCGTCTATTATCAGCCGAAATACCGCATTCAGGGCGACCGTCCCGTGCTGACGAGCGCCGAAGCGCTGGTGCGGTGGAACCATCCCGTGTTTGGCTTTGTCAGTCCGGGCGTGTTTATTCCGCTGTTTGAAAAAAACGGGCTGATCTGCAAGGTGGACTATTATGTTTGGTGCGAAGCAGCGGCGCAAATACAGCGCTGGCGCGAGCAGTACGGCATCGCGCTGCCGGTTTCGGTCAATGTGTCGCGCGTGGATATTTTTGACAACGCGCTGGAAAAAAAGCTGCTGGATATCCGGGCGGCGTATTCGCTGGATCCGGGTGCGCTGATGCTTGAGATCACCGAGTCCGGCTATGCCGACAACGCCGAGCAGCTGGTGGATGTGGTCACGCGGCTGCGAGACCGCGGCTTTAAGATCGAGATGGACGACTTCGGCTCCGGCTATTCCTCGCTGAATATGCTGACGACGATACCGTTTGACGTGTTGAAGCTGGATATGCAGTTCGTCCGCCATATGCTGTCGGACAGCAAAAAGCAGCGGCTGGTGGAAGTGGTGATGGATCTTGCCGCATTTTTGGAGGTGCCGGTGGTTGCCGAGGGTGTGGAGGAGGAAGAACAGCTCCGTGCGCTGCGGGCGCTCGGCTGCGACATCGTGCAGGGATATTATTTTTCACCGCCTGTCAGTGCAGAGCGGTTTGGTGAATTGATCGAAAAGGAATTACAGGAAAAAAATGCGGCGCACGGCAACAGCTGAGTGTCAAGCCGCACGACGCGAGAAAAGGGCGTGAGGTCATTGTCTGACAAACGAAGGTCTACGTGGAAAACAGGTATTTCGCTGCTTTGTGTGATCGCAGCGGGTATCCTGTTGAATATACTGGGTACAAAGGTGAATGCCGCCTTGGGGCTGCCGCTGTTCATCGACGATATCGGCACGGTGCTGGTAGCCGTAGCCGGCGGATACATCCCGTGTATCACGGTCGGCTTTTTAACCAATATCATCATCGGCTTTACCGATTACTACACGACATATTATTGTATCATCAGCGTGCTGATCGCCATGGCGGCGGTAGTCTTTGCCAAACAATTGCGCAAATTTAAAATCCCCTATATGTTGCTTGCCGTTGTGACGTTTGCCTTTTTCGGCGGCGTTTTCGGCGGTTTTCTGACATGGCTGATCAACGGCTTCAGCTTTGGCGAAGGATTTTCGGTGGATATGGCGGCGCTGATCAACCGGGCGGTGCCGATGGGATATGTCCCCTCCAATATACTGTCGTGCTTTGCCATTGACTTTGTTGACAAAGCGCTGATCACGATCGTTGCGATGGCGATCTATCAGCTGCTGCCGCGCCGGCTGCTGGCGTTCATCCACAACCGCAGCTGGTACTATATCCCGGTGCTTGAAAAATTCGAAAAACACAACCGCCGCTTTTTGTCGCTGCGCATCAAATCAACGCTCGTGATCGCGCTGCCTATCATAGCGGTGGCGGTGGCGGCGATCGGCATCAGCATCGTGCACTACCACAACTCGACGGTTGCCGAATACGAGGAGGACGGCAAATATATTGCCCGTATGTTTGCCGAAAGAGTTGACGCCGACCACATTGATGATTATCTGCAAAAGAAAAGCGCCTATGCGGGCTACAACGACATCAAGAAGCTGATGGCGCACGCGATAGATTTTTCGCCCAAGGTCAAATATGTGTACGCGTACCGCGTGGAAGCGGACGGTACCCATGTGATATTTGACGTCGATACCCCGGATGTGGAGGCGGACGAAACGGGTGAGGTGATCCCCTACGACCTCTCTATTCAAAAATACCGTGACAAGTTTCTTGCCGGCGAGGAGATCCCCTCGGACATCACCGACGACAAGGACGGATGGCTGCTGTCGGTGTACGAGCCGGTGGAGGACAGCGCCGGAAAGGTGCAGTGCTACGTCGGCGTCGATTTGGAGATGAACGTCGTCCGCTCCGACGAATTCTCCTTTTTGGCAAGGATCATTTCGCTGTTTCTCGGCTTTTTGATCGTCGTGCGCACCTACGCAGTGTGGATGGCGGAGCGGCATATTGTCAAACCGATCAATTCGATCGCACGCGTGTCGCGGCATTCGGGCTATGACACCCCCGAAGCCCGTGCAAAATGGATGTATATGCTGGACGCGCTGAACATTTGCACCGGCGACGAAATCGAAACGCTCTATGAGGATTATAAAACCGCGGCGCACAACACGGTGCGCTATATCGAAGAGACCGAGCGCAAAAGCGAGCAGCTCAACAAAATGCAAAACGGGCTGATTTTGGTGCTTGCCGACATGGTGGAAAGCCGCGACAAATGCACCGGCGACCACGTGTTTAAAACCGCCGCCTACACCGAGATCATTTTGCGGCAAATGCAAAAGGAAGGCATGTATCCCGATGTGCTCAGCGAAGCGTATATCAAAGAGATCATCCAATCCGCGCCGATGCACGATGTGGGCAAGATCTCGGTTTCCGACGTGATCCTCAACAAACCGGGCAGGCTCACCGACGAGGAGTTCCGCATCATGCAAAGCCACACCACCGAGGGCGGCAAAATCATCGACAAAGCGATGGCGCTGGTGGACGAACAGTCCGAATACTTAAACGAAGCAAAAAATCTGGCGCTGTACCACCATGAAAAATGGAACGGCAAGGGCTATCCCACCGGGCGCAAGGGCGAGGACATTCCGCTTTCGGCGCGCGTGATGGCGGTGGCGGATGTGTTTGACGCGCTGGTGTCCCGCCGCAGCTACAAGGAGC
>CAMKOU010000014.1 GCA_946414505.1 uncultured Clostridia bacterium | reverse complement strand
TGCAGATAGCGAGCACGCGCACCTTTTTGCCGGTACCGTTGGGAAGCACGACCGCGCCGCGGACCTGCTGGTCAGCGTGACGGCTGTCAACGCCGAGCTTTACGTGAAGCTCAACGGTTTCGTCAAACTTGGCGGTCGCAGTCTTGATAACGGTGTCGAGAGCCTCGTCTGTCTCATATAATTTGGTTCTGTCAACGAGCTTGGCAGCGTCGACATATTTCTTACCGTGTTTCATCAGTTTTCCTCCATACTTAGGTGGTCAAACGGAAAGCTCCTCCCACCCGGATTATTAGTCAACTACTGTAATACCCATGCTTCTGGCGGTGCCGGCAATCATCGACGCAGCAGCCTCCACGGAGCCGGCATTCAGGTCGGGCATTTTCTGCTCGGCGATCTTCGTGATCTGCTCCTTGGTGATGGTGGCGACCTTGGTCTTGTTGGGCACGCCCGAACCGCTTTCAATGCCGCAGGCCTTCTTCAGCAGAACAGCCGCAGGCGGTGTTTTTGTAATAAATGTAAAGGAACGGTCGGCATATACGGTGATCACAACCGGGATCACCAAACCGATGTCGTTCTTGGTGCGCTCGTTGAAATCCTTTGTGAACGCAACAATGTTAACGCCGTGCTGACCGAGTGCAGGACCAACAGGCGGTGCCGGAGTAGCTTTGCCGGCAGGGATCTGAAGCTTGATTAAGCCTACTACCTTTTGAGCCATTGTTTATAACCTCCAAAATTCGTGGTAAATTGCGGAACGCCGCTGTGTAGGGTTTCCTCCCACAGGGAACCGGGGTTCCCAATAAAAAGCCCGTGGGCTGATTATCGTTTTCCAATCAGTCTTCAACTGGTTCTGCCTGTCCGAGCTCCAGCTCCACAGGCGTTTCACGTCCGAACATAGAAACAACTACGCGGACATAGTTTTTGTCGGTGTCGATCTCTTCGACCGTGCCGACGAAGTCCTCCAAGGGACCGTCGATAATACGTACCGAATCGCCCACAGCATAGGAGACCTTGACAACTCTCTGTTCAACTCCCATTCTGTAGACCTCTGCGTCGGTAAGAGGAACGGGCTTGGATCCCGGTCCGACAAAGCCGGTGCAGCCGCGGATATTGCGCACGACATACCAGGTTTCATCGGTATAGACCATCTTGACAAAAACATAGCCCGGATAGATCTTGTGCTCGACCTCTTTGGTTTTGTCACCGACCGTCTCCATGACGATCTCGGTGGGGACCTTGACGTCGATGATCATATCCTGCAGCTGGCGGTTCTCGGCGGTCGTCATCAAATCGCCGGCAACCTTGTTTTCGTAGCCCGAATAGGTATGAATGACATACCATTTTGCTTCCAAATCAGGCATTCACTCTCTTCCTTTCGTAAGCTAATACGCCCGACTCAGGTCTGCGACATACCCATAACAAGACCCAACAGCGCGAACAGACCGCGGTCGAGGGCAAAGATGAACAAGCCCATGATGATGATAACGACCAAAACGATAAGAAAGTTCTTTGTTGTCTGCCTGGGCGTAGGCCAGGTAATCTTTTTGAGTTCACCCTTACAAGCGATGAGGTACTTCCAAAGTCTCTGAAAGACATTCGGCTTCTTTTTGTTCGCGGGCTTATTGCCGGACTTTTTGGCGTCCTGCTTTTTTGCCGCGGCTTTTGCGTCAGCCATAGTAACCTCCTTATTTTGTTTCCTTGTGAAGAGTGTGTTTCTTACAGAAGCGGCAGTACTTGTTCATCTGAAGTCTGTCGGGACTGTTTTTCTTGTTCTTCATTGTGTTGTAGTTACGCTGTTTGCACTCTGTGCAGGCCAATGTGATTTTAACTCTCATAACGGCACCTCCCGGTTATTCGGAATAATTTTAGCCTCCCTCAACAGGGCACAAAAAGAAAGCCCCTTTTAGAGGTAACGCTATTTTAGCATATTTTTCGCGGCTTGTCAAGCTTTTTTTAGAGTGGAGTACATGATGTTTAGTGCATAGTGCATGGTGCATAGTTGCGGGTGTCCCGCCCTTCACTATTCATTATTCACTATTCACTATGCACTATAAATTCTCCGTTTTCAATTGATCCGCCCACAGGCAGCACGCCGCTCTGACGAATGGATCACTGATCGCGGAGCGTCGAGACCCGCGAGGGCTTTTTGGCTTTTACCACCTCGGGCTTGACCTCCTTGCCCTTGTATTTGCGGGCAAACTTGGCGGCAATGCGCAGCTCGTCGTTGAAATACGGCACGAGCTTTTCGTAGTCGCTGTCATCCAGGCTGTTGAGCAACACGGCGGTGATCACCGCGCGGGTGTCGGCGTCGCCGTTGCCGTACTGCAAATTGAAAATACCGACAAATTTTTCCAGCTCCTTGCTGTTGGCGCTTTTGATATACGCGGGCATTTTGGGCGCGATGTGCTCCCTGGCAAAGGTGGCGCCACGGAAAGGATAGTAATAATCCTCCTCGTTTTGGATCTCCTCGCGCAGCTCGGGGAACGCCGTCATAAAGCGCTTGGCAAGAAACTTGGGATCGGCGTTGCCGTCGTCGCTCTTTTTCTTTTTGCTTTTGCTCTGCTTGGCGCGCTTGATCGCCACCGTGCCGGACACACCGTCGACAAAGTCGTTGGCAATGCTTTCGGCGTCCTTTTGTGTCGCCGTTTCATCGTCATACAGCCATGTCGCCAGCGTTTTCCAGTCATTGTCGGGACCATCCTCCGCCGTCATGCCGCAGGTGCGCAAAATCATCTGCTGCTTATCCTTGGTATACAGCACCGAGTAGGCAACATTTTCGCTCGTAAACAGCGCCACCAGCTCGTTGCTGTCGCTGCTCGACACCTTTTCGCGGGTAAAATTGGATTTGGTCAGTTCCTCCTCGACCTTGGAGGCGATCAGGTCAAACGCTTTTTTGTATTCAAAGGTCATGATTTTCTTCCTTTCTGTGGTTACATACTGTCCGGGCAGCTGATGTTAAACATCGTCAGCACGTTTTTGATCACCGCGCGCACACAGCCGCACAGCGCCAGACGCGCCTGCATCAAGCCCTCGTCGTCGCCCTTGACGCGGCAGGCGTTGTAGAACTTGTGGAACAGCGTCGCCAGCTGGGTGACATAGCGCGTCACCTTGGTGGGATCGTAGTCCTTCGCCGCGCTGATGATCTCATTTTCGTACAGCGCCAAATGATGGATCAGCTCGCGCTCCTCGGGCGCGGTCAGCAGGGCAAGCTCGGCGGCGGTGCAGTCGCGCGGCACGATGCCGTCCTTGGCAAGCGCCTTAAAGATGCTGCAGATCCGCGCGTGCGCGTACTGCACATAGTAGACCGGGTTTTGGTTGTCCTGCGCCACCGCCAAATCGAGGTCGAAGTCCATTTGGGTGTTGGCTTCGCGGGTGTTGAACAGGAACCGCGCGCTGTCCACCGGCACCTCCTCCAGCAGATCGCGCAGCTGGATCGCCTTGCCGGTACGCTTGCTCATCTTGACGGGCTTGCCGTCCTTCACCAGATTCACCAGCTGCATCAGCACGACGTTGAGCCTGTCGCCGTCATAGCCGATGGCGTCCATGGCGCCCTTCATGCGCATCACATGTCCGTGGTGGTCGGCGCCCCAGATGTCGATCAGGGTGGTGAAGCCGCGGTCAAATTTATTTTTATGATAGGCGATGTCCGCCGCGAAATAGGTCGGGTTGCCGTTTTGACGGATGAGCACATCGTCCTTGAGCTTGAGATTATCTATATACGGTTGGGTTTTGCCCTCGCGGAGCAGCCTTTGCGTCACGACCTCTTTGTTTTTGTACCACACCGCGCCGTCCTGTTCGTAGGTCAAGCCTTTTTCCGTCAGGAGGTCAACCACCTTTTTCACCGCGCCGCTTTGGTGCAGCTCGCTTTCGTAAAACCATTTATCATAGGTGATTTTGTAGGTCGCCATATCCTCCTGCATTTTCCGGATATTTTTGGGCAGCGCAAAGTTGACCAGCGCGTTTTTGCGCGATTCGCTGTCCTCGTCCATGGATGCGTTGCCGTGGATGTCCGCAAACTCCCGCGCCAGCTCGGTGATATCCGCACCCTGATAGCCGTCCTCGGGAAATGCCACCGCGTCGCCCAGATAGATCTGCCGGTAACGCGCATCCAGCGAGCAGGCGAATTTTTCGATTTGGTTGCCGGCGTCGTTGACATAAAATTCGCGGTACGCGTCATAGCCCGCCTTTTGCAGCACCGCCGCCAGACAGTCGCCCAGGGCGCCGCCGCGCGCGTTGCCCATGTGCATGGGGCCGGTGGGATTGGCGGAAACAAATTCCACGTTCACCCGTTCACCCTTGCCGAAATCCGAGGCGCCGTAGCCCGCGGGATCGCTTAAAATATCCTTTACCACGCTCACATAAAAGTCGGCGCCGAGGAAAAAGTTGATAAAGCCCGGGCCGGCGGTTTCGCAGCGTTCGCACATGGTGCCGTTCAAATCGAGATGCGCGGTAATTGCCTGCGCGATTTTAAACGGCGGCATCCGAAAGCTTTTGGCGCCCGCCATTGCCGCATTCGTGGCAAAATCGCCGTTTTTGTTGTCGGCGGGAATCTCTACGATAAACGCGGGCAATTCTGCCTGCGGCAGCGCGCCGCTGTCCATCGCCGCCAGCATAGCGTTTGTGACAGCCTGTTGCAGTCCGGCGACTGCCTTTGCATATGTATCCATTATATTACCCCTCACTGTTTTTCTTCGATCGTGATGACAAAGCGGTTTTCGCTGACAAGGTCGGTGTTGAAATCGAGCGTGTAGCTGACCTCCAGCACGCCGCCCTTTTCATGCAGACGGTTGTCGAGCGTTTTGGTAAACACGCCGATATTCAGATCCCCGGCAATGGTTTGATAAATGCACTGGTGGCGCTTGCCACGCTGCAGCATCAGCTGCGACCGCATCGGTCCCTTGCGGCTGATGGTCACCATATCGCCCTCGACCTTGATCAAATTATGGAAAAAGACCTCGGGATTATCCTCGTCATATTCCTTGTAGCCGATATAATAATGATCCCGTTTCTTCATAAAATTACCGGCGGTGAGCACCTCGATCTTGTCGGTTTCGCCGTCCAGCTTCTGTTCGCCGAGAATGGAGATCAGGTATTTTTCTTTATTGTTGTCCATCAATTTCGTAGTCCTCAAAACTGTTCAATGTCAATTTGTGTGACGGTGTGCTCCATATCCCTGCCCAAAAACAGTCCCGCCACATTTTCAAAGCCCTCGGGGGTGTCGCTGACGAAAAATGACGGCATCTTCGCCGATGTGTCCGTGTTCAGCAGATTTTGCTCGCGCAGCACTTTGGCGGCGTAGTTGGCGGTTTCAAAGCCCGAATCCACCAGCGTCACGTCTTCTCCCATATAATCGGAGATCGCCTCGCGCAGCAGCGGAAAATGCGTACAGCCCAAAATGACCGTGTCCACGCCGTTTTCTTTTAACTCCGCCATGTAGCGGCGCACCACCAGGCGCGTGATCTGATCGTCGCGGCGGATGATGCCGTTTTCCACGAGCGGCACGAACAGCGGGCACGCCTGTTCAAACACCTGCACCGTAGGATCGAGCTTTTGCAGCCGCAGCTTGTAGCTGTGACTGCCCACGGTTGCCGCCGTGCCGATGACGCCGATTTTGCCGTTTTTGGTTTTTTGTACGGCGGTAAAGCAGGTGGGATTCACCACGCCCGTGTAGGGCACAGGGAGCTTTTCGCGCAGCAGGTCACCTGCCACCGAGCTGACGGTGCCGCAGGCGGCGACGATCATCTTGACATGGTGTCCCAGCAAAAAATCCGCATCCTGCAACGCGTATTTACAAATTGTTTCACGGCTGCGCGTGCCGTAGGGCACTCTGCCCGTATCGCCGAAATACACTATTTTTTCTGCCGGCAGCACGTGCAAAAATTCCTTGACCGCGCTCAGTCCGCCCAAGCCCGAGTCAAAAACGCCGATCGCGTTCGATGACGACATACCAAAACCTCTTTTACATAGTTATACGTATAATATCATACCACAATCCCGCAGGAGTTGCAAGCCCTTTTTCAAGATAGCTGCTGCGCACACCTCCATCAGCGTCCGGAAGAAAAAACGGTAGGGACTGTGCCGCAAAGAGAGATGCAACGTTTTCCCTTTCCACGTCGTTTACGGCGTGGAATTGACAGCCGCAAGGGCTGTCACTACAGCTGACAACTGACAACTGACGACTGACAGCTGACAACTGACAGCTGACAACTGACGACTGACGACTGACAGCTGACTTCCGATTGACTTTTCCTTTCGTGTATGCTATGATGGAAACGAGGTGTTAGACATGAAATGTACCAATTGCGGTTTTACCTATGATGAAGAATCCATCTGCCCCATTTGCGGCACACCGGCGCCGCACACGGAGCCCACAGAACCGGCGCCCCTTTTTGAAGGATCCGGCTTTTCTGCACCGGCGACCGCTTCGCCGCGGCACGTTGCGCCGAAGGCCGAACCGCCGGCTGTCAAATCCGCTCCTCAGCCTATTCCCAAGGGGCTGCTGATCGCCACGCTGTGCGTGCTGTCCGTCACTGCCGCCGCGCTGATAGGCAATGCCTTTTTACAATCCGCCGTGCTTCTGCGCGACAGCCGCCGCGCATCCGAAAGCAGCTATAATGAAACCATCGGCGATGTTTTTGAGACCGAGCCGAGCGATCCCGCCAACTATGCGGACAACGCCGTGCACAAGGTCGGAGAGTCTTTTTCCTTTAACGGCGGCACGGTTTGTCTGAAAAGCATCAAGCTGACCGGCGCGGCGTCCGCGCTGGACAAAAACGCGCGCCAGGCGGCGTGCACCGTGGTGATCGCCAATGCCGGCAAGCGTACCCAGTCCTTTTATTGGCCGGGCTTTCATTTTACCGACGAAGCGTTTGACGAAGCACATTTCCTGTACAGTGAGACCGATCAGGGCAACAAGGAGTTTTTCACCCTTGCTCCCGGCAAAAGTCTGACGGCGGTGTATTATTACACGCTGCCAAAGGATAACCAAAAGCTGCGCTGCAACGTCAGCGCCTGCGGCTTTTTCGGTGAAACCACCGTCGAGGCGGACAACAGCGACTTCACCGTCAACGTCACCTATGAATTTGAAACCAAAAACGTCAAATAACCGCAAAAGCAGGCGCAACAAGGCGCCTGCTTTTTGATTTCGTTTATATTATTATATATCTATACTCGAGCCGTCCTGATACGCGACGGTCACCAGCAAATGCGCGGGCGCTGCCTGCGCGATTTTTTTGCCTATCGCCGTTTTTTCGCCTTCGTTCAGCCGGTCGTCAATAAACACCGACAGCCGTTGGCGGTCGTGCCGCTCCCTGACGGTCACCTGTTCCAAACCGCAGTTGTGCAGAAAGTGCAGGAAGCCCTCTGCCGTGGCCTCCCCTTCTTCCACGCGCATAGCACCCAGCAGCAGCGCGCGCCGTTTTTCCGTCGGCAGATCCGGCTTTTCTCTTTCCAAAAACATCTCCCACGCACGCAGCCCCTCGTCCCCGGCGGTTCCGATAAACGCCTCGCGCTCATCTTGCTCCAACGCGTCAAACAGCGGATCCAGTCCTGCGGCATAGGCTTTCAGCTCGCAGTCCGCCGCACTGCCCGGCGCCAAGGTATACAGCCGCAGCGGCGCCAGCTTTTGCCGCATGGAAAGATAACTGCTGTCCATCAGCTCACCTCCACCGTCACATCGCCGCTGACAAAGTATTTCGAGGCGGGGATCACCATATCGCTCATTGACGGATCAAACGTGTAGGTTTCGATGCTGCCGGTGTCCATCAAATACTTTCCCAGCTTGGACAAATACAATTTGCCGCCCATCGGGATCGTCTTTATATATTCCTCAAACGCCGCCGTGCACATCGCCGTCGCCTCCTGACCGCTGTAGCCTGCTTTTACACGTACCGCCACTATCATGTCATACGCCTGACTGTACGCGTTTTGCACCAACACGTCCACGTTCAGCTCGCGCGCGTGGTTGATCGCCAGCTGCACCTCGGCAAGCTTGCTTGTGCTCACACTGCCCGTTGCGCCTGCCACATACACATTCAGCGTGCCCGCGCCGCGCGGTTTAGACACCACGCCTGCCTTGACGATGCCTTCCACCCCCAGCGCCACCGCAATGTAGTAGGCGGCGTTCATGCCGTTGGGACGGTTGACATAGCTCTCCAAAATCCGCGCACGCAGCGCGGTGTCGCTTTCCTCGTCCGCGCCGTTGACAAAGACGCTTGGATTGGTCACCGCGTCCACCAGCGCGGGCACATTGACGGGAAGCACCGCCGTGCCCACCTTGATATTGCCGCGCCAGCCTGCCTGCTCTGCCTCGGCAGGCACCGTCGCCGAATAGGTGTTCGCCGGGATCTCGCTGTCCTCGGTGGTATACACGCGCACGGGCTGCTCGCCGCCGGTGGACACCGAGGTACCGCGCGGCAGCAAGATCGCCGTTTGCTTTGTCTCCGTCACCGAAAATTGCAGCGTGCCTGTCGCCTTTACCGCCGCACGGCGCTGCAAGCCGCGCTGCTCGGCAAAACGATCCAAGAACTCACCTGTTGCCGTTGCCGGAAACAGCTGCCGCTTGAGCCATTCCAAATTGGTTTGCATGTTGTATAGTTCACCGGCGAGCACCCGCAGCCGAATCGCGATATCACTCGCCTCACTGCATTCCGCACCGCTCTCCTCCTGCCAGCGCTGCTTCATGCGCGCATAAATGGCTTCATAGGTTTCCATACCATCGCACCTCCTCCGTGCGGCTTTCGCCGTCAATGGTCAGTTGCACCGTCACCGCGTCGCCGCTGCGATCCGTCACGCACGCCCGGGCGCCGGGACAGCGTGTCAGCGCCTCCTCGAACAACAGCTCTGTCCGCTTTTTATCCAAGCCGAGCGAACGGGTCCCCAGTGCGCGGTCATACACAAAGCTGCCGCGCGGCACCGTCAGGCACAGCAGCGCCCGCTGAAACCGTTCGTCGCTGCCGCTCACATACACCGTATTGCCGCTGCTGTCCAAAGCCACATCGCCGCCCGACAGCTTAACATCAACCATTGCCGACCTCCCTGCCGTTGATCAGCACCCTGCCGTCGTTTTTCAGCACGAGCGACGCGCCGCCGCGGGAGTAGAGCATCAACTCGCCCTCCTCCAAGCCGTCCGTTTTGCGCAGCACGCCCAGGCCGACCTCTCCGTCATCCAGCGGCAGCACCACGGCGCGTTCGCCCGTCGGCGGCACACTCAGCACGCCGTAGGGCAAACACAGCTCCAAATCCCTGTGCTGTCCCGAGGCGTTCACCGCCGCCTCGGTGCCGTCTGCCCTCCATTCGCCCTTTGCCGCTCCGGGAGCGGACAGGGAATTATTGGTTATGTAATGCATCAGCCACATCAAATCTCTCCTTTATCAAAACAATTTCGCTGCGTTCGCCGCGGGCGTCCGCGGCGTAGCGCACCTGCGCCACCGTCAGCCCGTCCAGCCTGCCCAGCACGCTGTCCTCCGCCACGGCACGCCTGTACAGCGTATGCAGCTGACAGCCGCAGCAGTGCAGCCGCAGCACATAGCTGTCGCGGTTGCTGTTTTGCAGCATCTGCTGTGCCGTGGCAAAGGTGGTTTTGTCCGCCGCCGCGTTGACATAACGCACCCGCGTCACGCCTTTTGCGGCGGGGTTTTCATTGCGCAGCACCGATCCGTAGGCGTTTGCCTGCTGAAACTTCAGGCGGATCTCCGACAACAAGCGGTATCGCTTTTGGCTCTCCTTCACCGCATAGTAGGCAATGCCGTCGCCCCTGTCCGAAAACACCGCCGTCTCCTCCGGCATTTCGCCGTTCAAATACGCCCTGCCGTTGCCGGTCACGCGCGGCTCGCAGCCGTAACGGCTGCGGCAAAAGCTGCGCAGCACCTGCCAGTGCGACATGCCCTTGTCGATGCGCAGCGTGTCGAAATACGGCGCAGCGTCCTGCGTCATCAGCGCAATACCAAACGGACGCAAATGCCGCCGCTCCATCAACGCCGCATCGGGGTCGCGGTACGTCACCGGCTCCGCCTCGTTGTCCAGCAGACCCGCCGCCAAGCTGCGCGCATTCAACCGCAGCAGCACACCGGCGGCGTTTTTTTCCGCGGCGATATTGTCCAGCTGTCCGCAAAACACCAAGGTATCGCCGTCATATGCCTGTATCCGGTCGGCGCCGGCGCGCAAGGCGGCGTCATACGGACACGTCACCGTCAGGCTGTCCGCCGGCACCCGCGCGTCACAGTCCAGGTACACCGACAACACATTCCTGACCGGCAGTTCGCCGCCGCCCGTATCGGTCACGGTAAACCTCAGCACAGCGCCACCTCCCTGCCGCCCACATCCGCATCGGGACGCTTGACCCACGGATTGAGCGCCACCAAACGGTCGATCACTATGTCAAAACGGTATGACACATCCCACAGCGTTTCACCTGCCGCGGCGATATAGCGCCGCACCCTGTCAACGGTCGCCAGCTCCATCACCTCGCGAAACACAAAGCCGTAGGTCAGGACGTCCTCCTTTGGCGTGCCAAGCAGCTTCAGTTCCTCAAATACCGCATACATCGCGCCCAGCTCGGGCAGTGCGAGCACGCCGCTGCCGCCGCTTTGAAACAGCGCATACAGCCGCTCAAACTGCTGTGTGCAGTCGGCGCCGTACAACTCGCCCTCGCCGCGGATCACCATATTGCGCCTGCCCGTATTTTGCACATACGCCGTGCCGTAAGGCGCGTGCAGCTCGTTGACGCGTTTTTCACACGAAAAAGCGATCTCGCGCGGATTATGGTGCCATTCCACACCCTTAAACCGCATCGGCGCCAGTTTCATCGCTGCTTCGCCTCCTCTTCCTCGGGCAGCGCCCGGCTGTAGCGCAGGCTTTCCAGCTCCATTTGCTCGCTCAGGCTTTCATATTGCCCGTTGCCCTGCCGTTCTCCGTCAAACGGCATCACCGATTCATTCATCTGCCACACTCCTTTCCTGCGCCGCGATCACCACGGTATACACCGTTTCACCGCGCGGCGTCACGGTGCTGTCTATCCGCTCTGCGGTACACTGCAAGTAGGTTTCCACCCTGCCGCTGCCCTTTACCGAAAGCTGCGCAATACCGCCGTCAAAGGGAAAATCCGCCGGGCGCAGCAGCTTCAGGGTTATGTAATACCGTTCCTGCGGCATCACTGCCACCGGCACATCCGTTAAAAACTCCCTGATCTCGCTGCCGTTGCGCTTAACGGTGCGCGACAGTTCCATGACGCCGCCCAGCAACACGCCGTCCGCCCAAACGGTCAGGTCGTTTCCCGTTTCAAAGCAGGCTGTCATGCTGCACCACCTCACACAAGCAAAACCGCATTTGCAGCTCCACACGGCGGAACACGGCGCTGCAATCGGCGTCAAACGCGATCGGCGACACCTGTGCCGCCGTGATCAAATGCTCCTCGTCCGCCTGCTCCAACAGCGCCAGCAGCGCGTTCGTTTTTTTCGACAAGCCGCTGCCGTTGGCGCCGGTGGGCGCATACAGGCGGATTTCCGCCGTCACATCATAACGCCCGCCCTTCCGGGAGGACGACACCATGCCGCCGAAATAGCCCTCCCTGCGGACAACAGAGGTCACACCCACGGCTGCCAGCCAGCCGCGCACAGGCGTTTCCGCATACTCGGCGGCATATTCGCGCACAAAGCGCACCGGCGCCAGCGCCGCTGTTTGCTTTAACCGGCGCACCAGCGTGTCCAGCTTATACTGCATCTGTTTCATATTCATCCTTCCGATCCTCGCCATAGGGCACCAAAATCGCCCACTCATAGACGGGCGTGTCCTTGACATAGTAGGTTTCGCACCGTTTCACCAGATATTTTTCACCGTGCGATTCTATGACAGATTTGTTTTCCGTCAGCCGGTGCGCGGACTTGCCCACATACAAATACTTTTCGCGCCGCTGCATACCGAGCATTCGGTACTCGCCGCCGATATAGATTTTATTGCGGTAACGCAGCGGCTCCACAAACGCACGCGTTTCAATGCGCCTGCCGTCCTGCACGATCTGCACCTGTGAGCCAAACCGCCCGATTTCTCTGTCCACACAATTAAATAAACTCATCACATCACCCTGCCGAAAATAAATCCGTCGGACTTCACCAAGTCCGTGTTGTCGGCTGCCAATTCCTGCCACAGCTGCGCTGCCCTTTGCGCCGTGTCGGCGGATGACGTCAGTCTGACGTCACCCGCGACAAATTGGCTCAGCTGACTGCCGCCGCACAAGCTGTACAGCCGCAGCATATATGCGGCGGCAAGCATTTCCAGCCGCCGCGTCTGTTCGCTGTCCGGCGCACTGACGATGCACCGCGCCTGCACAAAAGCGCACGCGTCCTCCGCAAGTGGCGACCATTGCAGCATCGTTTCGCTGTCCGATCCGGCAAGCACGGCAAAGCGGTCACACACATTCGCTATGTTCACGCGCTTCCCTCCGTTTCTCAGGAAAGGGTCTTTGCCGCTTCGGTAAAGATTTTTGCAAAGCCCGCCGTGCAGGTGATCGCCGCGCGCTCCAGCTGGCGGTCGATCAGCTTGTCGTAGTCGGTGGTCACACCGCCTGCCTGCACCATTTCCAGCGCACAGTTTTTGTCCAGACCGATGACCGTGCCCGCTTCCATTTCGGGCGCGTGCAGCAGCGCCGCGCCGAGCGGCGTCACCATTTTGCCGGTGCCCTGAAAATCAAGGCCGGCGTTGGCGTCCTGCATCTGCGTCATACCGAGGATCTTCTGCATCTCCTGCGTCGGCGCCAAAATGGTGTTCAGCGCATAGGGACTCAGATTTGCCCACAGCTTCACCAGATCGTCATAGGTCAGCTCGCCTGCGGTGCCGACCGCCACATTCGCGGCGGCGTTGTCGTTGCCGTCGCCGTTGAGCAGCACGTCGATGGCGTCCTTCAGCTGCGCCCGGGCAATATAGGCGCCGATTTGGTTGAGCGTCACGGTAAAGAGATCCAGTCGCTGAAAACGCAGCGCCTCATAGGACGCCACCAGCATTCTGCCGCGCTTGTGCAGCTTGACCAGATTGCTTCTGGTTTTGACCACGGTCTGCGGGATCAGCGCGCCCTCGTTCACGATTTTCAGGCTTTTGTCATCCTCAGACGCGTCGGACACGATGCTGCGGTAATCCATGCCGTCAATGTCGGTCACGGTCGCCACCAAGCTGGGCAAAATGTCCGCGCGCTCCATGCCCTGACGCACGGCGCGGCTCACATATTCGGGAAACAGCGCCGCCGCGTTGGAGGTTTGGAAAAACTTCTCCACACAGTCGCTGCCTCTGCCGCTCACCTTGATGTCAAAGCGCTTGAGCTGGCGCGAAAACGCGTCCAAGCCCTCCAGCGCGGTGCCGGCGTAGTTTTCCGACGGATCGAGCTTTTCGAGCGCGCCGGTCAAGCCGCCCTTGTCCTGATACATGCCCTTCTCAATAGTAATGTTCTCAAAAACAGCCATATTATTACCTCCCAAGCTTAAAGAATGAATCCGACTTCGGTCGCGGTGGAATCGAGCACCAGCAACTCTCTGCCGGGGGTGTTGACAACGATTTTTCCGTCGCTGTTGACGCCCAGCTTTTTAAAGCCGGGTTCAATTTTGGCGCCTGCGGGCAGTCGCACATAGCCGTTCAGCTGCACCGCCGCATAGCCGCCGCGCAAGCCGACGCACACGCCGCAAAACAGCTCGTTGCCGCCGCACTTTGCCACCGTGCCGTCGCCGCTCATTTTGACGGGAACGCCTGTTTCCGTCAGGCTGCTGTCTGCGATAAACGTCGCCACGTTTTCTCCGTATCCGTTAAAATCAATGTTCATAACAAACCTCCGTTAAATCGTAAATTGACCGAATGCCTCGGCATGTTCCCTTGCTTTGCTGCCGCACAGCTGCGGCACGGGCGAAAACGCCTTGTCCTTTTGACGGGCAAAGGCGTCGCGCATTTCCCTGAGCTGCGCCACGCTCAGCGCCTTTGTCACACACTCCATCGTGGCGCGCGTCACACCGGGCTGCACCGCCGCCGACAGCCGCAGCACCTCGTCGGTCAGGCTGTCGCGGTAATACACGCCGTCCTTTGCACTTTGCTTTAGATCGTCCAAATACGCGCACAGCTTGGCGCAGTCGCTTTCACTCAGCGTCACGCTCTTTTTGGTTTCCAGCGCTTTTAAAATTGCTTCCATATCCCTGTCCTTTCTTTTGGCGGCTTTTGTCACCCCGGCGCACTTTTGCGCAGGCACCGCCACAAAGCTCCATTCATACGCGTCCGTAGGGTCGGTCAGCTCGCCGCAGCACAGCTTACCCCCGTAACGCTCTCCCTTGCGGTGCGCACACGACGCATATTCCTGTCCGCACACGCTGCACAGCGTATGCGCCACCGCACACCCCACGCTGACCTCCTTGACAATGCCGCTGTCCAGCATGTCGCGCAGCGCGCGGTTGCCGTCGGTTTTGGGCATATACGCCCGCGCCTTCAGGCAAAAGTAGGTATCGCCGGTAGCGGTGGTGCGCGTGTCGTCGCTCTCTACCGTACAGGCAAAAATCCGCGCTGCCTGGTTTTTCGCGCTGGGGTCGTGGTCGAAAATACCCGTTTTTCCCACAAACAGCTTTTCCAGCGCAAACAGCGATTCCACGGTAAAGCGCTCGCCGTCGCGGTCCACGTCGTTGTCGCACAGCGTCACCGAAAACACATACACCTCGTCCGCCGACAGCGCACGGCGCGTGTAGCGGTTGATCAGGCTGAGCTCTTCGGCGCTCGCCTGTGACGGCGCCGCGGTGGTCTCCGCCGCTTTTTTTATATCATTCATTTTATCCCCCGCATTCTTTTTCCAGCTGTGCCGCACGCGCGTTGTTCAGCCGCGCCTGCGACAGCTCCACGGCATCCTGTAAATTGATGTCCTCCCATTCCAGCGAAAAGCCGCCGGCGTAGCCCGCCAGCCGCAGATGGGTATCCAGCACCCGGCGCACCGCCGGCTCCACCGCCGCGCGGTAATACTCCAGCTCGCTGGTCAGGATATCCGCCTGCTGCGCGCTCATGCGCTCGGTGCTCGACCAGGATATCCCCAGCAAAAACGGGGGTATGCCCAGCTTGGCGATCAGCTGCTCCGTCAACACGCGCACCGGCACCTGACAATCCGGCATCGGCTGCTCCGCGCCGATCACGCGCACATGCACATCGCCCACCGACACAAAGTCACACACCGTTTCGCTGCGCATGGCACGCTTCCACTCGTCCGCGATCTGCCGTGCGCTCTCCTCGCTGAAACAGCCGTCCTTGGGGTCATAGGTCACGGCAAACCGCACGTCGCCCACACGCTCCCAGTTGGTTTTCAGCGATCGGAAAATCCGCAGCAAAATCTCACTGACAAAGGGCAGTCCCTCCAGCAGCGGGGTACCGCGCACGGTGCCGCGTTTTTGCCGCAGCAAGGATGCAAACACCAGCGACGGATTGTCCACTGCTTTTCCGTCGCTGCGCAGGATGTTTAAATCCAGCGGCGAGCTTCCCTGCGTGATACGCACGTCGTCGGGATCGGCGGTGTACAGCGCCGTGATGCCGGTTTTGGCAGCGTCTGGCAGCATTTCACCCACCGCCTCGCCATAGGTCAGCATACTGTCCAAATAATCCGACACAAACGCCGCCAGCCCCTGCGCCGAACCGTTCACCTGCACCTCGCGCACAAAACGGTCGGCGGCAGCCTGTGCCAAGGGGTCGTCCGTCACCACCGTAAAGGTGCCCAGCAACCGCACGATCTTGCCGATGGCGGCGTCCACGATGGGCACTGCCGTTCGCAGCGCGGCATACAGCGCACGCTCAGCATGGCTTTGCGCCTGCAGGGTGAGCAACGGCTGCAAGCCGCCGGCAAGCCGCGGCGCCGTTTGTACCGCCGGCAGCGGTTTGCATTCCGCCTCCCGCTTTTTTCTTCCAAACATATATTTCCTCCTATCCGTATCTCCCGACCCGCCGCCCGTGCGCTATCGTTCCGCCGCCAGTGCGCACACAACACTGCCGCCGTCCGCCACGGTCGTCACAAAGTAGCGGATATCATCCATTGCGTGGTCGTTTTCCTTCACCGGCGCGTCGGCGCGCGTGCCGGACGCCCAGCGGTACAGTTGGAATTCCCGCCGCGCAGCCGCGCAGTTTTTGCAAATACGAATGCTGCCCTCCTTGAGCGCCACCGCCGTTTTGCGAATGCCGTCCGCCACGTTGTTTTGGGCGGCGGTCACACGGTATTTTCCGTGGCGGCGGATCACCTCGATAAAGCTTGCCGCCGACGGATCCACCACCACCTGCCGCAGCTTTCTGCCGTTTGCCAGCTGCTCCAGCGCGGCGTAGTGCTCCTCGTCGGTTTTCTGGTACCCCTCCCGGCGCGAATCAAAATAGTACTCGTCCACGCGGTACCACACGCCGTCCTTTTTGCCCCACAGTCCCATGGACGTGGGATTGACAGTGCCGTAGTCGCACGACACAGCAAACTCACACAAGTCCGCGGGCACGTCGGCATACATTTCCGTGCGCTCCATAAAGGGATACACCGCGCCAAACGCCGCCACCCATCTGCCGCGCACGAACCGCTCGTAAAAGGCGCCCGTGTACAGCTTTTCATACCGGCGCTTCACCTTGTCGCTCAGCGACGGATTGTCGTCCATGGTAAAGTGCAGATACAGGGCGTTTTTCTGCTCTGCCTGCACGATCCATTCGCGGTAAAACCAGTGCTCCGGGTGCTCGGGGTTGCAGTTGAACCAAAACCGCGAGCCGCTCACCGAGCAACGCGCCATTGCCTGCTCCACAAACGAGCGCGGCATCAGCGCCACCTCGTCAAACAATACGCCGCACAGCGTCACCCCTTGGATCAGCGCCGCCGCGCCCTCATCCTTGCCACCGAACAAATAAAACCGGCTCTGCACGCTGCCGCTGCGCACCAGCAGCACATTTTGGCTCAGCTTTTCCTCACAGTCAAAGCCAAGGCTTTGCAGCAGCGGCAGCAGCGGCGTCACCACATTGCGCCGCAGCGAGCGGATGGTTTTGCCGCACAAGCCGAAGTCGCCGCCCTGAAACGCATAAAACGTCCACAGCACAAACGACAGCGACAGGCAAAAGGTTTTGCCGCTGCGCACCGCCCCGTCGCAGATGATCGCGTCGCGGATACAGTCGGGCGAGCTTTGGTGCCACCAGCTCAGCGTCCGCAGCTGCTTTTTGGAAAAGCGGTCAAGCGTCATCGGGTCCCACCGCCTGTGCGCCCTTGCCGATCGCGTCCATCAAGCCCGCCACGCCGCTGTATGCCTCCTGCGCCGCGCTGTCCAGCTTATCCAGTGCTTTCATCCGGTCAAAGAACTTGATTTCCAGCATACCGTCCCGGTTGCGTTTGATTTCGGAAACCAAAAACAAATCCATCTCCTCCAATTGCGCCGCGTCCGGCTCGCCCATATACAGCAGCCGCAGCGCGTCCGCAATGCTGCCGAATGCCAGGCGCTGATAGCCGATCGCGGCAAGCCGCGCCATCACGCGCCGTCGCTTGGACAGCAGGCGGTCGATCTCCTCCACCACTGCTTCATTGGTCAGCAGGCTGTCGCCGCGCCGTCTGCAATCGGTCACATAGCCCGCCTTTCTCGCCGAGGCTTCCGCGTCTCCCGTATTGGCAAAATAGCCGCAAAACGCTTTTTCTCTCGGCCTTAATTGTTTCTTGATGCACATCACCTCCCGCAAGAGGAAAAAGCTCCTCTCACTTATCCCCCCAAAAACGAAAAAAGTTGCATAAAACTATGCAACTCTTTGAAAAAAAGATAAAAAAAATTTTTATTTCTGTTTTTTACCCGTTTTTATGCCGGGATGATAACCGCTGACGGCAATAATCATTGCCAAACACGTTTATCCGTGCTATACTGATACCGGAGAGGTGATGACCGTGTGGTTTAAAAAGCGAAAAAACATCAGCGCCGCCACGCTGCTGGATTTAAAACAGTATATAGACGTCTGCTCCGCCGATACCCTATCGCTCTCAAAAGCAGCGCTGCCTGCCGAGGATGCCATCTTGGAGTACTGCCCCACCGAAACGGAGCCTGCGGGATCGGCAGAGCAGGCCGCATCTGCTGCCCCGCCTATGCAGGCACCCTCCTGTGAGCCGGATGCCGCCCCCTCAGACGCAAGGGACTTCTCCACGTCCTTTGGATCGTACCAAAAGGCATCTCCGCAAATAGTCGCCAAACAAAAGCGCCGCATTTTTCCCTTGCCTGCCGCCAAAAGCAGCGCACTGCACGAAAGGCTGGGACAGATCGACGAGAGCTTTTCCGCCACGCTGCTGCGCAAAATTGACGAAAAACACATGACCGACGCACAGTGCTACAAAAAGGCGCATATCGACCGCAAGCTGTTTTCCAAAATCCGCAGCCAACCGGATTACCGCCCCAGCAAAGCCACCGCCCTTTCCTTTGCGCTGGCGCTGGAGCTGACGCTCGGCGAAACCAACGACCTGCTGCTCAAGGCGGGCTATGCCCTGTCGCACAGCAGCAAGGCGGATATCATTGTGGAGTATTGCATCCTGCATCAAATATATGACAAAATGCAGGTCAACGAAGCGCTGTACGAATTTGACCAACCGCTTCTCTGAGAAAATCGTCATACACAAAAAAGGGGCTGACGCCAAACTCAAACAAGAGTCATGGCGTCAGCCCCTTTGCGGTTTCTATATGGAAATCTGCCATCACGCCGCATAACGGCGTTGTCGTCCGCGGAAACCGTCAGCCTTGCCCGGATTTTCGGGGCAAGGCTGACGGAACAATAAGCGGCAAGCCGCGCGCCCGGAATGTGCGGTGTTGCCCTAAACAGATTCAATGTATTTCATCCAGCGTATCTCCGATATCCCCGTCAATGCAAACCGACTGCACGGCGATTTCTTCCGGGCAGTACGCTTCGCTGTAATTCAGGCAGGCGTAGGTCGCCTGATCGTTTGCCAGCGTCATCTGCCAAAACGGAAATTTGATGATCATAGGCGTGTTCGAGCCGACGCCGAGCTCCAGATAGAGGACGCGGTCGTTCTCATGCTTTTTGAGGAAATCGGCATATGCCGCCGACGCGCTGTGCCAGCCCTCGTCCTCGACAAAGCTGTCGTCACTGCGGAGATTCATCACCACGTCGCTGCCGTCGTCGGGACATTGGGGAATTAAGCCGGAAGGAATTCGCATTTGGATATCCCTATCGTTGGGCACTTGGAAAATGCCGTTTTCATCCTTGACAAAGCCCTGCGCTTCCAATGCCCGAACCACCCATTCTTCGTTGTCATAGGTCTTTTGCAGCTTGCGGTTCACGCTTTGGAACAAGCCGTAATCGCCCTGCGTGTAGAACAGGCGTGCTTTGTCAAATCCGGCACGTTGGAATTGGTGATCGACATTTGTCGTGATCACAAAGTGATCCTTGTCCACAACAAGCTCCAACAGCTCCCGATAAACCGGCTTTGGCGGATCGATATAGCGGTTGAAATAGATGTGCCTTGCCCACCACGCCCAGCGCGTTTCGTTATCGGGAAAGGGATAAAAACCGCCGGAGTACATATCGGTGATCCCAAAACACCGTTTGAAATCAAAGAAGTAGCGGTCAAAGCGTTCGCCGCTGTATGTCAGTCCTGCGGAGGTAGACAGCCCTGCGCCTGCGCCGATCACGATCGCATTTGCATTTTTCAATTCATCTTTCAGTCTTTTTAGCTGTTCCTCTCTTGTACCGATACCGCGGGAAATATGAGTGAACACGTGCAGCGCGTTCAGTCCTTTTTCGATCGTTTCCTGATAGCCGTTCGGCAAATCATCATATCTTTCTTTCATTTTCATCACCTCATAATGACCGCTCCTGCCGGGCACACGGAACAGCAGTTGCCGCAATGCAGACAGTGCTCCTGCTTGATTTCATAAGGGATTTCATCCGTCGTAATACAGTTTTGCGGACAGACCTCGACGCAGCTGCCGCAGCCGATGCAGCTGTCGGTGATCCGATAACCGTCTCGCTTTTCTTCGACGTTGCCAAAGGAGAATGACGCTCTTTCGATCGGCTTTTTGCTGAGATCGAACCACTCGCCGCTGCCCTCACAGAGCCGGAACACCGTCAGCGCCTGTCTGCTTTGCTCAGTGGGATAGATTTCATTCATATACGGATTTTTTTCAAACAGCGATATAGCTTAAATAGTCTGTTGTTTTCATCCGGTTTTCAGCTCCTTAATATCTCATGATATATCGCGTAATCCTCATCCTTGAACACATTGAAGATGACCTTGATCGCGCTGCCCGTTGTTTGTTTATACGCCTTTACGGTCGATACGGCGATCTCTGCGGCTTCACGCTGCGGAAAGCCGAACACACCGGTCGAAATACAGCAAAACGCAATGCTTTTACATCCGTTTTCTTCCGCGAGCTTCAGACAGGAGAGGTAGCAGCTTTTCAACAGGTCGCAATGCTCCTCGGTGAGCCTGCCGCTGACGATCGGTCCGACGGTGTGCAGCACATATTTACTCGGCAGATTGTAGCCGGGCGTGATCTTCGCCTGTCCTGTCGGCTCCTCGTGTCCCTGCGCGCGCATGATCTCGTAACAACGGTATCGCAGAGAAATGCCGGCGGCACTATGCAGGCAGTTGTCGATACAGTTGTGCAAAATGCGCCAGCAGCCCAACATTTGACTGTTGGCAGCGTTCACCACCGCGTCACATGCGAGCGTGGTGATATCGCCCTGCCACAGATAGAGATCTTTTTCTACAGGCGTGAGGTCTGATAATGTGGTGATACCCCTTGCTTCGCTTTCGGCTTGCAGATATTCGCTTTCGATTTTTAAATATGCCTCGCTGATGGGCTTCGGCATCCAAATGTTCATCAATCCGCGCAGCAAATCCTTCTGTCCCTGCTCGTCCGCAGGGATTTGAGTATGACTGAGCTGAGATTTGTCCTTTTGCAATTCTTTGATAAGATAAATTCTGCGTTCCGTTTGGTTCATTTCCATCCGACCCTCTCTCCATCGGTATCCGTCCTTGACAATTCGATCCCCTATCTGCACAACCAAAAACAAAAGACACCCGATGGGTGTCTTTTGCTTTTGGAGCGGATGACGGGGCTCGAACCCGCTACCTCCACCTTGGCAAGGTGGCG
>CAMKOU010000013.1 GCA_946414505.1 uncultured Clostridia bacterium | reverse complement strand
TTCGTTAACGGCACCTATCATTTTCCCACCATCCCCGGTCACGAGTTTGCCGGTGAGGTCGCGGGCGTCGGCGATGAAAAAAATAAACATTTGATCGGTATGCGCGCCACGGTATTTCCGCTGATCCCGTGTATGCAGTGTGAAAACTGTCACAACGGCGACTATGAAATGTGCAAAAGCTACGACTATCTCGGCTCGCGCAGCGACGGCGGCTACGCGCAGTATGTGCGCGTGCCCGTGTGGAACTTAGTGCCGATCCCCGACAACGTCAGCTTTGAGGTCGCCGCTATGACCGAGCCCTGTGCGGTGGCGCTGCACGCGCTTCGCCGTGCGCAAATCGAGGTGGGCGACAATGTGGTCATCTACGGTCCGGGCACGATCGGTATGCTGCTCGCGCAGTGGGCGAGAGCCTGGGGCGCACGCGTCCTGCTGGTGGGCACGGACGTCAACAACTGGGATTTTATCGAAAGCCTCGGCTTTACCGAATACTGCAATTCCTCGCGCGAAAACGCGATCGAGTGGGTACGGAAAATGACAAACGGCGTCGGCGCCGACGTTGCCGTTGAAGCGGTGGGCATCGCGCTCACGGCAGGCAATTGTCTGGAATCCGCCGCGTCGGGCGGCAAGGTGCTGTTTGTGGGCAATCCCCACGGTGACATGACATTTCCGCAAAACACCTATTGGCAAATTTTACGCAAGCAGCTCACGATTTACGGCACATGGAATTCTTCCTACAGTGAAACCCATAAAAGCGACTGGAATATGGTGGTAGACGCGCTGTCCAAGGGCACCGTCAACGCCGAAAAGCTGATCACCCACCGCTTTTCCCTCGCCGACATGGACAAGGGCTTGCAGATCATGAAAAACAACAGTGAATTTTTCGCAAAGATTATGGTACTAACCGATTAGGAGTCTTTATGAATGGAATTCTGTCTCCGTCGCTGATGTGTGCAGATGTTTTGAATTTGCAAAGCGAACTGACGGTATTGGACAATTTAGGCGTGGAATATATCCACCTTGATTTTATGGATAACCGCTTTGTGCATAACCTGACACTGAATCCCGAGCTGATCAAGGCGACCAAGGATGTGCTGCGGCACATGCAGCGCGATATCCACCTGATGGCGTTTGAGCCGGAACAGTATTTTGACCGCATGGACATCGGCGCGGGCGATATCGTTTCGGTGCATTACGAAGCGTGCGGCGACACACTGGGCGACGTGATCGCCGAGATTCGCCGCCGGGGCGCGTCTCCGTTTATCGCGATCAGTCCCGACACGCCTTGCGAAGCGCTTACGGATTGGTTTTCCGCCATTGACGGCGTGGTGCTGATGACGGTGTATCCCGGCTTTGCCGGCCGCCCGATCGTCAAGGGAAGCTTGGAAAAGCTTTCGCACATGCGCCGGCTGATGGACGACAGCGGCTATCGGCTGCTGCTCGAGGTGGACGGTCATGTGAGCTGGGAGCTGTGCGGACAAATGCGCGCTGCCGGCGCCGATTTGTTTGTCGCCGGTTCTTCGTCGCTGTATCAACCGGGGCTTGATAGGAAAGAGGCGGTCGAAAGAATGGCTGCGTTAGTGAAATAACAAGTATTTGGGGTGTATTTGTGGAATACCAAATTCAAGTCAAGGAGCTGTTGATCGAGGATGACAACCTAACGCTCAATATCATGGGCACTGTCACCGACCCCTCCATCAATGCGCACTTTGTATCCAAACCAAAAATCATTTTACATTTTATTAACCGGCAGGAGGATCGCCGCATTCCCTTTGTGCTGTCCAATGTGATTCATACGCGGGGCAAGTGCTATTTTTCGGGGCAGTATACCTACCGGCTGGATTTGCTGTTTTGGAAAACACGCAAGCAGTATTTGCCGTTTGACATGTTTTTTAATTTCAGCTTTGTCGATTATTATGAAGAAAAAGTCGCCGTTGCGATGACGCCGGAGGGATTCCTTGCGGACAATAAAAAATTCCGCTGCAGGGCGAAGGGCGATCACCTTGCCTTTGTCCCCGACAGAAAGGCGATCTTACATTCGCCGCTGCGCAGGGGCGTGGTCAAGGTAGTGGAAAAGCTGGTCAAGCTCGGAGAATACCTGTGTGCCATCTGTATGCTGCCGCTGTTTTTTGTGGAAGCGGCGCTGCATTTTTCGGGTGTGCTGCGTTTGCCGGCGCGCTTTAACGATGAAAACCATCCCAAGCGGTTTGTGGCATATATCCTTTGGCGTTTTTCCGATGCGTCCGGTTGTGTGGTTGCCTTGTGGACGTTTAAACGCTGGCTGTTTAAGCGGTGCTTCGGTTTCTATAAGCTGTTTCCGGTGAAAAACAATAAGATCACCTTTATTTCGCTGCGCCGAAACGATGTGTCCGGCAACTTTGCGTTTGTGTACGACAAAATCAAGGATGACAAAGAGTTGGACATCCATTTTATCCTCAATGACCACACCATCGCCTATATGACGGTGAAGGAGATCGTGGATTTCACCAAATCCTGCGCGACCAGCAAGGTGGTCGTGCTCGACGAGTTTACACCGATGATCCACTACATCGAACTGCGCCGTGAAACCAAGCTGGTGCAGCTGTGGCACGCGTGCGGCGCGTTTAAGACCTTTGGCTTTACGCGCTTGTCCAAGCCAAAGGGTTCGCCGCAAACAACGGCGAATCACCGCAGCTATGACTATGTCACGGTCAGCTCGACCTTCTGCAAAAAGTGTCATTCCGAGGGCTTCGGTATTTCCACTAACAATGTGGTTGCCACGGGCATTCCGCGCACGGATGTGTTTTTTGATGAAGCGTACAAGCAAAACGCCCGCAAGCAGTTTTATGACGCGCATCCGACCTTTAAGGGTAAAAAGATCATTCTCTTTGCGCCGACCTTCCGCGGAACCGTCAAGGAAACGGCGTTTTATCCCACCGAGCTGTTTGACATCGAAACCGTTTGTGACAGCATTCCCGAGGAGTACGCCGTCATCGTCAAGCACCATCCCTTTGTCCATGACATGCAGCCGATCCCCGAGCGGTACCGTGACCGCGTCATCGACCTGTCGGCGGAGTCGGAGCTCAACGACCTGCTGTTTGTCACCGATGTGATCATCACAGACTATTCGTCGCTGGTGTTTGAGGCGTCGCTGCTGCATATTCCCATGATCTTCTACGCGTTTGATTTGGAGCATTATATCGACGAGCGCGACTTTTACTTTGATTTCAAGCAGTATGTGCCCGGAAAAATCGTCTATTCGCTCGACGAGCTGATCCAGGCTGTCAATCGTGAGGATTACTGCAAGGAACGCATCGCGCCCTTTGCCGACATGTTCTTTGATCACCGCGACGGCAGGGCGACTGACAGGGTGGTAAAGCTGCTGTACGATAATTTAAAATAATACTTGACAACGCATTGTTTTTGTAGTATAATAACTTGGAAAATAAAGCAAAGCAGAAATGCTTTCACCTGTGGGGTACCGTCTGCACGGGTCAATACCAACTATATTGTGATGTGTATTGTTATGCGGACGGAGCTTTTCTGTCCGCATTATTTAATTGTGCTTTGGAGGTGCTCGATCATCGGCAAGAAAGAGAATAACACGCAAATCAACGAGGAGATTCGTGACAAAGAGCTGAGAGTCATCGGTTCGGACGGTCAACAGCTTGGCATTATGTCCGCCAGGGACGCTTTGAATATTGCAGAGCAAAAAAACCTTGATTTGGTTAAAATCGCTCCTCAGGCAAAACCGCCTGTCTGCAAAATCATGGACTACGGCAAATATCGCTTTGAACAGGCTAAAAGAGAAAAGGAAGCGAGAAAAAATCAGCATGTGGTGGAGGTCAAGGAGGTTCGGCTTTCGTTGAACATCGACACCCATGATTTTAACACCAAGCTGAACAACGCGCTCAAATTTATCAAGCACGGCGATAAGGTAAAGGTTTCCATCCGCTTCCGCGGACGCGAAATGGGTCATCCCGAGATCGGCTTGGACACCATGAAGCGTTTTGCCGAAGCCTGCGCAGAGGTAGCGGTAGTGGAAAAGCCCGCAAAGCTGGAAGGCCGCAACATGTTAATGTTTCTTGCGCCAAAGCCAAACAAGTAATTTATTAAGGGAGGATATATATTATGCCTAAGATCAAAACACATAGCGGTGCCAAAAAACGCTTTAAGCTGACAAAGAACGGTAAGGTCATTCGTGCACACGCAAACAAGAGCCACATTCTGAACAAAAAGACCAGAAAGCGTAAAAGAGGACTTCGCCAGACCACTGTGGCGGACGTTACCAATACGGCTCAGATCAAGCGCCTGATCCCCTACAAATAAGCAACGCTTGACAAACTAATCAAACTATCGGAGGTAATAGATAATGGCACGAGTAAAAGGCGCGATGATGACTCGCAAAAGAAGAAAAAAAGTATTAAAGCTCGCTAAGGGCTATTGGGGTGCGAAATCAAAGCACTTTAAGATGGCGAAACAGGCAGTTATGAAAAGCGGCAACTATGCCTACATCGGCCGCAAGCAGAGAAAGAGAGACTTCCGCCGTCTTTGGATCACCCGTATTTCTGCCGCGTGCAAGGCGAACGGCACCAACTATTCCACATTTATGAATGGCTTGAAGAAGGCTGACATTGTGCTCAACCGCAAAATGCTTTCCGAAATCGCCATTGCCGATCCCGCCGCTTTCACCGCTTTGGTGGAAAAAGCGAAGAATGCATAAATCACAGTGAACAGCGTTTGGGTCATCCAAACGCTTTTGCTGTATCTGGAGAAGACAATGATACCACTCACAAGCAGAGATAACACGCATATCAAACAAGTCGTCAAGCTGCAAAAAAGCGCCAGATATCGCCGCGAGACCGGACTGTTTGCCGCCGAGGGACTGCGCGTGTGCGAGGACGCTATGCGCAGCGGCGCCGTGATACAGGCGTTGTTTGTCACCGAGGCTTCGCTGCAAAAAAGCGGCGGCACAGGCGAGCGGCTGTGCGCGTATGCCAAAACGGTTTACCTGCTCTCCGACCGCCTCTTTGCGCAAATCAGCAACACCCAAACGCCGCAGGGCGTGCTCGGCGTTATAAAAACACTTGACAAAAGCGCTGTTTTTGATACAATAAACAATGGCGGAAAGTTTCTTGTGCTTGACAACGTGCAGGATCCCAACAATCTCGGCACCGTGTTGCGGACTGCCGAGGCGTTTGGCGTTTCGGGCGTTGTGATGTCGGCGGACTGCTGCGATGCGTATAACCCCAAGGTGGTGCGCGGCAGCATGGGCGCGGTGTTCCGTTTGCCGCTGCTGACGGTCAGCGACCTTGCCGCGTGGTTGGGGCAATATCCCCGTCTGCAAACCTATGCGGCGGTGGTGGACAGCCACGCGCAAAGGGTGACGGAAATTTCCTTTTCCGAGCCGTGCGCCGTGGTCATCGGCAACGAGGGCAACGGCATCCGGCACGATATCATCAAGGCTTGCCGCCACACAATGACAATTCCGATGAACGGCAAGGCAGAGTCGCTGAATGCTTCTGTGGCTGCCGCGATTCTCATGTGGGAAATGGTAAAATGATATCTGCAAACGCTGTGTATTGGATCATGCTGACGCAAGCGCTCGGCTACAATACTCCAAAAATCAAAAAGCTTGCCGAAATGTATGAGGACATAGCCGCGTTTATCCGAAAGGGTGAAACGGAGTGGCGGCTGTGCGGTCTGTTTCATGCTTTGGACATCGAAAAGCTGTCCGCCATGAACATTGACGACGCACAAAAGGTGCTTGACCGCTGCGAACAGCTGCATTATTCGGTGCTTGCCATCGACGATCCTGCCTATCCCGCGCGTTTATATCATATTTACGCACCGCCTGCCGTGTTGTATATCAGCGGCACGCTGCCCGATTTTGACAGCAACCTGTCCGTCGCTATTGTCGGTACGCGCCGCGCATCGCATTACGGAACGGACAATTCTTATAAATTCGCCTATGCGCTTGCCAAATATAATACCGTGATCGTCAGCGGCGGCGCCCTGGGCGTTGACTGCGCGTCGCACCGCGGTGCGCTTGCCGCAAACGGCGTGACGGTTTGCGTGCGCGGATGCGGCATCAACAGCCGTTATTTGAAGGATAACGCCAAAATGCGCGAGGCGATCACCCTCAGGGGTGCAGTGATTTCCGAGTATCCGCCCGACGTCGATCCGTGGGTCTATTTTTTCCCTGCCAGAAACCGCATCATCGCCGCCCTGTCCGACGGCGTAGTGCTGATGGAGGCGGGAGCCAAAAGCGGTTCGCTCATTACTGCCGACTGTGCGTTGGAGATGGGCAAGGATGTGTTTGCGCTTTTAGGCAACAACAGTCCGAGCAACGAAGGCTCCAATTTCCGTATCAAGGAGGGCACAGCGGTCCCCGTGACGGATTTTATGGATATTCTTGCGTATTACAGCAGGGAAGAAGTACGCAGCGGATTAGTCAATTTTGACGATATCCTGCTTTCCGATCTCGAGGCGGTTCCTGTCAAGGGCGGCAAATACCGCGACGGCATCGATCCGCCCGTTCCGCCGCAGAAGCACCTGCAGCGCAAGCCCGGCAAAACGGAAAAGAACACCGCCAAAACCAGACAGACGGCAGCGGAGGCGCCGCCGAAGGAGCAGCCGACGAAAACGGCAACGCCGTCCGAACAAGCGATCCGTGCATTAAAGGGTGACGCCAAAAGGATCTACCATTATCTGACGGCGGAGCCTGTCCATATAAATATAATTGCGGACGATCTGGGATTGCCCGTGAATAGGGTGTTGACTACCCTGACTCTGTTGGAAGTGCAGGGCTTTGTCACTGCGCTGCAGGGAAGAAAGTACAAGCAGAAATAGGAGGAAACACATGCAGAATTTGGTCATAGTAGAGTCGCCTGCCAAAGCAAAAACCATCAAAAAATATTTGGGCAAGGATTACGAGGTGGTCGCCTCCATGGGGCATGTGCGCGATCTGCCCAAGGCGAGACTCAGCGTTGACATCAAAAACAATTTTGCACCCAAATACGATATTATCAAGGGCAAGGAAAAGCTGGTCAAGGAGCTGAAAAGCCTTGCCGAACAGAGCGACACCATTTATCTTGCCACCGACCCCGACCGCGAGGGCGAGGCGATCTCGTGGCACTTGGCATATATTCTCGGTTTGCCCGAGGATTACAGCCGGCGCGTCGAATTCAATGAGATCACCCAAACGGGCGTGCAAAACGGCATGGCGCACCCGCGTGCCATCAACGGCGATTTGGTCAACGCGCAGCAGGCGCGCCGCGTGCTCGACCGTTTGGTGGGCTACAAGCTCAGCCCGTTTATTTCGCAAAAGATCCGCCGCGGTCTGTCCGCAGGCAGGGTGCAGTCCGTTGCGCTGCGCATTATAGTTGACCGCGAAAACGAGATCCGCAAATTTAAGCCGGAGGAATACTGGACGATCGACGCCAAGTTTATCCCCAAGGGCAGCCGCAAAAGCTTTGCCGCCACGCTGTATGCCGATCAAAACGGCAAGCTGAAAATCAAAAATCAAGAGCAGGCGGACAAGATCGAAGCGGATTTGCAGGACGCCGCCTACACCGTCACCAAGGTGAAAAAGGGCACCCGCAAAAAGTCGCCCGCGCCGCCGTTTATTACCTCGACGCTCCAACAGGAGGCGTCGCGCAAGCTCGGCTTTCAGTCGCGCCGCACCATGCGCGTGGCGCAGGAGCTGTATGAGGGCGTGGACATCGAGGGCATGGGCGCTACCGGTTTGATCACCTACATGCGTACCGACTCGCTGCGCATATCCAATGTGGCGATCGAGGAGGTCACGCAGTACATTCGAGGCGCCTACGGCGCCGATTATCTGCCGCCGAAGCCGCGCTTTTTTAAATCGCGCAGCAACGCGCAGGACGGTCACGAAGCGATTCGTCCCTCTATGCCGTCTTTGACCCCCGACAGCATCAAAAGCAGCCTGACCGCCGACCAGTACAAGCTTTACAAGCTGATCTGGAGCCGCTTTACTGCCTCGCAGATGGCGGACTGCGTGCAAAAGACCACGCAGGCGGACATCGAGGCAAACGGCTATATTTTCAAGGCGTCGGGCTATTACGTTGATTTCCCGGGCTTTACCGCACTTTACGTGGAGGGCAAGGATGAAGCGGAGGAAAAATCCTCGCAGCTGCCGCCACTGGAAAAGGATATGCCCGTGAAGTGCAGAGAGCTGAAAAAGAACCAGCACTTTACCCAGCCGCCCGCGCGCTACACCGAGGCGTCGCTGATCAAAACGCTGGAGGAATACGGTATCGGCAGACCGTCCACCTACGCCGCCACCATCACCACCCTCACGGGGCGCGAGTATGTCAAGCGTGAAGCCAAAAGTCTTGTGCCCACCGAGCTGGGCGAGGTGATCACCAAGCTGATGAAGGAGCGCTTTCCCGACATTGTCAATGTCAAGTTTACCGCCGACATGGAAAACAATCTCGACAAGGTTGAAAACGGCGAGGTCGAGTGGGTACAGCTGCTCAGCGATTTTTACAACGGCTTTGAACAAACGCTCAAGGACGCCAAGGCGGAAATGGAGGGCGTCAAGCTGAAGTTGAAAGAGGATGAAACCGATATCATCTGCGACAAATGCGGCAGACAGATGGTGGTGAAAATGGGCAGATACGGCAAGTTTATCGCCTGCCCGGGGTATCCCGAATGTAAGAATATATTAAAATATGTGGAGAAAACCGGCGTCACCTGTCCCAAATGCGGCGGCGACGTCATTGTGAAGCACACCAAAAGCAAACGCGTTTTTTACGGCTGCTCCAACTATCCCGGCTGTGATTTCGTCAGCTGGAACGAGCCGGTCAACGAGCGGTGTCCGCAGTGCGGTAATATTCTCTACAAGAAAAAAGGCAAAAAGCCTACACTGTTTTGCGCCAACACCGACTGCGGGTTTACCAAGACAGTGAAAACTGAAGAACAAAATGACAATTAACGTTATCGGCGCAGGCTTGGCGGGCTGTGAGGCGGCGATGCAAATCGCCAACCGCGGCGTGCAGGTGCGGCTGTATGAAATGAAGCCGCACAAGCGCACGCCTGCGCATCACTCAGATGATTTTGGCGAGTTGGTTTGCTCCAATTCGCTCAAGGCGATGCGCGTGGAGAGCGCGGCAGGACTGTTAAAGGAAGAAATGCGGCGCCTCGGCTCCTTTTTGATGCAGTGCGCTGACAAATGCCAAGTCCCTGCCGGCGGTGCGCTGGCGGTTGACCGCAGCATTTTCGCTCGTCTCGTCACCGAGGGTATTCGGCGGCACCCCAACATCACCGTGGTGCATGAGGAAATCACCGACATACCGAACGACGGCATCAACGTGATCGCTACGGGACCGCTGACAGCCGACGCGCTGGCGCAAAAAATTGAAGAACGCTTTGGCGGCTCTCTGTCCTTTTTTGACGCGGCGGCGCCGATCGTCACCGCCGACAGCATTGATATGGACTTTGCCTTTACCGCGTCGCGCTACGACCGCGGCGGTGACGACGACTATATCAACTGTCCGCTCAACAAAGCGGAATACGAGGTGTTTTATAACGCGTTGGTACATGCCGAGCGCGCGCCGCTGCATGACTTTGACGTCAGCAATCCCAAGGTGTACGAGGGTTGTATGCCCGTGGAGGTGCTGGCGCAGCGCGGCGAAAATACTCTGCGCTTCGGACCGATGAAGCCTGTGGGACTTGTTGACCCGCGCACCGGGCACCGCGCCTGGGCGTTGCTGCAATTGCGCAAGGAAAATGCCGCAGGCACCATGTACAACTTAGTCGGTTTTCAAACCAATCTCAAATTTCCCGAGCAAAAGCGCGTGTTTTCGCTGATCCCGGCATTGCACAAGGCGGAATTTGTTCGCTACGGCGTCATGCACCGCAACACTTTTTTGTGTTCACCAAAAGTTTTGAATGCGGATTATTCCGTAAAAGAAAATAGGAATCTTTTTTTCGCGGGACAGATCACGGGCGTTGAGGGCTATATGGAAAGCGCTGCTTCCGGCATCATGGCAGGGCTGAATGCCGTCCGTCTGGCGGAGGACAAGCCCGCGCTGGTGCTGCCGGAGGACACCATGATCGGCGCGCTGTCGCGCTACATCGCCGATCCCACCGTCAAAAAATTCCAGCCCATGGGTGCCAACTTCGGCGTGCTGCCCGCACTGCAAAACCCTCCGCGCGACAAGCGCGAGCGTGCGGCTGCCTATGCGCACCGCGCACTGCATTCGTTAGATATATTTCTTTCAGAGAATAAAGGTGGTACTAATGAAAATCATTGTTGACGCATTCGGCGGCGATAACGCGCCGCTCGAGATCATCAAGGGCTGTGCCGAGGCGGTGCAGGCGCATGGTGTGGAGATCCTCCTCACCGGCAACGAGGGCGCCATCCGTCAAGCAGCCGCGCAAAACAACATTTCACTCGACCATATTGCAATAGAGCACTGCGAAGATATTCTCACCATGCACGACAGCGCCGAAAGTGTGCTCAAGGCAAAGAAAAACAGCTCCATGGGCGTGGGTTTCCGCCTGCTGACAGAGGGAAAGGGCGACGCCTTTATCAGCGCGGGCAACAGCGGCGCGCTGTGTGTGGGCGCCACGCTGGCGGTCAAACGCATCAAGGGCATCAAGCGTCCCGCATTTGCACCGGTGCTGCCTTCCGCGACCGGCTGCTTTATGCTGCTTGACGGCGGCGCGAATGTGGATTGCCGCCCCGAAATGCTGCGTCAGTTTGCCGTGATGGGCGCCGTGTATATGGAAAAGGTCATGCATATCGAAAAACCGCGCGTCGGCCTTGCCAACGTCGGCACCGAGGAGCACAAGGGTACCGAGCTGTACCGCGATACCTACAAGCTGTTAAGGGAGAGCAAGCTCAACTTTATCGGCAATGTGGAAGGGCGTGATATTCCCAAGGGCGTGTGCGACGTGGTGGTGGCAGACGGCTTTACGGGCAACGTCATTCTCAAAACCTACGAGGGCGTTGCGGCGGTGTTGATGAACGAGATCAAGGGCATGTTCGGCGGCAGCGTCAAGGGTAAGGCTGCGGCAGGCTTGCTGCTCAAGGATCTAAAAAGCATGAAGGCGCGCTTTGATTATAACACCTACGGCGGCGCACCGATCCTCGGCGCCTCCAAGCCCGTGTTCAAAGCGCACGGCGACGCCAAGGCGCGCACCATCAAAAATGCTGTCGGTCTGTGCAAGGATTATGTGGCAGCGGACGCCATCGGTGAAATTTCCGCTGCGCTCAAATAACGGAGAAAACTATGGAACTGGAAGATAAAATCGGTTATCATTTTAAAAATAAATCGCTGCTCACCACTGCGCTCACGCATTCCTC
Source organism: uncultured Clostridia bacterium (assembly GCA_946414505.1). Lineage (GTDB taxonomy): Bacteria > Bacillota > Clostridia > Oscillospirales > Acutalibacteraceae > Ruminococcoides. The sequence goes on along the minus strand of CAMKOU010000013.1, from coordinate 10,581 downwards.
TTATGCTAACGAACGCAAAGCGCAGCACATTGCCTACAACGAACGGCTTGAATTTTTGGGCGACGCGGTGTTGTCGATCGTCGTCAGCGACTATATTTTTAAGCACTGTCCCGACTTGCCAGAGGGCGATCTGACCAAGCTGCGGGCGTCGCTTGTCTGTGAAAAGTCGCTGTTTGAATTTGCCAGAAAGATCCGGCTCGGCAGTTACCTTTTGCTCAGCAAGGGCGAGCGCAACAACGGCGGCGCCGACCGCCCTTCCATTGTGTCGGACGCGTTTGAGGCGCTGATCGCGGCGATTTATATCGACGGCGGCATCGAACCTGTCACCGCACACATCCTCAATTTTGTGGTGCCTGCCATCAAAAATTTCAAAAAGAAGCCTGTTAAGGACTACAAAACGACCTTGCAGGAGATCATTCAAAAGAATCCCGGCGAACGTCTGGAATATGTACTCGTCTCCGAAAGCGGTCCCGACCACAACAAGCATTTTGTATTTGAGGTGCACCTCAACAGCAATGTCATCGGCAAGGGCGGCGGCCGCAGCAAAAAGGAAGCGGAGCAGCAGGCGGCACGCGAGGCATTGGAGCTGATGGGCTATTAAACGCGGCAATATTGCACTGTTTATCCCACACAACGGCTGTCCACATCAGTGCAGCTTTTGCAATCAGAAGAATATCACGGGGCATCTGTCCCAACCGGCGCCGGAGGATGTTGCCCGCACCTTGGAGCAGGCGCGGCGGCAACTGGGCGCACAGACAAAGCAAACCGAGATCGCCTTTTTCGGCGGCAGCTTTACGGCAATCGACCGCGCCTATATGCTGTCGCTGCTCGAAGCGGCAAAGCCGTATCTCGACGATTTTTACGGCGTGCGCATTTCCACCCGTCCCGACGCGGTGGACAAAGAGGTGCTGCTGCTGCTGAAGCGCTATCACCTGACAGCGGTGGAGCTGGGTGCGCAATCTATGGATAATTCTGTTTTAGAATTAAACCATCGCGGACATACGGCGGAGGACGTCGTGACTGCTTGCCGTTTGATTCGTGAATGCGGTGTTTCGCTCGGCTTGCAGATGATGACAGGGCTCTACGGCGCCACACCGCAGTCGGACATCGCAACGGCGCAGCAGTTTATCGTGCTGCATCCCGACACGGTGCGCGTGTATCCGACCGTGATACTCAAAGACACCGATTTAGCGCGCCTGTATCAAGACGGCGCATTTGTGCCGTATACCTTGGCGCGATCGGTGGACGTGTGCGCCAAGCTCATTCTTCTGTTTGCAAAGGCTGACATTCAACTGATCCGACTGGGGCTGCATGATTCCGACAGCCTGCGGCAAAACAGCTTGGGCGGCAACTATCATCCCGCCTTTAAGGAGCTGTGCGAAAACAAAATTTTTGATGACAGCTTTTTGCGGCAGGCGGCACTGACGGAGTCGAAGCAGCTGGTGCTGACTGTCCATCCGAAGTCTGTTTCCAAGCTTGTCGGTCAGCGTAAAAGCAACCTGCAAAAGTGGCAGGCAATGGGGTATTCCGTGACGATCCAAACGGACGAACGACTCAATACATACGATTTAGGGGTATGCAATGCGACTGAAATCACTGGAAGTACAGGGATTTAAAACCTTTCCCGATAAAACTAAATTATCCTTTGAAAACGGTATCACCTCGGTGGTGGGTCCCAACGGTTCGGGCAAAAGCAACATCAGCGACGCCATCCGCTGGGTACTCGGCGAGCAGTCGCCGAAAAGCCTGCGCTGCTCGCGTATGGAGGACGTGGTGTTTAACGGCACCGACACGCGTAAAAAAACAGGCTACGCCGAGGTCACGCTCAACATCGACAACAGCGACCGCGTGCTTGATTTTAACGGCGACGAGATCGCCGTCACCCGCCGTTATTACCGCAGCGGCGAAAGCGAGTATTTGATCAATAAAGCCGCCGTCCGCTTAAAAGACATCAACGAGCTGTTTATGGACACCGGCTTGGGACGCGACGGCTATTCGATGATCGGACAGGGCAAGATCGACAGCATCGTGTCCTCCAAAAGCGAGGACAGACGAGAGATTTTTGAGGAAGCGGCGGGTATTTCCAAATACCGTTACCGTAAAATCGACGCCGAACGCAAGCTGAAAAGCACCGAGGACAACCTGCTGCGCCTGCGCGATATCGTCACCGAGCTGGAGGAACGCGTCGGACCGCTGCAAAAGCAGAGCGAAAAGGCACAGCAGTTTTTGACCTACAGCGAGGAAAAGCGCAGCTTGGAGATCGCCTTGTGGCTGCTGACGCTCGATCAGTCGCAGGACAAGCTCAAAGAGCAGGACGAAAAAATCGCCATTGCCCGCGCACAGTACGACGAAGCGGAGCAGGCGCTTGCGGATATCCAAACCGAAACCGAGGAAATCTACCAAAAAAGCGGCATATTGGCTGCCAAGGCGGATGAAATCCGCGGACAAATGGCATCCATCGACAGCGAGATCGCCGATAAAAACGCTGCCGTGTCCGTTGCGGAAAACGATATTCTGCACATCAATGAAAACATCACCCGTGTAGAGCGGGAAATTGAGCAGGCAGAGCAAAACGCAGGAGAATTTGAAAAAACCATCGCCGAAAAGCAGGCACGTATCGACGTGCTCGACAGCGAGATCATCGGCAAGCAGAAAAAGTATGCCGAAATCAGCGAACAGCTCAACACCGTCAACTACGACTCCGGCAAAAGCGGCGACGCGCTGCAGGAGCTGACCGCCGAGCTGTCGGCACTGACATCACAATCCGCCGACGCGCGCGTGATCGACATGACCTCCGACAGCGGCATCAACGAGCTGACACAGCGCATAGAAACGCTGAAGGAGGGCAACCGTGACAGGGAGGAGCAGGCGGCTTCGCTGGAGCAAATGAACGCGCGGTATCTTTCCGATATCCGCACGGCACAGGAAGAAATAGCCGCGCTGCACAACACCATCCAAGGGCTTTCCTTAAAGCTGGAAGCCAGGGATACAAAGCGTGCGGAGGCAAAGGCAACGCTCGACAAGCTGACGCTCGATGTGCGTGAGCATCAGCGGAAAATGACGTTTTTGGAAAATATGGAACGCAATCTCGAGGGCTTTTCCAAAAGCGTCAAGCAGGTGGTAAACGCCGCCAAAAACGGCAAGCTGCACGGCGTTTACGGTCCTGTTTCGCGCGTGATCGCCGTGCCGAAGCAGTACGCCACCGCCATTGAGATCGCACTGGGCGCCGCCATGCAGAACATCGTTGTCCAAAGTGACGAGGACGCCAAGCAGGCGATCCGCTATTTGAAGTCCACCGACGGCGGCAGAGCCACATTTTTGCCGCTGAACACCATCAAGCCGCGCGATCTGCGCGAGAATGGCTTGGATGAATGCTACGGATTTGTCGGTGTGGCGGCAGGACTGTGCACCTGTGACGCGAAGTTTCAAAATATTTTACAAAATTTGCTGGGCAAAATCGTGATCGCGGAGGACTTAAACAGCGCCGCTGCCATCGCCAAACGCTACGGCTACCGCTTTAAGGTCGTCACGCTTGACGGTCAGGTGGTTAACGCGGGCGGCTCGCTGACAGGCGGTTCGCTGGCACGCAGTACGGGCGTGCTCAGCCGTGCCTCTGAGATCACGCAGTTAAAACAACAAACTGCGGCGCTTACCGCGCAGATTCGGCAGACAGAAGCGCGCTGCGAGCAGCTCGACCGCGAATTTGCCGCAGTGGAAGCGGAGCTGATGGGCAACCGCGCCGCGCTGTCGCAACAGCAGCAGGAGCTGGCGCGTATGGATGCCGAGCAGCGTGCCTGTGAAAACGAACTGCAAAACGTAAAGGACGCTGCCCAAAACGCCGCGAAGGAGATCGAAGAATGCCTGCAGCGCATCGAAGCGCTGCAAAAGGACCGCGACCTCGCGCGGTCGCGCCTGGCGGAGCTCAACGGTAAAATCGCCGCCGCCGAGCAAAAGGTCAACGCCGTGACGGGCGATCGTGCCCAGTTGACACAGCGGCGTGAAGAGCTGACAGCGGTGCTGCAAAACATTCGACTGGAAATCGTCACGGCGCAAAAGGATATTGACGCGCTGAATGCGGAAATCGTTTACGCCAAAACCTCGGGTACCAATATGGATGTTCGCAAGGCGGAGCTAAAGAGGCAGATCGACGACTACCGGCAGACGGCAACGGAAAAACAACAGGAAATAAAACGGCTGCAACAGCTGACAGATACATTAAAGCAAACGCAAACCGCACAGGCGCAGCAAATTGACGCGTTGCAGGAGCAGCGCACACAGCTTGAAAAGCGCAGTGTGGACATCCGCTCCGCCGAACGCGCCAAAATCGCCGAGCGCGAGGTGTCGGGCAGAGAACTGGCACGATTGGAAGAGCGGAAAATCAACCTGCAAAAGGAATATGACACCATCATCTCCAAGCTGTGGGAGGAATATGAACTGACGCGCCGTGAGGCGGAAAAAATCGCCGTGCCGGTTGCAGAACCCGCTAAGGCACAAAAGCGGCTCAACAGCCTGAAACAGAGTATTAAGGCGCTGGGCAACGTCAATGTGGCGGCGATCGAAGAATACAAAGAGGTGTCCGAGCGCTACGAGTTTATGCGTGTGCAGGTAAAGGACGTCGAACAGTCCAAAAATGAAATTGAACGGCTGATCACCTCGCTGACCAAGCAGATGAAAGAGGTGTTTGTCGAGAGCTTTGAACAAATCAACCGCAATTTCACCTACACCTTCAAGGAGCTGTTCGGCGGCGGCACGGCATCGCTTTCGCTTGCCGACCCCGAAAACATCCTCACCAGCGGCATTGACATCGTGGTGCATCCGCCGGGCAAGATCGTCGTACACCTCGATGCGCTGTCGGGCGGTGAAAAGGCACTGGTTGCCATCGCGCTTTACTTTGCCATCATGAAGGTGCGCCCTGCGCCGTTTTGTGTGATGGATGAGATCGAAGCGGCGCTCGACGACGTCAATGTGAACCGCTTTGCAAGCTATTTGCGGCGGATGACCGACAAAACACAGTTTATTTTGATCACGCATCGCCGCGGCACGATGGAGGAAGCCGATGTGCTGTACGGCGTCACGATGCAGGATGAGGGCATTTCCAAGCTGCTCGAGCTGCGTTCGACCGAAATCGCCGACAAACTCGGCATCAAAACCAATTAAGAGGACGGATACTATGGGACTGTTTCATAAAATCAAAGAGGGATTAAGCAAAACACGCAACGGCGTGGTCAGTCAAATCGACGCCATGCTCAAATCCTTTTCGGTGATCGACGAGGAATTGTTTGAAGAATTGGAGGAGCTGCTCGTCATGGGCGATGTGGGCGTGCCCACCGCCGAAAAAATATGCGACCAGCTGCGCGACATTGTCAAAAAGAACAACGTCACCGACCCCGCTGCCGTGAAATTCCTGCTGCGCGACATCGTGACAAAAATGCTCGAGGGCGGAGAGCAGCTCAATATCTCCACCTATCCTGCCATCATTTTGGTCATCGGCGTCAACGGCGTCGGCAAAACCACCACCATCGGCAAAATGGCAAAGCTGCTCACCGACGCGGGCAACAACGTGATGCTCGCGGCAGCCGACACCTTCCGCGCGGCGGCGATCGACCAACTGGACATTTGGGCACAGCGCAGCGGCGCACAGATCATCAAGCAAAAAGAAGGCAGCGACCCGGCGGCAGTGGTATATGACGCGATCGCGGCGGCAAAGGCGCGCGACGTGGACGTGATCATTTGCGACACGGCAGGCAGGCTGCACAACAAGAAGCATTTGATGGACGAGCTTGCCAAAATCAACCGCGTCATCGACCGCGAGCTGCCCGACGCCGCAAAGGAAAATCTGCTGGTGCTCGACGCCACCACCGGTCAAAACGCCGTCAATCAGGCGGAACAGTTCCGTCAGGCGACCGGCATTACGGGTATCATTTTAACCAAGCTTGACGGCACCGCCAAGGGCGGTGTGGTGCTCGCCATCCGCGACGGCTTGGGCATTCCCGTCAAGTACATCGGCGTGGGTGAGCAGATCGACGATTTGCAGCCCTTTAACGCGCAGGACTTTGCCCGTGCGCTGTTTGATGAATGATCGGAGTGTATCATGAAATTTATTATTGCCACCAACAATGCCAAAAAGCTTGTCGAAATGGAGCGCATCCTTAACCCCTTGGGGATCGAGGCGGTGTCCGCCAAGGACGCGGGCGTTGTGCTCGATGAAGTGGACGAAACCGGCACCACCTTTGCCGAAAACGCCTTTATCAAGGCAAACGCGGCGTTTCAAAAAACAGGTATGCCCGCCGTGGCAGACGATTCCGGCATTTGCGTCGATGCGCTCGGCGGACGACCCGGCATCTTTTCTGCACGCTATTGCCCCGAGCTGTGCAAAACCGACGAGGACAGGACCCAACGCATTCTCGACGAATTGCAGGGCGTGCCCGAAGGACAGCGCGGCGCACACTACACCTGCGCCATCTGCTGCATCCTGCCCGACGGCAGCAAAATCGAGATCGAGGAAATGTGCGAGGGCACCATCGGCTATGCGTTCATTGGCGACGGCGGCTTCGGCTACGACCCGATCTTCATGCAGGGCGATAAAACCTTTGCACAGCTGAGCGACGGGGAAAAGGATAAGGTCAGTCACCGCGGCAAGGCGCTGCGGGCGCTGAAAGCAAAATTGGAAGCATATTTGAAAGGATAACCTATGTTAACAGGAAAACAACGCGCGTATCTGCGCGGACTTGCCAACAACTACGAAACCATTTTGATCGTCGGCAAGGGCGAAATCACCGATAACATCCTCATGCAGGCGGACACCGCGCTGACCGCCCGCGAGCTGATCAAGTGCAAGCGGCTGGAAACCTCTGCCTACACCGCGCGCGAATGCGCCGATATTCTTTCCGAAAAAGTCGGTGCGGACGTGGTGCAGGTCATCGGCAACAAGTTTGTGCTCTACCGGCAGAATCCGGACGAGCCGGTTATTGTTTTGCCAAAGGCAAAAAAGCAGTAAACAGGTGCGGCAATGGACTATCAGGCAATTATCAGAGAACGCATGGGCGATTACCGTTATATCCACAGTTGCAATGTGGCGGAGGAAGCGGTATATCTCGCCAAGCTGTACGGCTGTGATGCGGACAAGGCGTACATCGCCGGCATCCTGCACGATATTACAAAAGAGTTCGATAAAAACGAACAGTTGCAAATTATGCGCGACGGTGGTATAATCTTAGACAGCGTGCAGCAGCGTGCACCCGTGCTGTGGCATTCCGTCAGCGGCAGCGTGTATGTGCAAGCGCAGCTCGGTATCACCGACAGCGATATTATCAATGCCATCCGTTATCACACCACGGGCAGGGGAGGCATGTCACTGCTGGAAAAAATCATCTACACAGCCGACTTCACCTCCAAGGAGCGCAGCTACCCCGACGCGGACGTCATGCGCGAAAAGGCGCGCCGCAGCTTGGAGGAAGCCATGCTGTTCAGCTGTCAGTTTACGCTGCAAAACCTCTCGAAAAAGGAAGCGGCGATCCACCCCGACCAGCTGCACTGTTACAACGACATCGTACTAAACCGAAAGGATAAACCTATATGACATCTTTAGACACCGCATTGCTTGCCGTAAAAGCCATCGACGGCAAAAAGGGACTGGATATTCAGGTGATTGAGATCAGCGACATTTCCGTGCTCGCCGATTACATGGTGATCGCCACGGGCAACAGCTCCACCCACGTCAAGGCGCTTGCCGACGAGGTGGAATACCGGCTCGATCAGGCGGGCATTTCTGTCAGCCATATCGAGGGCTACCGCTCCAACACATGGATCTTGCTCGACTATATCGACGTGATCGTGCATGTGTTTGACGATGAAGCGCGTGACTTTTACGACCTCGACCGCATGTGGCAGGACGGCAAGCCCGTCGATATCAGCAGCGTCGTCACCGAAAACTAATACGCGGAAGGTGAAGGGCTGCGGGTGCTTCCATCCGGAGCGCCGCGACCGATCACTTTGCACTTTGAACGAAATTGGAGGGATTCTTTTGAAATACAATCATAAGGCAATCGAACCGAAATGGCAGCAAATTTGGGAAGAAAAGGGCGTGTTTCACGCGAGCGACGACAGCTCCAAGGAAAAGTTTTACGCGCTGATCGAGTTTCCGTATCCGTCGGGTCAGGGACTGCACGTCGGACATCCGCGTCCGTACACGGCGCTCGATACCGTCGCCCGTAAAAAGCGTTTGCAGGGCTTGAACGTGCTGTATCCCATCGGCTGGGACGCGTTCGGTCTGCCCACTGAAAACTACGCGATCAAAAACCATATTCATCCCGAGATCGTCACCAAAAACAACATTGCGCGCTTCAAAAAGCAGATCCAGTCGCTGGGCATCTCCTTTGACTGGAGCCGCGAGGTCAACACCACCGACCCCGACTACTACAAGTGGACGCAGTGGATCTTTATTCAGCTCTTTAAGCACAACCTCGCCTATAAAAAAGAGATGAACGTCAACTGGTGCACCTCCTGCAAGTGCGTGCTTGCCAACGAGGAGGTCGTCAACGGTGTGTGCGAGCGCTGCGGCAGCGAGGTCGTCCACAAGGTGAAATCCCAGTGGATGCTCAAAATCACCGAGTACGCCGACCGCCTGATCAACGACCTCGATTTGGTCAACTACCCCGAGCGTGTCAAGGCGCAGCAAAAGAACTGGATCGGCAGAAGCACCGGCGCCGAGGTGGATTTCCAAACCACCACCGGCGACACTCTGACCGTCTACACCACCCGTGCCGATACCCTGTACGGCGCTACCTATATGGTCATTTCCCCTGAGCATCCGCTGATCGAGCAGTGGGCAGACAAGCTCGCGAATATGGACGAGATCCGCGCCTACCAGGCGGCGGCCGCCCGTAAATCCGACTTTGAGCGCACCGAGGTCGCAAAGGACAAAACCGGCGTCAAGCTGGAGGGCGTGCGCGCGATCAACCCTGTCAATCATACGGAGATCCCCATTTTCATTTCCGACTATGTTCTCGTGTCCTACGGCACCGGCGCGATCATGGCGGTTCCCGCGCACGATACCCGTGACTGGGAATTTGCCAAAAAGTTTGACCTGCCGATCATCGAGGTCGTCAAGGGCGGCAACGTGCAGGAGGAAGCGTTTACCGACTGCGCCACCGGCATCATGGTGAACTCCGGTATGCTCGACGGCCTTTCGGTGGACGACGCCAAGGTGAAGATCATCGACTGGCTGACCAAGGAGGGCAAGGGACACGCCAAGGTCAACTACAAGCTGCGCGACTGGGTATTCTCCCGTCAGCGCTATTGGGGTGAGCCGATCCCGATCGTACACTGCGACAAATGCGGCTATGTGCCCATCGACGAAAGCGAGCTTCCCTTAAAGCTGCCGATGGTCGAATCCTACGAACCCACCGACAACGGCGAATCGCCGCTTGCCAATATGACCGACTGGATCCAAACCACCTGTCCGTGCTGCGGCGGCAAAGCCCTGCGCGAAACCGACACCATGCCCCAGTGGGCAGGCTCCTCGTGGTATTATCTGCGCTATATGGATCCCCACAACAACGAGGCGCTTGCCTCCAAGGAAGCCCTCAACTACTGGTCGCCCGTTGACTGGTATAACGGCGGCATGGAGCACACCACGCTGCATTTGCTCTACAGCCGTTTTTGGCACAAGTTTTTGTATGATATCGGCGTAGTGCCCACGCCCGAGCCTTATGCCAAGCGCACGTCGCACGGTATGATCCTCGGTGAGAACGGCGAAAAGATGAGCAAATCGCGCGGCAACGTCGTCAATCCCGATGATATCGTCGAGGAGTACGGCGCCGACACCATGCGCATGTATGAGATGTTCATCGGCGACTTTGAAAAGGCTGCCCCGTGGAGCCAGGCGAGTATTCGCGGCTGCCGCCGGTTCCTCGAACGCTACTGGAATTTGCAATCCATCCTGATCGACGGCGACGCCGTTCGTTCCGAACTGGAATCGGCGTTCCATAAGGCGATCAAAAAGGTCGGCGACGATATTGAAAACATCAAATTCAACACCGCTATCGCCACGCTCATGGCGCTGATCAACGATATTACCAATGCGAAATCCATCAACAGGGAAGAGCTGCGCATTTTCTCCATCCTGCTCAATCCCTTTGCGCCGCACATCACCGAGGAAGTGTACGAAGCCAACAAGCTGGGCGACGGCATTCTCGCCGAAGCGCAGTGGCCGCAGTATGACGAGGCGAAGTGTGTGGACGAAACCGTGGAGATCGTGGCGCAAGTCAACGGCAAAATCAAAGCAAAGCTGCAAGTGCCTGTGGACGCAGACAAGGAAACCTTGCTCGATCTTGCCAAATCCAACGAAAAAGTGCAGGCGGCGATCGCCAATATGACCGTTATCAAGGAAATCGTTGTACCTAAAAAGCTAGTCAATTTGGTCGTTAAACCGCAATAAACGCATATAAATAAAATTCTTCTAAATTTCTACAATTCTATTGACATCTTTCGCGGCATATTGTATAATAGTCATGCAAATTATGCAAATTACCCATGCCTTTTGGCAGATGGGAGGGAAGATAGATGGCAGAGATTAGATTA
>CAMKOU010000012.1 GCA_946414505.1 uncultured Clostridia bacterium | reverse complement strand
CGACGCGCCGGAGTTTATTCAACTGAAAACCCATCACCGCAATGATTATCTGGAGTTCCCCGACAGCATCGAGGTTTCCTCCGATTTGTCCTACGCGGTGCAGCGCGCCGAGGTAATTGTGATTTCGATTTCGTCACAGTACCTCCGTTCTTATTTTACGGAAATTGCGCAAAACAACCTGGACGGCAAAACCATCGTCCTGTGCATGAAGGGTGTGGAAGCCGCCACCGGCAAACGGCTGAGCGAGATCGTCGGCGAATTTGTCGATGAAAACAAAACGCCCGTCGCCGTTTGGGTGGGACCGGGTCATCCGCAGGATTATGTGAAGGGGATCCCCAACTGCATGGTCATCGACAGCGACAACACAGAAGTGAAAACCAAGCTGGTCAACGCCTTTACCAGCGAGCTGATACGCTTTTACATCGGCAAGGACTTGATCGGCAGCGAGATCGGTGCGGCTGCCAAAAACGTGATCGGCATTGCCGCCGGCATTTTGGACGGTCTTGGCTACACCTCTCTCAAGGGCGGTCTGATGGCGCGCGGCACGCAGGAGATCGCCCGGCTGATCGAAGCGCTGGGCGGCAACAAAATGAGCGCGTTCGGGCTGTGTCATTTGGGCGATTATGAAGCAACGCTGTTTTCCCCGTGGAGCCACAACCGCATGTACGGCGAGGACTTTGTAAAGGGAAAAACCTTTGACAAGCTTGCCGAGGGCGTGATGACCTCTAAGGCACTGTATTCGCTCGGCTTGGCGCACGATGTGGACTTGCCGATCGTCAGCGCGGTGTATCGCGCACTGTTTGAGCACACAGACATCATGGACGAAATCCAGCAGTTGTTTTTGCGCTCGGTAAAAGATGAATTTTAGAAGGTACATACAATGAGCTTATTTTCAAAAAAGCCGCAGGGCAACGCCTCACGCACTGCGGTGTACACCGTGGAGGCAGCCAAACGAAAAAGCATGACGGAATACATCACGGTCAACATTATTTGCCTGTTGGTGTTTATCGCGTTTGGTTATATCGCGCTGATGTCGTTTTTCCAGACAAGTGTCATTGACGCCAACAACTATGTCAGCGAAAAGATCCTGTTTCAGTCCGACATGATTCCGCTGAACCTTTTGCTGACCGTGCTGTTTTTGGCTTTCCTGTTTTGGATGCGGCGGTTTTACGATTTTTTTGCAAAGGTCAATATCACCGCCGTGGAAATCGGAATGACGGCGCTGACCGTGTTTTTAGGATTGCTGTGGGTCATGACCACGCGCTCGGTACCGGCTGCCGACAGCTACAATATTTTTGAGGCGGCTACCGGCGCGGCACAGGGCAACTATACGTCCATGCAAAACGGCACCGCGTTTTACAACCAGGCATTTTACAACGGCTATTCCTATTTTCACTTCTACCCCTTCCAGCTGGGCTTTGTCGCCTTTTGCGAATTTGTTTACCGCTTGTTCGGAACTGACAATTCCATTCCCGTGCAGATAATCAACGTGCTTTGCACCGGCGCGGCATATTTTGCGCTGGCACGCATCACCAAGCTGTTGTTCCGCCGCAAAAGCGTGGAATTCATCGCTTGTCTGTTGCTGGCAGCCTGCCTGCAGCCGGTACTGTTTTGCACCTTTGCCTACGGCAACATCATCGGCATGTGCGGCGCGATTTGGGCAAGCCTGTTGTTGATCAAGTATTTTCAAACCGAACAATACAGGTGGGCGGTTCTTGCCGGCGTGCTGCTGACCTTCGCCACCCTGATAAAATACAACAACTTGATTTATCTTGTTGCCTTTGTCATCATGCTGCTGATACACATTGTCAAGCAGAAAAAATGGCAGAGCGCGGTGATCGCCGCTGCCATGATCGTCGCGGTGCTCGGCTCCAATTCGCTGGTAAAGCTGCATTACGAAAACCGCTCCGGCACCCAATTTGCCGAGGGCGTGTCGCAGACGCTGTACCTTGATATGGGCTTGCAGGAATCCTACATGGCGCCCGGCTGGTACGGCACCGTCGCCAAGGATACCTATATCAACTACTACCTCACACCCAAGTTTCACGGCGATCCCAACGCCTCGCTTGCCAATGCCAACGCCAAGGCGCAGGAGGATATTGACCGCCGTTTGAGCGCCTTTGGCAAGAATTCGGAATACGCCCTGGACTTTTTCAGCAAAAAGATCCTCAGCCAGTGGAACGAGCCGACCTTTGAGAGTATTTGGGTCAGCAAGGTTAAGCCCCACATCGCCACCGAAGCCGACCGTGCGTGCGTGAAGGGCGACACCATCGGCTCCGAACAAATCAAGGGATTGCCGCAGCTTGTGTATTACAAAAGCCTCGGCCAGGCGCTGGAGTTGCATTTCAACTTCTATGTGCAGATGCTCTACATCATGTTTGCCGCCGGTATCTATGTGATGTTCATCAACAAAAAGACGAATATCGAAACGGTGCTGCTGCCGCTCGTGCTGCTCGGCGCGTTCGGCTATCACCTGCTGTTCGAGGGTAAATCGCAGTATATTTTGACCTATATCCCGCTGCTGATCCCCACTGCCGCCTACGCCTACAACACCATGCTCACCGGCAAATACACGCGTATCAAGCGCTTCTTTGAAAAAATCAACCACATCCCCGACGACACGGCGGATATCTTCCAAAAGAAAAAGAAACTGTCAAAAAAATCCGCCAAAAAATAAAGGTGTACCAAAAACGGACGCAGCCCCTTCGGTTGCGTCCGTTATTCTTTGTCTTTTTTTTCTTTGTCCTTTTTGTCGGTGAAGCCCAGGCGCCGTTTGACCGCACGAAAGACGCGGCGGGGCAAGCGGGTATAATACCATACATTGACATAACCGCGGTAACGCAGCGAGAACGGACTGTAGGGCGTGCCCTTGCGGACAAAGCCCGTCATGACGGCGATGATCTGGTCGTCGCGGATCCCCTTTTCCCTGGCAAACTGGTTGTCGCCGCACAGCACATAGCTGCCGTCGTAGCCAAAATCAATCACACGGTGCAGCACATACTGCCCGTTGTCACGCCGATACAGCGGCACGTCAAACAAACGCAGCCTGCCCTTGGGCTTGCTGAGGATGACCACATCCTTGCCGTCGCGCAGCATGGGCTGCATACTGGTCCCGTTGGGCGTAAAGGTAACGGTACCGCCCGCGTTAAGCTTTTCTAAAATAATATCTATCACCGCATCCAGCGTGGTTTCCTTACTCGAGCACATCGGCGTCCCTCACCTTTTGCAGAAAAATGTCGATATCGGCAGCCGCCTTTTCGGGAGAAACGTCATATTCGGCTACCAGCTGTTCGATCAACGCATTTTCGTCGGCGCCCTGCTGCAAAATTTCAAACAAAAACGCGCCGGTCTCATTGAGGTTGATAATGCCGTTGAAATCCAGCGTCAGCTTGCCGACGGGCACCACAACATAAGAATCCGCCACCTTGCGGAGAATGAAATCCTTTTTGATTTTCATTGTTACACATCCTTGCACATGATTGCATTATTATACTATAATTCGCGGCAAAAATCAAGACCGGGATTGAGAAGAGCGGCGTGCGGTGCGTTAATCTGTTTTCAACGATAGGAACCGGTTTTTTCTGTCGATCCTTTTGTACAAAAGCATCCGCCAATATATACCAACGTATATACCGGCGGATGCCTGTTTTATTTTTGGGGTAAACCGGCGCTTTTTGTCATCCCCTGCCGTAATAGAGCAGACACATGACGGTGACGCCCAAAAAGCCGCCGATGAATGTGCCAATGATGATGCCTGCAACCATAAAATTTTCGCCTCCAAACAGATTTTGACATTTATTCTTCGCCGCTTGTGCGATAATCGTTACGGGTGATAGAAATGCGCACGGTGTATGTGGATATCTTGATCATAGTGAATGTATTTATCGACCTGCTGTTGCTGTTGTGTACCGCGCGTCTGCTGCATTTGCGCGTCAAACCGCTGCGGCTGTTGCTCGCGTCGCTGCTGGGCGGAGCAATGAGCATAACGGCGCTGCTGCCGCCGCTGTCTCCTCTGCTGAACATTCCGCTCGACATCCTCGGCGCGGCGCTGCTGGTGTTGTCGGCATTCGGCAAAACCGATATCAAAAGCTTTATGGTGCGCACTGCCGCGCTGTTTTCGGCGTCGTTTTCCTTTTGCGGCGCCATGCTGTTCATCTGCGGTGTGTTCCGTCCCAAGGGAGTGGAGGTGTACAATGATGTTGTCTATTTTAATATTTCCCCTTTTGTGCTGATTATACTCACGCTGCTCTGCTATTATACGCTGCGCGTCATAAAAAGGTTCACAAAAGGCAGCGTGGGCAGGCAGGTTTGCACCGTCACCCTGCGCAGCGGCGGCAACGAAACCGTTTTTCAGGCGCTGGCGGACACCGGCTGTGCCGTAAAGGAACCCTTTTCGGGTGAGTATGTGATCATCGCGGAGCGAAGCTGTTTGAACGCCCTGCACCCTGCCGCGCAGCCTGCCCGGGTGATCCCCTTCAACAGCTTAGGCGGCAGCGGTATTTTGCACGGCGTGAAAGCGGAGCAGATTTTGATTGACGGAAAGGAGATTTCACCGGACATTTACATCGGTATTTGTGAAAATGTACTGAAGGGCGACATCAAGGCGATTGTGCCCTACGATATTTTAAAGTGAGGTAATTTCATGACAAAGCTATTATTCCGGCTGAAGCTGTTATTCACGGCGGGCAACACCGTTTTTTACATCAACGGCAACGACACGCTGCCGCCGCCGCTGAGCAAGGCGGAGGAACGCGCGGTGATGGAGCGGATACAGGCAGGCGACAGCCGTGCACGCGATCCGCTGATCGTACACAACCTGCGGCTGGTCGTGTATATCGCCAAAAAATTTGAATCGCCCAGCGCCGGTACCGAGGATTTGATCTCCATCGGCACCATCGGACTGATAAAGGCTGTCAACACCTTTTCACCCGAAAAAAACATCAAGCTTGCCACCTATGCCTCCCGCTGTATCGAAAACGAAATACTGATGTTTTTGCGTAAATCGTCGCAGCTGAAAAACGAGGTGTCCATCGACGAACCGCTGAACACCGACTGGGACGGCAACGAGCTGCTGCTGTGCGATATTTTGGGCAGCGACGCCGAGGAAATCAACCAAAACATGGAGCGCGAAATGGAGCGCTCGCAGGTGCTCGGCGCGGTGTCGCGGCTCAGCGAGCGCGAGTGCCGCATCATGGAGCTTCGGTTTGGGCTGAACGGAAACAAGGAGCACACCCAAAAGCAGGTGGCGGATCTGCTGGGTATTTCGCAATCTTATATTTCCCGATTGGAAAAAAAGATAATCCGCCGGCTCAAAACCGACCTCGAAGCCACTGCATAACGCAATGCCCTGCCCCATTGTACGATAACGGGACAGGGCATTTGCATCCGTATTACTCCAAAGTATCTTCATACAACGTTTCCGGCTGAGACGTCTCCTCGGTCATGTCGTCCCCTGCCGCGTCGGTCGGCTCATTGCCGATGACGCCGTCGCCGTCAGACACCTCGCCGTTTTCCGCCATGCGGTCGGCTTCACTGACAACGGCGGACACTGCGCCGGTGACGCCCTCGCCGATATCCTCAGCTGCCTCTCCCACATGGGACGCCGCGCCGGAAACCGCGGAGCCGACGTCGGACGCCATACTGCTCTTTGCTTCACTGCAGCCGGCGACGCAAAACGCCGTCAGCAGTGCCGAAAGACTCAAACATAGTATTTTTTTCATCCGTCAAACTTCCTTATAAAAATAATAGCGCCGCAATACGACGCTATTAGTATACAAGGATTTTTTGTTTTTATTCAACATTTTTTTCGGCAAGCTGCACATGCGGATACGGAATCGTAATGCCGTTTTTATCAAAGGCGTTTTTCACATCCTCCTGCACCTGAAACAGAACGGGATAATAGTCCTCGTGCTGCGCCCACGCGAACACGGTGATTTCCACACCGCTGTCCAAATGCCGCGAAACGTACACCTTGGCTTCCGGTGTTGCCAGCACCTTGTCGTTTTTGGACAACGCATCGTATATCACGCTTTTTACCTTGGCGAGATTGTCCTCATAGCTGACGGAGAATTTAAAATCCACCCGCCGTGTACCTGCCGCCGAGCAGTTGACGACGCTGTTGGCGGTCAGCTTGGAGTTCGGCAGCTGCACGATGCGGTTGTCAAAGGTATGGATTTGCGTATAAAACACGCGAATGCTGTCCACATAGCCCTCGAAGCCGTCCACCTGAATCAAATCGCCCGCTGTGATGGGCTTGGTAAACAGGAGAATAATGCCGCTGACAAAATTTTTAAGCGTATCCTGAAACGCAAGACCCGCTGTCAGCGCGGCGGCTCCCATGGCGGCGAGAATGGAAGAGATATCTACGCCGGCGGTGCCGAGTGCAGAAATCACCACAATGCCGTACAGCACCACGCGGATGATAGAAAACAAAAAGGTTTTGGCTGTGTGCTCGCCTTTGCTTTTTTTCAGTGCCTTGCGAATGGGGATCAAAATCAGCCGCACCGCCACTACGCCGACCACCAGCACGATGGCAAACAACAGGAAACGGTTGGCAAAACTCAAAAGATGTTGTTGCATGTTTTCCATGGGCACCCACCTTCATTAGGAAATGATTTTTTCGGAAACGAGCTCGCCGTTTTTCCATATCTTGACCACCAAATTACCGTCGGCGTCAAAGGACACGCTTTTGCCGTTGCGCTTTCCGTTCACATAGGTGCATACGTCGATAAAGTTTCCTTCTCTGTCAAAACGCGCGCCAAAGCTGTCGGGCTTGTTGTTGTGCCATTTGCCGACATGTATCGTGCCGTCACTGCGGCGAAAGCCGACGCCCCTGCCGCTGCGGTTGCCGCTCTTCCAGTCGCCCACGTAGTTGGGACTGCCCTCTTTATAATAGCAAACGCCAAAGCCATCACGCTTGTCGGCAACGTAGTCGCCCTCATAGGCGGTCACACCGTCGGGCGTGACGGTTCTGCCTCTGCCGGTGCGAAGATGGTTTTCGTCCAGCGCGCCGTAATAGGCATAGGCACCGTCGCGCGTCGCGATTTCCGAGGTCGGCGCCGGTTCCCCGGCAGACGTTGCCGCTTCGACAGCAACCGGCTCCGCTGTTTTCTCCGGCTCGGGCTGCTGTTCCGCCGGCGCTTCAGCGGCAGCAGGCGCTTCCTCCAAGGGATCCTCCTCCGGCTCGGGCTGCGGATTTAAGCTGGCCAGCTCACCAAACAGGTTTTTATTGGTTTTTTGCGCTTCAAATAAAATTTCGGCGATTTTATCATACGCCGAGTATTCCTGCGGCACGTCCGGCGTATACACAGGCGTACCGGCTTGGAGGACGTCCTCCTCGCTGAGATACGGCGCGTTTTGCAGCTCCAGCACATCCGCAGTGCCTGCGGACAGAAACGCTTCCTTGGTAAAGCGGAAGCCGCCCTCGGCCTTGGCGTTGTCCGCCGGCGCCGTTTGCGCCGGACGAAAGCGCGCGTCAAACCATACCATACCCGCGTTTGAGTAAACCAGGGCAGCGCAGCGCTGCTTGGGTGCAGTCAGCGACGGATACAAGTCGCACGCATCGACGCCGTCCTGGGAAAACAGCTGCCGACGCAGCATCATTGTGTCCTCGCCGTATTGGGGACGGATGACCGCCGCAAGCCTGTTTTCCAGCGTGCGGTCATAGTATTCGGTGCGCAGCCACAGGTGATTGCCGTCAAAATACTGCCGTTTGAAAATAACGCCGTTGTCACCGTAGCTGATGACGCTGTAGCTGCCGTCGGATGCGCGATTTACCGTTTGCACAGGGCGGTTGCCGCACATCATCTTCCACGCAAGCGGTTCGCCGCTCCGCAGCGCGTAAGAAAGGCTGTGGGGCTTGCCGTCAACTAAGATATCTGTTTTTTCTGCCTGCGGCGCACAGTGCGCGTTAAAATAATTGGCGCGCACACCCGCCAGCGCGTCGTCCTTGAAATCCAACCGTTCAAAATCCGACGCCAACACGGAATAAATAAGTATATCCCTGGAAATGTTCTGCAATGGAGTAGACATGATCGATTCCTCATGAAACCACACGCGGGCGAACTCAGTCCGCCCGCAGTGAAACCTATACTGTATTGTTTAAATGGAGATGCTCATGGCAACCTTGTACAGCTGCTCGTCAAACACGCGCTCCATATCCAGCGCCTCATTGATGTCGAGGTGGGTGATTTTGCCGTCGTGCATCACGACCACGCGGTTACCGAGCCCTCTGTCAAGCAGCGAAACCGCCTTGTAGCCCATCAAACTTGCCACCACTCTGTCGCGCAGGGTCGGCGAACCGCCGCGCTGTACATGGCCGAGGATGGTCGCTCTGGCTTCGATATTTAAACGCTGTTCGATATATTTTGCCAAGTCACGCACGCCGCCGACGCCCTCGGCAACCACAATAATAAAATGCTTTTTACCGGTTTTTTGGGTGTTGACAATACGCGCAATGACATCTTTCTCGATGTTGTACTCGATTTCGGGCACCAAAATAGCGGTAGCACCCACGGCAATACCCGTTTGCAGAGCGATATCGCCGCAGCGTCTGCCCATAACCTCTACGATCGAACAGCGATCGTGGGACTGCGCGGTATCGCGGATGCGGTCAACCATCTGCAGTGCGGTGTTCATGGCGGTATCAAAGCCAACGGTGTATTCGGAGCAGGCGATATCGTTGTCAATGGTGCCGGGCACGCCGATGCAGTTAATGCCCGCCGCCGTCAGCGCTCTGGCGCCGCGGAACGAACCGTCGCCGCCGATAACCACCACGCCGCTGATGCCCTTGTTGCGGCAAAACTCCGCCGCGCGTTCCTGCGCTTCTTTCTTTTTAAACTCTTCACTTCTGGCGGTATAGAGCATGGTGCCGCCGTTGCCGATGATATCGGACACCGAGCGCAAATTCATTTCCTCGATCTCACCGTTCAGCAAGCCGTTAAAGCCGCGATAAATGCCGTAAACCCGCATACCTCTGTTGATGCCGGCACGAACCACCGCGCGCACCGCCGCATTCATACCCGGCGCATCGCCGCCGCTGGTTAATACCGCAATTGATTTCTGTTCCATATTCTTACCTCCAAAGGATTGTCATTTTACTTTCCATTATATTATAATACAAACAGCGGTGGTTGACAAGGGATTTTTAGAAATTATTGTGAAAAACCATCAAATAGACAAATTTAAAAACAGAGACTGCGTTTGCAATCTCTGTTTTTCATACTATTCGATCGTAAATACCAGACCGTCCGATCCGTAAACCATCAGGGGGAATTGCGCCATATGCGCAGCGTCGTACACCTTCGCCGTATAGAAAACGCCGGGATACAAATTGATCCTGCTCTGCTGTTTCGGGGCGTATTCCAAATACTTTTCTCCGCTGTCGCGTGTTTGCAGCGTAAACATTTTACCGCCAAGGCCGGTGTCGTTTTGGAAAATTTCGATTTTCAGTTTTTTACATTCATAAAGCCGGCTGTCCTGCGGAATGTTTACCGTGATCGTGCCTGTATACACATCATGCTTTTCTGCAAGCAGCTCTTGCAGCAGGGTAACATCTCCGATATCGTGCCGCTGGTTGCGGTTCATGTCGCTTACATACGCTATCGTCTCACGGTAAAGCGTCGTATAGCCGCTTGCTGCCCCCCCGTCGTTGGCGGGATAGGGCGTTAATTACGCTAAACAACGCTGCATTTCCGTAGCATCATTGATATTCAGCTTACCATCGCTGTTGATATCGCCGATCAAGCTGCCGATCTGTAACGCAGACAGCGCTTCGCAAAGCCCGGGGAACCTTTGTCCGTAGGTATTCAAAATATCCCCGTCTAACGGATAAAACTTGTTTTGCGCCACATCGTACACCGCATAGGTGTTGTCAAAAGGAAGATGCTTCGCGTCGGAGGTGATGACTCTGTCACCGATCACCTCATAATGCCGTTTGTTTTGACACAAACAGATTATTTTTTTAAATTCTAATGCGGAATTATACTTCTGACAAATTTTGCTACAATGAGAATGGTGATTTTTCCCGAAAAGAAATTACCATATTATGAGAACGGAAGGGATTATTTTGACAAAGTTGTATCTCGCGATCCCCTGCTACAACGAGGAAGAAGTGCTATGGGACAGCGCGGAAAAACTGTTAGACAAATATAACGACCTGATGAACGCGCACAAAATCAGCGAGGACAGCCGGATCGTCTTTATCGACGACGGCTCGCAGGATGCGACGTGGGAAATCATTGAAAACCTGCACAGCCAAACGCCGATTTTTCAGGGTATTAAGCTGTCGCGCAACCGCGGCCATCAAAACGCGCTGCTGGCAGGTCTGATGACACTCAAGGACAAGGCGGACGCGGTGATTTCCATCGACGCCGATTTACAGGACGACATCAATGCCATCGACAAAATGCTGGAGGAATACGAAAAAGGCTGCGACGTGGTATACGGCGTGCGCTCCAAGCGCGAGACCGACACCTTTTTCAAACGCTTTACCGCCGAGGGCTTTTACAAAATCCTCAACAAAATGGGCGCCAAGGTCATTTTCAATCACGCCGATTTCCGTTTGATGAGCCGCCGTGCGCTGCGTGCGTTTTCGCAATACAAGGAAACCAACATCTTCCTGCGCGGCATGGTGCCGATGATCGGCTATCGATCCGCCATCGTCAAGTATGAACGCGCCGAACGGCTGGCAGGTGAAAGCAAATATCCGCTGAAAAAAATGCTCGCGCTGGCGTGGGAGGGCGTTACCTCGCTGAGCATCCAGCCGATCCGCATGATCACGTGGCTGGGACTGTTTATTTTTCTCGTGAGCCTGATCATGATCATTTACTCCGTCATCAGCTTTTTTGTCGGCGCGACCGTCAGCGGCTGGACAAGTACCCTCTGCTCCATTTGGGCACTGGGCGGCCTGCAGCTGCTCGCCATCGGCATTATCGGCGAATACATCGGCAAAATCTACCTGGAAACCAAACGCCGTCCGCGCTTTATTATCGAACGGTACTTATCCGACAATTGATTTTTAACTCCGGAGCGGGTTTTCCGCTCCGGCTGTTTTTTTCTTGCAACCTGCTGAAAAGAGTGTTATAATGAATATGGTTGAAAACAGAAGAACGGAGGATAACTATGAAACAGGAAGACGCTGCTTTTTACGGTATTTACGCCGCAAAGCTGGAGGAAATACACGACTTGATGTTGCGCGAAATACAGGCGATCCTCGACGGCATCAGCAACGATTCCGAAACAGCGCCCGCCGAGCATTTAAAATGCCGCATCAAAGGCGCGGAAAGCCTGAAAGAAAAGCTGCGGCGCAAGGGGCTTGCGGAAACGCCCGAAAACGGACTGCGTTATCTGTCGGATTTGGTGGGCGCGCGTGTGGTGACGCATTTTGTCGGTGACATCTACACGGTGCTGGACGATATTACAAAAAGTGAAAAATGGCAGGTAAAAAAGGTCAAGGACTATATCGCCGACCCCAAACCCAACGGCTATCGCAGCCTGCATGTCATTATCACCCTGCCCTTTGGCGCGGACGATATCGAAACGATAGACGCCGAGATCCAAATGCGCACCATCGCCATGGACTGCTGGGCAGCTTTGGAGCACCAGCTGAAATATAAAAAGAACATCCGCAGCACCGCCCTGATCGTGGAGGAGCTGAAGCGCTGCGCCGACGAAATGGCTTCTACCGATTTGTCGATGCAGACCATCCGTGATTTGATACAGAGAGGATAACGGTATGAAGGTTTTATATGCCGAGGACGAGCGACAGCTTTCGGTCGCTGTGACTGAGATTTTGAAGATGGAGGGCTTTACCGTCAAGCCCGTATACGACGGCAAGCAGGCATTGGACGCGCTGGCAAACGACTACTTTGACGTGGTGGTGCTCGACATCATGATGCCCGTCATGGACGGCATCGAGGTGCTGCAGCATATGCGGCAAAGCGGCAACCACACCTCCGTGCTGATGCTGACCGCCAAAGCAACGCTGAATGACCGCATCACGGGACTGACCGAGGGTGCGGATGATTATCTTGCCAAGCCGTTTGCCATGAAGGAGCTGGTGGCGCGGCTGAAATCACTGGTGCGCCGCAACAGCGACTACCGCTATTCCACCATACAATTTTCCAATATCGAATTAAACTCCAATACAGGCGAGCTGAAATCCGACAAAGGCAGCCTGCGGCTGAACAACACCGAGGCGGAGCTGCTGTCCTTTTTAGTGCGCAATATCGGCACCTACTACAGCGCGGAACAGCTGAACATGCAGGTGTGGAACGGCAAGGAAAGCGATGAGAAGGCGGAGCTGTATGTGTTTTACCTAAAAAACAAGCTGCGTCAAATTCACGCGGACGTCAACATCCTCACACGCGGCAGCACCTATGCGCTGGGAGAATAAGCCATGAAAAAGCTGCGTATCAAAATCGTGCTCGGCGTTTTGCTGTCTGCGACCGCCGTGTTCGGCATGACTATTTTTGTTTTTTGGATAAGCTCCGTTATCTCCATTTCTAAAAACGCGGACGCCTTTACCGCCGTCATTGAAAAGAACAACGGCAACCTGCCGCTCTTTACCCAGCTGCGGAAGGAGCTTGAGAAGGAAGGCGGCCGCTATGCGAACGACGCCGAAGCTCCCTATCGTGCGCGCTATTTTACCGTGACGTATAACGGTGCCGAACCGATCGTTGACACCGAGCACATCGCCGCGGTCGACGAGGAGACTGCCATCGTCATGGCAGTTTCAGCTGCAACCCGCACGAGCAACGTCGGCTACTATGACAACTACCGCTACCGTGTTTCGGAAAACAAAAAAATGGTGATTTTTTTGGACAATTCCGATGAACTAAACTCGATGGAATCGCTTTTGCTGATCATCTCCCTGATCGCACTCGCCTTTATCATCATGATCACGCTGGTATTTGCCTTTTTGTCGGGCAAAATCGTCCAACCGTTTGCGGAGAACGCAAGGATGCAAAAGCAGTTTGTTACCGACGCCAGCCACGAGCTGAAAACACCGCTCGCCATCATCTCCGCCAACGCCGAGGTGCTCGGCTACAAGTACGGCGAAAACGAGTGGATCAACAACATCACCGCACAGGTGACGCGTGTCAGCGATTTGGTCAACGAGCTGCTGACGCTCAACCGTCTGGAGGAAATTGACGAGCAAACGGATATCGAGCCGGTTCCGTTCAGCCGCGTCGTTGAAAGCATAGCCGTCACGTTTGAAGAGGTGTTGCTCGGCAAGCACGCCGTGCTGCGCCGCGATATCCAACCCGATGTGGTGCTCAACGGCAATCGCGCACAGCTGGAACGGCTGGTATCGGTGCTGACGGAAAACGCCTCGAAATATGTCAGCGAAAACGGCGAGGTTGCCATCACCCTGAAAAAAGGCGTGCGGTACACCAACCTGACGGTTTTCAACACCTGTGATTTGGACACGACCGAAGACTACCGTCATTTGTTTGACCGCTTTTACCGTCCCGACTCCTCGCGCACCTCCAAAACAGGCGGACACGGCATCGGGCTGAGCATTGCCAAGCGCATTGTCACCCTGCACAACGGTACCATTGAGGCACTTCCGTCCGAGCAGGGCATGACCTTTTCCGTCAAGCTGTCCAACAGACTAAAAGCCAAAAAAACCAAACGGAGGTGACCATATGGACAGCAAAACCAGAAAGATGGAGGACACCCTCATTACCATTGGCAACGGCATCATTCTGTTTGCGGTATGGTCCTTGGTCAGGTTTGTCCTGAGCTATTTTATACTCGGCGCAGAAGTGGACGAAACAGCGTCAGCGGAAGCAAAAACCGCTTCCGTCGTCGTTTTATGGGTCTTCACCCTGCTTGACGTTGGCGTTCGGTTGTATGTCGGCTATGCCGCGCGCGCCGAGGGACTGCGCCGCAAAAAGCTGCCGTATTTCGTTTTGACGATCGTGTATTTGGTGCTGTACATCATTTCGGTTGCAGCGTGCGTGTTGGCGCTGTTTACCCTGTCGACCGGAGCCGGCAATTTGGTTGTCATGCTGATCATCGACATCACCTTCCTCTTCTTTATGCTGGAGCTGCTGGTTAGCATCATCGGCGTCCGCAAAAGGAGAAAACAAAGCACCGGCAACGGAGGGCATTATGAACGCTGATTTCCATTATTACGCCACCTATTGCGCGGCACAGCTGGCAGGCTATTCGCACGAGGAAAGCCTTGTCATCGCCTACAGCGACTGCTTTGTGGACGCGTGCAGCCGCACGCTGCTGTCCAAGCTGAACGCGCCGCTTGCCGCCGCTACCACCCAGCTGCAGCTGGAGCTGATGGACGCGCGCACCGATGTGTCCGGCTTGCAGGATATCACACGCATTTGGTCGTCGTTTCACTTTTTGCCCTACGATCTGTATGCCGATCCCGGACGGAAATGCTCGAAACGCTTCCGCAACAAATACCGTTTGATCTGCAACCCCAACAGCAAGCTGCTGCAAGAAACCGTTCGGCTGGCAAAGGGAAAAAGCCTGCAGGCTGCCGGCATCGCCATGCATGTGTTGTGCGACACCTGGGCGCACCGCTATTTTGCGGGCACCCCGTCACTTGCCATCAATAACACCAACTATTATTTTTACGAGCTGTCGGACAGCGGCGAAAAAAAGCTGCGCTTCCGCCACAGCGCCTCCACCCCCGACGATTTGGACAAACGCCTGTACACCGCCAGTCTTTACGTCAACAGCGAAAATTCCATCATGAATCTTGGCCACGGCAGAGCGGGACACCTGCCCGACTACTGCTTTATCCGCTACAAGTACCTGCCCGCATGGGGCAATTACGAAGAGATCGTCAAGGACAATCCGTCCGATTATCGGCACGCCTTTGGTCAAATGGTGTATGCACTGCAATATTTGCGCGGTGACGTCAACGACTTTCAGTGCCATCAATACGCCGCCGAAACGGTCGCGCGCATGGAGGCGGAGCTGGAGCGGATTTTGCACAAACGGCAGCTCGACGCCTCCGCTGACTGGAAAGCACTGGGCGAAAAACTGTCGGGACATGCCATCGGCGCCTTTTCGATAGAGACATACCAAGACGAATACATCGCCGCCGGCGACAAAGACAACACCTTTTTAGGCAAGTTTATTTTGGCGGCGCTCGCGCAAAAAAGCATGGTCACCAACCGCATCTATCAATCGGGCAGCAAGCTGGCAGGCGTCTCCATTGACTACCGGAAAAAGGGCTTCGGCGGTATCAAGGCATTTCAAAAGCTGATACAGGAGGCGAAAAAATGAGTTATTTCCAACGGATAAAAAACATCGTGATCGGCATTGTGATGCTGCTGCTCGCGCTGTTGCTCGCGCTGACACCCGAATGGGGACTCATCCTCATCGCGCTGGCGCTGGTGGTATCCCTGCTGGTGTACGGCGTTCGTATGCTGTGGTATTACATCACGATGGGCAGGTACATGGTCAGCGGCAAAACGAGCTTGTTTCAAGGGATCGTTTTGCTGGACGTCGGGCTGTTTACCGCCTCGCTCATCTCCACCGGCCGTCTGGTCACGCTCATCTATTTGCTGGTTGTGTTTGTGTTTGCCGGCTTTGTGGACATCCTGCGGTCGTTTGAGGCAAAGCGCGTCGGCACCCCCCTGTGGCGGCTGAAGCTGATCGGCGGCATTGTCAAGGTACTGGTCGCCATAGCGCTGGGCGTAGCGGGTTTCGCGTTCCGCAGTGTCGCCATTCCCGTATACGGCTTTTGCGCTCTTTTGGCGTATTCTGCCGCCGTGCGCATTTACACCGCACTGCAAAAAACAGCGATCGTGTATATACAATAAAAATATAAATAAGTAAACACGGCAAGGAGAAGCCATCTCTCCTTGCCGTGCTTTGTATTTTTTTTGATGTCAGCTCTTATTCTTACCGGCGATGGTGATGATCAGGTCGAGCACCTTCAAATACAGCCAAATGACGGTGAAAGCCAAGCCGAACGCCGCCGACCATTCGTATTTTTTGGGCAGCTTATCATGGACAACGTGATCAATGGTATCAAAATCGCAAATCAGGAACAGCGACGCGATAATGATAAAGATAACAGAAGAAACAACCGAAACCACAAAGTTGTTTTGAATGGCGGTCACCATCGGTCTGGTGAACGGGATCAGCCAGCCGATTACGGAAACCAGCGCGGTACCGATCATCGTGAAAAACAGCGTGGTCATCACCATTTTGAACTTTTTGGTGACGCGAATGGCGCCTGTGGCGTATAAGATCGCCATGATCAGCACAATTAACACGGTGATCACGAGTGCCAGCGCGCCCAGATATTCCATTTGGTAGACAGCAAGCACCTTAAAAATCAAAAACGAAATGAAATAGCCCTGCGAAATGCAAAACAATGCACCGGTGAAGGGCGTTGTGGCGCGGGCAAAAACAGCAATCAACTGAAAAACGACTCCTGCAATCGCCACACCGGCAAACACGATCACCTCGCGGGTGTATAACGTCACCTCAAACCCCTTATAGTTCAGGTTCATGGTATCGCCAACCGCCAAATATTGGGCAACGATCAGCTGCGCTAAAATACCCACTACGCAAAACAGCAAAAAATACACGGTTTTGCCGGCGATACCGCCAAAGGTGGCAGTGTTTTGTTCGGAACGCTCCTCAACCTTGTTCAGCCTGCGCAGCACAGGGTTGGAAGCAAGAAACGAATTTTTGTTTTGGTTTTTTGTTTGTTGATTAGAACGTAGATCCTGACTCACAATACAACCTCTTTTCTGTAGAGCACCTCAAAGCGATTCTGTTGTGCAGAGGTGCGGATTTTTTTCGCAGACTCCGTTATACGGACGTATAACGAGATGCTTTGGCAACATATGAAGTGAAAGCTTTGTACCAACAGGGGTTATTATGCTTTAGAGCCACCCTGTACTATTTGGAAGGCTTCCGGGCAGGAAGCTTTTTGTCCAGACGGACAGCGCGGGCGATCATCAACATGACAGCCGCCGAACAAATACCCAACAGCATACCGGCAAGCACATCGGTCGGGTAATGGACATAGTTGTACAGCCGCGAAAACATGATCAGCAGCGCAATTGGCAGCGCGATAATGCCAAACAGCTTTTTTCGTACCAGCAACACCGTTGTGGCAGCCGCCGCACAGCAGCTGTGACCCGACGGGAAGCTGTAACCCGACGGCGGGTCGATAAACAACTTGACAGCCGGGTTGATCACAAACGGCCGCGGCCGCTGCACCAAGGGCTTGATCAGGATGTCTCCCACCAGATAGCCGACCAACATCGCCGCCAGCATAATTATGCCTGTCACGCGTGTTTTTCGGAAAAACAGCAGCAATATGCCCACGATGATCCAAACAATACCCGCCTTGCCGATAGCGGAGAAAAACGGCATCACGGCGTCCAAAAAATCGCAGCGCATATGTTGCTGGATCCAATCCAAAACGGAAAAGTCCCAAGAAACGATCTGTTCCACTCACCTCTCCCCTTTCCTAAGAATTACTTCTATTATAACGCATTTTTCGGAGATTGTCACTATCAAATCGCATAATCGGGGAACAAATCTTTTTCATTCCGTCCGCGCCGCACGTTTGTCCTCATATTGTCCTCTTTACTGTGATATACTGTCCTCAGAAAAACCGACAGGAGGTCATGACAATGAAAAAAATGTGCCGCAAGAGAAAAAGACGCGTTTCCATTTTGGCAGCCATGCTTCTGTGCGCCGTCATCGGCATTGCAGGTACCGTGATGAATATGAACCGGACGCATCACACTCCGCCTGCTGCCGCTGCGTACACCGCCGCGGTGGAAACCATACGATAAAACGCAGGGGGACTGTCCGCGCGACAGTCCCCCATTGTTTTCAAAATTTTTAATAATCCTCGTATAAAAAATCCGCCCAATAGTACTGGCTCATATATTCGTTTTGATAGGCGTTGACGGCGCCGGCGTCCAGCTCCTGAAAACGGTAGTAGTCGCAGTCGATCAAATTGACGTTGACGGCAATATTGTTGTAGGATTTTTCGATCACGCTTTCCGCGCCGACGGCTTTCAGGCTTTTCATCAGCGCCGACATGATTTTTTGCACATACATTTGCTGGTTATTGTCGTAGGGCATGTCCTCAAACAGAATGGCGGCGATCTCCTTTTTCGTGCAGGAGCTGCCGTGGCGGTGCACCAAATAGGCAAACACCTCCTTGGATTTGCTTCGCTCAAACCGCAGCGGCTTACCGTCGGGGGTAAACACATCAAAGTTGCCAAAACACTGCACACGCAGCAGCGCGTCGCTTTTCGGCACGATCGGAAAGCGCAGATCGGCAAGCTCCTCCTCCACCTTTGCCTTGGTGACAGGTTTCATGATGTATCCGCTGGCGTGCAGGCGCATGGCGTCGCCCGTGTAATCCGAAAAGCCCGTAACGAAAATGATGTTCATTTTCGGGTTGACCTCTTTGAGCTTTTTTGCCAGCTCCACGCCGTTCATACCGCGCATATGGATATCCAAAAAGGCGATGTCGCAGCCGTTCGCTGTTGCTTCCTCCAGCAGCTCGTCCGCGTATTTGAAGGCGAGGATATCCGCGTCCGGCTTTGCCTTTTTTACGGACATTTCCAGCATTTGCAGCGCAAGTTTTTCATCATCACAACATAAGATTCTCATTGTTTTGTCCCTCCTTGGGAAGCGTCACCGTGGCGGTCGTGCCCTCGCCGATGACGCTGGTAATGGTTACCGTACCGCCGCACATTTCCGCAAGCCTGCGGCGCACATTTTCCATGCCGATGTGCGACCTGCCGTCGTTTTTCGTTTGTTCGGTATCAAAGCCCACGCCGTCGTCCGACACGATCACTTCAAACGCCTTATCGGTTTCACGCGTGGCAATGGTCACGGTGCCGCCCTCGCGCTTCATACCCACGCCGTGCTTGACGGCGTTTTCCACCAGCGGCTGAATGGACAGCTGCGGCAGCGTGAAATTGTCGGTTTGGATATCGTAAACGATGTTTAAATCGTCGCCGAAGCGCAGCTTTTCGATGTATAAATATTTTTTCAAATGCTCGAGCTCCTTGGAAAAGGGCACGGGCGTTTTTTGCTTGAGCGAATCCATGTTGCCGCGCAGATAATCCGCAAAGGTGATGGTCGCCTCCTGCGCGGTGTCGGGATCGATGGAGCACATCATGGCAATGGAGGTCAGCGAGTTATACAGAAAATGCGGCTGGATCTGGCTGACCATGATCGCGACGCGCGATTCATACAGCTCCTTTTGTATTTGCTGATAGCGGATGGTTTCTTTATATTGCCGGCGCAGATCGATGACCAAAGTGACCAGCTGGAACGCCAGCGCCACCGCCACGCCGAATTCAAACAGCATAAAATCGGTAAAGCCGAAATACATGTTCAGGGTATCATATACGAGCGTCACGGCGAGCGGCAGCAGCGTCAGCGCCGCCGGCTTTGCGTCGTTGTTGATGTTGATCTCGCGTATCAGGCAAACCGACAGCACCACGGTGCAAATAATAAAGAGCAGCTGCGCAAAGGGATTGCTCGCATACAGGTCGATCCTGCCGAAATAGTGCAGCACATACAGCACGATGATCTGCAGCGAAAACCAAAACAGCACGATGTTGCCGATGATCTTATGCTTGGGATCCACCAGCACCACCTTGATAAACACCAGCATACACAGCCCGAACAAATGACCGGTGCTTTCACAAACGGTCATACACATCACCGGGTCGTGCAGCCACAGCGGGAAAAACGGATAGAGCGTCTGCACCAGCAGGTGGATGCCCGCAAAAAAGCAGAGCAGCGAAAACGCGAGATAGCGCATGTTGATGCCGCCCAGCACGGAACCGGCGATCGGGAAGGCGATCAAGCCGAAAAAGCACAGCAGTACACACAAAATCACGGGCAGCGTCACACGCCGGAGCATCAGCTCATACACGCCCGACGGACCGGAGTAGTACAAGCGGAAAACGTCGGATAAATCGGCGTTGGAAAACATTTCATACGGATATTCGAGCGTCAGCGTCACAGGAATATGGCTGCTGTCCTGCCCCAAAAGAATCGACTGCACCTCTTCCAAATGGCAGCCGGGGGAAGAATAGCGCTGATCCGGGTCGGTCTGCACCGTATAATTGGAAAGGATCATGCCGTCGGTAGTCATATCATACCAAATATTCTGCGAAAAAATGGTCAAATAGCCGTCCTGATACTCCTGTAACGACAGCTCGCCTTTGATGACCGCCTTCGTAAAGCTTTGGTGTATCATCTCGCCGGGGATGGTGTCGTGCCATTCGCCGCCGTCGATGGAGTATTGTCCGTTGATAAAAACCTCCTCCGGCCGCAGCTGCGGATAGGTTTCCTCCCACTCGTTTTTCGGCTGACTGTAAATCAGCGACATGATCAACAGCACTATAAAAGACGTCAGCACCACTGTCAGCGCTAAATAGGTCATCAGCCTGCCCTTTATCAGCTTCATCGCATTTCCTTCCTCACCATGCTATATAGTCCTATTATACATCATTTGTTGTCGAAATGTAAATAGTAAATACAAAAGTCGCGCCGCCATTTTGAGCGTTAAGCCCAAAACAGCGGCGCGATCAAACGATTATTATAAGCCTAACGGCAGCTCATACGGATCCAGGGGATCGGTAGTGGTGGGGTCGGTGGTGGGTTCGTCGCCGCCGCCGGGGCCGACGCCCGAGGTGGTGATGATGTCCTCCACGTCAAACTGTGTCACGTCCAAAAAGAGACGTTCATACGCTTCTTTTATCATATTCATGCACGTCCTTTCCGGTTAGATAAAATACGCATTCGCCGCCTGATTGTACCAATAAGTCGCCTGTCCCAGCGCCGCGTTGTTCGCGTTGTCGCTGGCAGACAGTGCCTTGGCGTAGTCGAGCGCGGAGTAGTGCAGGGTGGCGCCGCTGACACTAAAGGCTTGCAGGGTGTCGAGCTCCGCCGCAGGAATGTCCGTCACCTGCGCGTAGTAATACTCATTCCATTTTGTCAGACCGGCGGTGCTGAACGCATCGGTTTTCTTTTCAAAATACAGTCTGAGGGTGTTTTCGGACAGGAATACCAGGCTTGCCGTTTTGAAGCCGGCGGAATCAGGCAGATTTGCCGCAACGTCATTCTCTGCTCCGTCGTTTGCTGACTTGATGGCATTGACAAAATCATCGGGCGCGACCGCCTGCATGCCGTAATCCAAGTCATGGTTGGCAAGGTCGTAGGTCTTGATGCTGAACACGGTCTGTGCCTTTGCACCGTAGTCGAGCATTTTGTTCATAAGGTCAACCAGAGCAGCGTATTTGTCTGCACCGCCGAAAACAGTATTGATTTGTTCCTCTGTGGCGTTATAGGCTTCATCGCAGTACGCGCGCACGGTGTAAACCTCGGATTCGCTCTTGTCGCCGAGCGTGAAGCTCGCGTTCACGCCGCAGGTCATTTCCGCCGCGCACACCTTGCAGGTCACCTTGATGTAGTCGCCTTCCACGGTAAACGTGTTTTCGGACTGTGCTGCAACATCCACCAGCGCGTTGCCGTTCGCCCATGCAAAGGTGTAGCTGAGGTTGTCGGCGGTCACCTGGTCGGCAGTCAAGCCTGCCGCCGCCGGATCGAGGTAGAAGTTGACGCCGATGTTGCCGTCGAGGGTCAGGCTGTGACCGACGATGAGCTTTTTGGGCTTGGGCACCGCCGTATAGGTCGCTTTATATTCCGCCGGACCTGTCACGGGCTGGACGTCGGGATCCCAGTTGCTAAAGGTGTACGTATTGTCATCGTCCTCCGGTCTGGTGGGATTCTCATAGGGATAGGTAGGCGTTTCGCCGGCGGGAACGGTCGGGTCAACATAAAGCTCGTCGTCGTTCCAGTTCTTCCATGTGACGGTGTAGGTGGGAGCGGGCGCAAACTTCGCCGTCAGGGTCATATCCTCGCTGATGCTCTGATAGCTGAGAGAAGCGCCGGAGGAATAGAGGGTATCGCCGTTGTACCAGCCGGTGCAGATATAGTTCTGGTCGGGGATGGCGGTGATCACGCATGTGTTGTCGGCGGAGGGATAGAAGGAGACCTCGCCGCCGGTGGCGATATCGATCGAACCGCCTTCAACAAGATTAACGGAGTAACCGTCAACAATAATGACTTTGGAGCGGTCAGCAACATTAATAGGAGCGGGTATTTCAGCAATACTGCTTGCATCGGTCGCGTTGCCGAAGGTGCCGTTGTCCATCACGACCTTGCCGTTCTCGCCGACG
>CAMKOU010000011.1 GCA_946414505.1 uncultured Clostridia bacterium | reverse complement strand
TTTCAACAATTACTTGCAATTTATAACATATGGTAGTATACTGTTGGTAGAAAGACAACAAAGGAGACATTTCTGTGAAAAAAACGATTGCAGCCGTTTTGTCCGCTTTGCTTCTCACCGCCTCTGCGGCAGGATGCGGCACGGACGTGGATCATGATGCAGCATTACCGACAACAACAGAATCGAAGGAGGTGAGCGCCTTGGAAAGCGCACCCACAACCTATCCGGAAAGTACCGCTCAACCCACGACAGCACCTGCCGCGGTCAATGTCAGACCCGCCGCGTGGGCGTCGGTGCAGTGGCAGCAATATGCCTGCGAGCTGTTCACCCTCACGATCCCTGCCGGATGGCAGGTGGAGTGGCAGGGCGACGCCAATCAAATGGAGTGGATGGCACACTCCCCCGACCACACGGTCGGCGTGTACAACCTCGACCACTGCTACGCCGCCAAGGACGCCAACATGAAGCAGGCGCTCGGCTTTAATTATGCGATGGCAAACGGCACGGTGGAGGAGTTTTTCAAAACGGTGTATGCCGATTCCTGCGAATATTTTACCGTACATAACGCGTGTGTGCCGCCCAACAAGGAAC
This sequence comes from uncultured Clostridia bacterium, assembly GCA_946414505.1. Classification (GTDB taxonomy): domain Bacteria; phylum Bacillota; class Clostridia; order Oscillospirales; family Acutalibacteraceae; genus Ruminococcoides. The sequence goes on along the minus strand of CAMKOU010000011.1, from coordinate 22,482 downwards.
AGCTGCAGTCCATCCGCCCCTACACGCCGATACGGGACTATCAGTCGCTGTACGCGACCTTCAAGGACGACAACGTCGAAGGCGAGGGCATTTATTCGGCGGTGGTGATGGATTCACAGGACGTCGTTTTCAACGGCATGAATTACGGCGCGTGGGAGGTCAACTGCATCCTGACCCAATTTGCGCCGCAGGGTCGTCTGGTGGACTGGGCGCCGGTGCTGTCGGCGATCGCCAAGTCCTTTGCCTACACCGACCTGTACCTGCAGCAATGGCAGGCAAACGCGCAGGCAGCCACATCGACGCCGTCCACCGTCGCCGACCCCGATCCCGTGATGGAGGCGTTTGAGGAGCGCAGCAAGTCCGACACCATTTTGCAGGAAAAGCGCTCGGATATGCTCGAGGAATATGAGCGCGTCTACGACAACGAAACCGGCAACATCTACCGCGCGTACAACGGCTTTTTGGACGATATCGGCGACCAAAGCCGCTACACGCCGATCACGGACAGCCAATATGCCGACGGCTACGACGGCTGGATCGATAAATAAGCAGCGTGACGCTGCCCCCAAAGCCGCCTTTTGATACGTTTTCCCGAATGGAACGCTTCATCAACGGCGGTGTCCAAAAGAGTATATTTCCTATGAAAAAGGCTACCCCAATTTCGGGATAGCCTTTTTGTGCTTCATTCATCCTGATAATGTCCCTTGCAGGAAATAATCCATAAATTGCCGTTTTCCACGCGATAGACCAAGCGGTGTTCGTGGTCGATGCGGCGGCTCCACGCCTTGCGGTATTTCAAGGGTTCGGGCTTACCTAAGCCGTTGGCTGCCCCGTTACGCTCGATATCCTTAATCAGAGCGTTGATTTTTTTCAGCGTCTTTTTGTCGAGTATCTGCCACTGCAAATACTCCTCCCACGCCAAATCCGACCACAGCTTATTCATCTTCAACCTCGATCAGCTCGTGCGCCTTGCCCTCGCCCTGCTCTAACTGCTCGATACTTCTGTCCACTTTGGCGAGATATTCGGCGTTTTGCGCCGCTTTCATCATAGCATTATACTGCTCCAAACTGATAATGACAATGTTTTTTTCGTTTTTGCGCGTGACAATCACCGTTTCGTTGTTGTCAGTTGCCTGATCGCAATAGCTTTTGAGGTTGTTGCGCATGGTTGAATAATTGATAGCTAACATAGGTATCACCTCATTGTCCTATTTTTTGTACAGTTTCCTGTACAATTATTATATGCGATTTGCACGGAAAAATCAAGCGCTTTTATGCAAAAAAGAGGAAACGTTTCGGCAATAGCCTAACGTTTCCTCTCGTTTTTACACATGAAACACAAACTGTCCGTCCTGATAATCACAGGTGACGTTTGCGCCCTCGGTGATTTCGCCGTCGAGCATTTTTTCGCTGAGGGCATCCTCGATCTCGCTTTGGATCGCACGCCGCAGCGGACGGGCGCCGTAGTTGTCGTCAAAGCCCTTGTCGGCGATGGCGGTGACAGCCGCGTCGGTGAAGGTGATGGTGATTTGCATGGCAGCCAAGCGCTTTTGCAGGGTTTCGAGCATTTTGCCCGCGATTTGCTTGATCTCGTCCTGCGTGAGCTTGTTGAACACGATGATATCGTCCACGCGGTTGAGGAACTCGGGACGGAACACGTTTTTCAGCTCGCCCATCACCAGCTTGCGGATGTCCTCCTGCTTTTCCTCCGTGTTTTCCTGCTTGAAGCCGAGAGATTTCTGCTTGTCGGTCAGCATACGCGCGCCGACGTTGGAGGTCATGATGATGACGGTGTTCTTGAAGTCCACTGTGCGACCTTGGCTGTCGGTGAGTCTGCCGTCCTCCAAAATCTGGAGCAGCATGTTGAACACATCGGGGTGCGCCTTTTCGATTTCGTCAAACAGCACCACCGAATAGGGCTTGCGGCGCACCTTTTCGGTCAGCTGACCGCCCTCGTCAAAGCCGACGTAGCCGGGCGGTGAACCGATGAGCTTGGACACCGTATGCTTTTCCATATACTCGGACATGTCGAGCCGCAGCATGGCGTTTTCGTCGCCGAACATCGCCTGCGCCAGCGCCTTACACAGCTCGGTTTTGCCGACGCCGGTGGGACCGAGGAAGATGAACGATCCGACCGGACGCTTGGGATCCTTCAAGCCTACTCTGCCGCGGCGGATCGCCTTGGCGATGGCGCTGACGGCTTCGTTTTGACCGACAACGCGCTCGTGGAGCACCTGCTCCATGTTGAGCAACCGTTCGCTTTCCTCCTTGGTGAGCTGCACCACGGGGATACCCGTCCAATCGGACACGATCTTGGCGATGACCTCCGCGTCCACCTCGCCGCAGTTGTCCTCGCGGTGCTCCTGCCAGCTCTTTTTGGCTTCGTCCAGCTTTGCCTGCACCGCCTTTTGCTCATCGCGCACCTTGGCGGCACGCTCAAAGTCCTGTTCGTTGACGGCGCTCGCCTTTTCGTTTTCCAGATTCTTGATTTTATCCTCCAACGCCTTCACGTCGTCGGGAGAGGTCATGGCGGCAAGACGCACCTTGGACGCGCCCTCGTCGATCAGGTCGATCGCCTTGTCGGGCAGGTAGCGGTCGGCGATATAGCGCGAGCTGAGCTTGACGGCCGCTTCGATGGCTTCGTCGGTGATTTTTACCTTGTGGTGCGCTTCGTAGCTGTCGCGCAAGCCCTTGAGGATCGCCACCGCCTGCTCCTGTGTCGGCTCGCCTACCTTGACGGGCTGGAAGCGGCGCTCGAGCGCGGCGTCCTTTTCGATATATTTGCGGTATTCGTTCAGCGTGGTGGCGCCGATGACCTGAAAATCACCGCGCGCCAGCGAGGGCTTTAGGATATTTGCCGCGTCGGCACTGCCCTCGGCAGCACCTGCGCCGATAATGGTGTGCAGCTCGTCGATGAACAAAATGGTGTTTTTGGAGTTTTTCACCTCGTCGATCGCTGCCTTGATGCGCTCCTCAAAGTCGCCGCGGTACTTCGCGCCGGCGACCATGCCGGTCAAGTCGAGGCTGACGACGCGCTTGTCGCGCAGGATCTCGGGCACATTGCCCTTGGAGATCTCGAGCGCCAAGCCCTCGGCGACGGCAGTTTTGCCAACGCCCGGCTCGCCGATGAGCACGGGGTTATTTTTGGTGCGGCGTGAAAGGATCTGAATGACGCGTTCGATTTCCTTTTCTCTGCCGATGACGGGGTCGATCTCGCCGTTCTTGGCTGCTTTGGTCAGATCTCTGCCAAACTTATCGAGCGCAGAGCCGCCCTCCTGTGCGTTTCCGTTTTGTTCAAAGCCGCCGCCCTGCGGATAGCCGCCGTTTTGGCTGCCGCCCAAACGGTTTTGCATCGCTTGCACCAAATCGTTGGCGCTGACGCCCGCTTCATTTAAAAAGCTGACGGCGTAGCTGTCATTGTCGGACAGCAGCGCAAGCAGCACATGCTCGGTGCCGACGTAGCCGCCGCCCATTTTGGCGGACACGGCGACCGCCGCACGCAGTACGCGCTTGGTGCGCGGTGTAAAGTCATTGGCGGTCAGCGAAGTGGGCGCGCCGCCGTATGCGGAAGATTGGATCTTATCGGCAATTTGCTCCGCTGTCACGCCGCAGCTGTTCAGCGCGGCACAGGCAACGCCCGAGCCCTCCTGCAGCAAGCCGAGCAGCACATGCTCGGTGCCGACATAGCTGTGACCGAAGCGCTCCGCCGACTGCACGGCGAGATTGAGCGCGTTGTTTGCCTTTTCGGTGAATCCTTGGAATTGGAACATAGTATTACCCCCTTTAGTCGTGTCGAGAGCGGAATGCGGCAAAGCCGCAAGCATATAAAATTACAAATTATGCATTAATAAGCGTTTTTCTGATGAGTTGGGCGCGGGTTTCGTCGCGCTCCTGTGCCGACAGCGCTTTTCCTGCGTTGACGCTGAGCGTAGCGGGCTCAACGTCGATCATCAGCTTGTCGATGACGTCGGTGGACACACTGTCGATTTGTCCCGACACGACGCCCAAGCGGACGTTGCTGAGCAGTGACAGCGCTTCGTCGTGCGACATCATGCGGGCGTATTTCAAAATACCCAAACTGCGTGCGACGGTGTCCTGCACATCGAGGCTCTTGCAGAGGCGTTCGCGCGCCTGTTCCTCCTGTGCAATCAACTGCTTCGCGATGTTTTTCAGGTTTTCGATCGCGGCTTTTTCGGAAATGCCGAGCGTCACCTGATTGGAGAGCTGGTAGAGTGCGCCCTTCGGCTCGGTGCCTTCGCCGTGCGCACCGCGGATCGTAAGTCCCAGCTTGGACAAATTGCCCGCGATCCGGCTGACGGCGCGGCTCTTCTCGAGGGCGGGCAGGTGCAGCATCACCGAGGCGCGCATACCGGTGCCGAGGTTGGTGGGGCATTGGGTGAGATAGCCCAGCTTTTCGTCAAAGGCAAACTCCAGCCGCTCATCAAGCAAGGTGTCGAGCTTGTCGGCGGTGTCGTAGGCTTCGTCGAGCGACAAGCCCTTGGTGATGACCTGCAAGCGGATATGATCCTCCTCGTTGAGCATGATCGACAGACTTTCGTCGCTGCTGAGCAACAGGGCTCTGCCCTCGCTGTTGCTGATAAACTCCGGGCTGACGAGCCGCTTTTCCACCAGCGACACGCTGCGGCGCGGATCGACCTCGCTCATCTTGATATAGGAGAAATCGTCCGCGAGCACGCTGTTGCCGTTTTTGACGGCGTCGCGCACCTTTTCGATCACTTCTTCCCTGCCCTGACGACTCAGCTTGCAGGGAAACGGATAGTCCTTTAAATTTCGCGCCAGACGGACTCTGGTGGAAATCACAACGTTGCTGCTCACGGTTATCCCTCCATTTCCTTGATTTGGTCGCGCAGCTGCGCCGCCAATTCAAAATTCTGTTCTTTGACTGCCGCTTCGAGCTGCTGCTTTTTGGCGGCGATCTGCTCTTCTTTGGTCAGCTCGGCAGGCTTTTCGGATTTTTTTGCCGCCATGCCGCTGTTTTTGCCGCAGTGGGTGGTGTTGCCGTGCATCCGGCGGATGGACGGATACAGCTGGTCGGCAAACAGCTCGTAGCAGTGGGCGCAGCCTACCTGCCCGGTACGGGCGATCTCGGGATAGGTGCTGCCGCAGTATTCGCAGCGCGTCGCCTGTGTCCTTGCCGGGAGCACGTTGGTAAAGAAGCTGCCCAGCAGGTTGGAAAAGTCATTTTCCATATCGGCAAATACATTGGTGTAGCCCATTTTGTGCGCGCATTCGCTGCACAGGTCGTACTCCTTGAATTCGCCGTTGATGATGGTCTTGACATGGGTGTTGGCTTGATTGTTGCCGCATTTTTGACATTTCATCACATTCACCTCGTATTCGTACTATCCGTAGGGGAAACCGCAAGGGCTGTCACTACGGGTTTTATGTGTTGAGCGTTAACAACATATTTTTAAACAGGTCGGCGCGGACGCTGTCGCGCTTTTCCTGCTCCACCTGCCTGAGCGTGCGGTCGGACAGCGCCGCCGCCATCGCCTTGGCAGTTTCGAGCAGCAGTATGTCGCGCTGCAGCATGTTGTGCAGCATCGCCTCCGCCGTCGCCTTGTCGAGCGTAGCGCCTACGGAATTGATGATGTGCATCAACGCCGTTCCCTTATCCATTTTGACGCGGCTGATACGGATATAACCGCCGCCGCCGCGCCGGCTTTCCACGATATAGCCCTGTTCGGGCGTGAACCGCGATGTGATCACATAGTTGATTTGGCTGGGTACGCAGCCGAGGCTGCCTGCCAGCTCATTGCGCTGGATCTCAGCGCTGCCGTCCTGTTGCTCCAGCATATTCAAAATATACTGCGCAACCAAATCACTCATCCTCATTTTTGACGCCTTCTTTCCTGCTCTCTTTCGAGCTTGCCTTTATTATAGCGGCAAGGTCAGAGAAAGTCAAAGTCAAATAAAGTCAGCTTTTAAATGCTTTCCTCCTGTTTTCTCTGTTTTTCACCCACATACTCCCGAATCCTAAATTTTAAAAAATTTTTGACTTTTTTTGACCTTCGCAATTTGGGACATCCTTTTCCGTGCAAAAAGAGCCGGCTCAAACTCGAAATCAAGTCAATGAGCCGGCTCTTTGCCGTTATTATCCAAATATTACAGGTTGAACACAAGCCTATGGTGTTCCACTTGCAGCACGGTTTAGCCCCCTTTATGCAGGGCAGCCGGTTTTGGCACCGGCTGCCTGTTTGCCGAGGGTCACTTCCCTCTTATTCGTCGCGCGCCATTTGAATAGTCTGCCGCAGCAAATTGCGGTAATACGTTGTGTTGGATGGCTTGACAGATTCATCCAGCAGCCCATAGCCCAAATTGCCCATAGCACTCCAGAAAGTTGGAGCAATATTGACCTGCGGCACTGCAAACGCCGCCTGTTCTCCAAGGGCTTTGAGCACAGGATTGCCCGTGATCGCTGCGGATTGCTGCACCTTGCGATTGGTGGAACCCCAGCCCAGCTGCTCCGCTCGTTGTTGCTGGCAAGCTTCGCCCGAAAGGTAACTCGCCAAAATCTGCGCGGAACGCGGGTATGCGGAATGAAGATTCACACCTATGAGCTTATAGCCGCACATAGGAATCATCTGCTTGTCCACGCTGTTAACCTGAATGGTGGGCAGCTTGGCAGCGCCAAAGCGGGTGCCGAGCGCTCCCATGTCAGCCGTTTGGTTCCACACGCCGTCGATGCCGGCACCCACAGTTTTGTTCATGAATCCGGCGGCTATGCCGGCAACGTCTTCGGAAACAAACGTGCCTTTATAGCTGCGAAGCAGCTTGGCAAACGCCTGTAGGGTTTTTACCGCCTCGTTCTCGTCGTAAGCAACGAATTTCTGTGTGGCACCGTCCGCCTCATAGCCATCAATTATAGCGCCGGCGGTAAATGCAAACACACAGCTGTAAAAACCGTTACGGTTATCCATGACAAACTGCTTGCCGGCGGTTTTGCACGCTGCAAGAACATCCTCCAGTCTGCCTGCTTGTTGCGCCGAAATCACACTGTTGTCATACACAAGATAGTAGCCGTTGTCATTGGTCATCGGATATGCCGACAAATGATTGCCGGTGGTTGCCATCATCACCGCGTCGGCGGTATCTCGTGCGTAAACCGTGTCGGTGAACATTGGCTCGGCAAGCACCATAGCGTCTTCCAGCTTATTCAATTGGTCAGAAGGAATCATCATCACATCCGCAGCGTTTGACGCGTCGTTAATCAACATCGTTGACGCATCGAACTCCCCCTGTGCCTCAACAGTAATGCGGAAGGTTTTGCCGGGATACGCTGCCTTAAAGGTCTCCACCTGCTGCTTTGTCAAAGCCAAAGCTTTGTCGGATGCCCATACCTTGAGCGTGACATTGTTTTCCGTGCCAAACACCGACACATCGGGCAAATCACCGGTCACATCCATATCCGCACCGTTGAAGTCGATTGGCTCACCGATGCCATACACATTGTCGAAATCCGCCAAATACTTTTGGATTTCCGTCACATCGTTAATACTCACCTTGCCGTCGCCGTTGACATCGCCGCGCAGTATTTCCTTTTGCTGTGAAACCGCCGCCGCTGCGGCGCCGATGCTCAGCGGTACCGCCATGGCAAACAGACAGCACACGGCTGCTAACTTTTTCATCTGATTCTCTCCTTTTTTATTTCTTTCGTGCCTGGTTAATTAGCACTAAAATTATTATACACCACAGAACCGGATCACGCAAGCCAAAAACCAAACGCATGTCTTGTGAATTTCGCACAAAAAAAAGAACAGCGGTGAGGAATTCCTCACCGCTCTGTGATAATTATAATAACGATATTACATTATACGCAGGAAGCTTACTGCTCTTCGGCTTCTTTTCTTTTAGCAAAACATTCGCTGCAGTAGTAGCTTTTACCCTCCATCGGCTTAAACGGGATTCTGGCGGGTCCGCCGCATTCAGCGCATGTGGTATCGTAGTATTCTCTGCTCGCTTTGACGGCGTTTTTGCGCGCCTGTCTGCAATCCTTGCAGCGCTGGGGCTCGTTTTCAAAGCCCTTTTCCGCGTAGAATTCCTGCTCGCCGGCAGTGAAAACAAACTCATTACCACAATCCTTGCAGACTAGTGTTTTGTCTTCATACATGGACATTTACCTCGCTTTGGTATAATTATTTGTCCCTCATAAAACTGCGCAGCATTCTGTTCAGGACATGTCGTTGGCACCGACTTTTCTACGCGCTCTTTGCAGCGCGTTGTCAACGGATTTTTCGGAAATATTAAGCCTTTGTGATATTTTGCTGTAGCTGAGTCCCGAGGCAAAGAGCATGAGCACCTCGTATTCCTTTGCCGACAATAAAGCGTGTATCCTTTTCAGAACCTGATCCAGCTGTTCCTTATACATCAACCGCTCCTCGGGAGAAGGAACAAAATCCGTCAATTCCTCTCCGAGCGCATCAATGCGAACCAGCATGGCGTCGGGCACCGCTTTTTTTGACTGCGAGCTTCTGATGATCGAGATAAACCTGCGTTCCACCACCAGTGAAACAAAGCTCCCAAACGAACTACCCCCGTGCGCATCGTATGTTTTGCAGGCGTACAGAAGAGCCATCAGCCCTTCCTGAACGAAGTCGTTTTGCTCGTAGCCCTGAGCTGAGTATTTGCGCGCGATAAATCTGATCAAATTCAGATACCTGATAGCCAGCTCATTAAAGGCATTGTCGTCACCGTTTTTTGAAAATTCGGCAAGAACATCATCTGAAAGGGTTGAATACAATCCTTTGATATTTGCCATTTTGTACCCCCGCTGCATTTGATATTCTGTAACAAGATTTTATCATATATTGAATAAAATGTCAAGCAAAGCTGCAATTTCTGTCGGAATGCCTATTTAAGAGGGTAGAATTTATGCAATTCTTCTATATAGATGTTAACATTTGACTCTAAAAATATTGTATTTTAGTTTAAAGAGTGGTATAATCATAACATCACTACGGAGGATTTGCTATGGTTGTATCATGTACCAGCTTCGGCATCAACGGAATGGACGGCTATCGCGTGGAAGTAGAGGCGACCGCACGCCCGGGATTGCCCGCGTTTGACTTGGTGGGACTGCCCGATTTGGCGGTGAAGGAAAGCAAGGACAGGGTGCGCTCCGCAATGACAAATTGCGGTTATCGCCTGCCTTCCGCGCATTTTGTGTTTAATTTGGCGCCTGCCGATATCAAAAAGGAAGGTCCCATTTACGATTTGCCCATCACCGTCAATTTAATGCGCCTTGCAGGGTTTATCAAGGCGGACTTAAAGGACTGCGCCTTTATCGGCGAATTGTCGCTCAGCGGAGAGCTGCGCAGCGTCAACGGCGTGCTGCCAATGGTGATAACCGCGCGTGAATGCGGCGTGAAAAAAATATTTGTCCCCCACTCCAACGCCAAGGAAGCGGCGGTTGTTACGGGCATCGACGTGTTTCCTGTCAAAAGCATCCGTCAGCTGAAAACCTTTTTGGACGGAGACGAGGTGATCGCGCCCGCGAAGCCCGCCGACATAAGCAATATTTCATCACCGGAATTTCTGCCCGATTTTGCGCAGGTGCGCGGACAGCTGGAGGCGAAGCGCGCGCTGGAGATCGCCGCAGCCGGCGGACACAATATCCTGCTGATCGGTCCGCCGGGTTCGGGAAAAAGTATGCTCGCCAAACGGCTGCCGTCGATTTTGCCCGACATGACGTTTGACGAAATGATCGACACCACCAAAATCCACTCTATCGCCGGCAAGCTGCACGGCGAGGGACTGATCACCGTGCGGCCGTTCCGCGCACCGCATCATTCGGTGACGGCGGTGGGGCTGGGCGGCGGCGGTTCGGGCACGATCCACCCCGGCGAGGTGTCGCTGGCGCACCACGGCGTGTTATTTTTGGACGAGCTGCCCGAATACAAGCGCTCGACGCTGGAGGTGCTGCGCCAGCCAATCGAGGACAGCGTGATCACCATTTCACGCTCGGGACAAAGCTGCACCTTTCCCTGCTCGCTGATGGTGGTGGCGGCGATGAACCCGTGCCCCTGCGGCTACTACGGCGATCCCAAGCACACCTGCACCTGTTCGGAGCTGCAGATCCGCCGCTATATTCACCGCGTCAGCGGACCGCTGCTCGACCGCTTTGACATTCATGTAGAGGTAGCGCCCGTGGAATTTGAGGCACTGCGCACCAAACAGCCGGCAGAACCGTCCGCCGCTGTCAAAGCACGCGTGGACAAGGCGCGGCAGATCCAGCAGCAGCGGTTCAGCGGCAGCAAAACCACCTGCAACGCAAAAATCAACGCCGCCGAGTTTGAAAAATTCTGCGTCATTGACAAGGAAGCGGAAGGCACCTTGAAGCTCGCCTTTGACTCACTGGGCTTTACCGCGCGCGCCTATGACCGCGTACTCAAGGTGGCACGCACCATCGCGGACCTGGAAGAAAAGGACGTGATCCAGTCGGCACATGTGCTTGAAGCAATCCAATACCGAAGCTTGGACAGAAAGTATTGGGGAACTTAGTTAGAGTGGAGAGTTAAGAGTTAAGAGTGGAATGAAGGGACGCTGCGCGCCGGATTTGTAATGCTGCGGGTTTTCTGCCGCACAATAGCATCACCAATCGAGTGCAGGCAGCGCCCGCCGACCATTCCACTTTCCACTCTAACTCTCAACGCTGTTTCAGACTCTTGCATTGCCACAAAATATATGCTACAATAAGGTCTGCACTACAACATATTCATATTGGAGGTAATCGTATGACAATTACAAAGGATTCCATCATCGGCGACGTACTCGATCAGCATCCCGAAACAGCGGGGCTGTTTTTGAGCATCGGTATGCACTGCCTCGGCTGCCCTGCTTCCCGCGGCGAAACCATCGAGGAAGCGTGCTATGTGCACGGCGCGGACGCCGACAAGCTGGTGGCGTCGCTGAATGCCGCCCTGCAATGAGCAGCGAAGTACATTTGGATAACCGCCTGCAGCTGTGTGCGGCATTCGTCCGCCGCGGCGCGCGGGTAGCAGACATCGGCACAGACCACGCCTATCTTCCCGTGTGGCTGTGCCGAAACAATATTTGCCCCTCGGCGATCGCCGCCGACGTCAAACCCGAACCGTTGGCGCGCGGCAGGCTGACAATTGCCGCCGCCCATATGAACGACCGTATCGAGGCGCGGCTGAGCGACGGCTTGCAGTCGATTGCCGAGGAGGAAGCCGACGACATTGTGATCGCCGGTATGGGCGGCGAGCTGATCGCCAAAATCATCGGCGGCTGCCCCTATGCGCACAACCCGCAAAAGCAGTTTATTTTGCAGCCCATGACCAAAAGCGAAGCGCTGCTGCGGTGGTTGTGTGCAAACGGCTTTACGATCCGCCGGCAGGACTGCTGTGTGGCAGGCGGCAAGTACTACACGGTGCTGTCTGCTTACTACACGGGACAAACAGTCAAGCCGGACGCCCTGTTCCCCTACACGGGCCTATTGCGCCCTTATGAAAACGAAACGCACCGCCGCTTTATACAGGGGCATATTGACCGTCTGCGCAAGCAGGCAAAGGGTGACGCGGCATTCAGTGTGCTGGCTGACAGATTGGAGGATTACTGTGAGAACGGTACAAGAGATTCTGGATTGGTTTGAAACCTTCGCGCCGGTGCATACGGCGATGGATTTCGATAACGTGGGGCTGCTGGTCGGCGACGGTACGGCAAAGATCCGCCGTGCGCTGCTCGCGCTCGACATCACCCCTGCCGTGGTAAAGGAGGCCGACGCGCGCGGCTGTGAGCTGATCATCAGCCATCACCCCGTTATTTTTCAGCCGCTGAAGCACCTAGAGCCGCGCAGTGCGCCGTATCTTTTGGCGCGATACGACATTGCCGCCGTGTGTATGCACACGAATCTCGATTTGTCGGAGACCTTCGGTGTGAACACCTGCCTTGCCGATTTGCTGGACGTGGAGCACCTGCGCCGGTCCGATAAGGGCGAATGCCTGTTCGTCGGCGAACTGCCGCGCGCGCTGCCGCTGGACGCCTTTGTGCGTCACACAAAAAAAGCGCTGCGCTGTGACATGCTGCGTTACACGGCGGTAAAGCCGACGGTAAAAACCGTCGCGGTCGCCTCGGGTGCAGGCGGATCGGACATTTTTGCCGCCGCGCAGGAGGGCGCCGACGTGCTGGTCACGGGCGAGATCAAGCACCACGAGATCAACGCCGCCAACGACTTGGGTGTAAACATCATCGACGCAGGCCATTTTAAAAGCGAAAACGTGGTGATCGACCGTTTGCAGTCGAAATTGGAAACCGCATTCCCCGAAGTGACGTTTGCGATCTCGGAAGCTTACACCGACGGCATACGGTATATGTGAGAACGTTAAGAGTTAAGAGTTAAGAGTGGAATGAAGGGGCGCTTCGCTCCGGTTTATAACGCCGCGTGCATCTGCTCCGCACGCGGCATTATATTCGGGTGCGGGTGTCCCGCCCTTCACTATGCACTATTCACTATTCACTTTGCACTATAACGCGCGGGTGTCCCGCCCGAAATTCTCCGTTTTCAACTCCCCACTCTCCGCTTTAAACCCTAAAAAAACCATTGCATATTTTGTAATCTTTTGGTATAATGATATGAGGTAAAAAATTTATTCAACACAACAGAGGAACCATGAGAATCAGAAAGAAAAAATGGGCGGAGCCGGAGCTGCGCGTGTGTGACTTTTTTGTAAAGAATCCCGAAGAGCACGCCGGCAACTGGCGCAAAGCGTTTCAAAAGGATCAGCCGCTGGTGCTGGAGATCGGCTGCGGCAAGGGCGGCTTTGCGGGACAGTACGCCCTGCAAAACCCGGACAAAAACATCATCGCCCTCGACATCAAAATCGACATGCTGGGCGTGGGCAGGCGCACCATCGTGCGGCTGTTTGAGGAAGCAGGCAAAAGCGCCGACGACATCGACAACCTGCTGCTTGTCAACTACAACGTGGAGCAGCTGGATAAGGTGATCACCGCCGACGACAAAATCACACGGCTGTTCATCAACTTTTGCAATCCGTGGCCGCGTCCAAAGCACAAAAAACGCCGCCTGACCTACTACAAAAAACTCGAGATGTATAAAACCTTTTTACAGCCGGACGCGGAGATCCGCTTTAAAACGGACGACGACGAGCTGTTTGAAGAAAGCCTGGAATACTTTGCCCAAAGCGGCTATGCGATCACCTATCTCACCCGCGATCTGCACCAAAGCGGCTTTGCGGAAAACATCGTGACAGAACATGAGCGCATGTTTACCGAAGAAGGCAAAACCATTAAGTTTTTGATCGCCAAACAACAACAGTCATGACCGAAGGGAGGAAGCAAGATGAAGCTGAAAGCGCTTGGCGCCGCCGTGCTGGGTGTGTCGCTGCTGCTGTCCGCAGGCGGCTGCGGCATCACGAATCTCAGCAAGGACGACATGCTGCGTCCTCCGAAAACCATGGGCGACGAAGCCGAGATCGAACAGCTGATCGCCTCCTCCTCCAAGGGCGGCTACACGTTGAAATATCCCAAAAGCGGCAGCCACCGCAACGCCGTGACCATGCACGATATCGACGGCGACGGCGTCAACGAGGCGATCGCCTTTTTCCGCGACCGCGACAAGGACGGCTCCACCGGCGTACACATTATGGTCATGTATGAGCGCGACGGTAAGTGGGCATTGTCCGGCGACCTTACCACCGAAACCACCGATGTGGACTGTCTGGACTTTTCCGACGTCAACTACGACGGCACACAGGAGATCCTGGTGGGCTATTCCACCTACACCGCCGGCGTCAATTTTTTGTCGGTGTACACTTATCAAAACGGAAAAACCGGCACCATTGAGTCCGGTCAAAACTACTCTTCCTTTTATTGCGGCAATTTGGACGGCAAAAGCAAGGTGATCACCCTGTCGCTGTTCAACAACGAAAATGAAGCCAAGGCGACCATGCTGGAATACGATCCGCAGCGCAACGCGCTGTATGCGCAAACGTCGGTTGCCATGGACGGCAACGTTGCCTCCTACAAAAACGTGGTGTTCAGCGATTTGGGCAACGGCGCCAACGGTCTGGTGGTGGACGGCTTTTTGACCAGCGGCGAAATGGTGACGCAAATCATCTATTACGATCCGTCGGACAATGTGCTTGCCAATCCGCTGTACCGCGATCACGCCCAAAACGTCACGCAGCGCAAGCAAGAGGTGCTTTCCGCCGATATCAACAACGACGGCAAAGTTGCCATTCCCACCGTATCCGCCCTGCCCTTCAGCACCAAAAGCGGCAGCCCTGCCGCGGCGGATCAGCTGGTTTGGAACAGCTTTCACGTGGAGACCGCAGAGCTGCAGCCGGTGCAGCGCACCGTGGTCAATTACGATTATTCCTATACGATAAAAATACCGGACACATGGCAGGAGGGCAGCTTTACCGCACTGCCGGAAGAAAACAACGCCGTGCTTGCCTTTTGCGAGTGGAACGGCGACGGACCGGGCGTCCGGCTGTTTGATATCAAGGTGTTTGCAACCGCCGACTGGGATCAAAAAAAGGGCACCGAAGCCTATCAGCTGATCTCCAAGGACAGCCGCTATGCCTACGCCTTTATCAACCATCATCCCGGCGGCACCATGACGCTGGAAAACGACGCCATCAAAAGCGCTTTTTCGCTATTGAACAAAAGTACCGGCAGCACCGGCAACATCAGTAAACCCAATCCATGATCTTTTCGGGAGGTTATCAATATGAAAAAAATATTAGTATGTGAGGACGAAGCCGCCATCCGCGATTTTGTCGTCATCAATTTGACACGCGCGGGCTACGACGTGGTGGAGGCGGACTGCGGAGAAGCCGCACTCAAAAAGTACGAGAGCAACAACGGCGATTTTGACATTGCCATCCTCGACGTGATGATGCCCGGCATCGACGGATTTCAGGTTTGCAAGGAGCTGCGCAGCCGCAACAAAGGTCTCGGCATCATTATGCTGTCGGCTAAAACGCAGGAAATGGACAAGGTGACCGGCTTGATGCTCGGCGCCGACGACTATGTGGCAAAGCCCTTCTCGCCCAGCGAGCTGCTGGCGCGTGTCGATTCGCTCTATCGCCGCGTGGAGCTGGCGCAATCGCACTCTGAAAACAACTTCAAAGAGGAACTCAAATCGGGTGATTTCACCCTCAACCTGCGCAACCGCGCGCTGACCAAAGCGGGCAAAATGATCGAACTGACGCAGGTGGAGTTTCAAATCATGGAATACTTTTTCTCCAACCCCGGCGTGGCGCTGGACAGAATCGACATTCTCAACCATGTGTGGAGCAGCACCTATGTGGGCGAGGACAAGATCGTGGACGTCAACATCCGCCGCCTGCGCATGAAGGTGGAGGACGAGCCCTCCAACCCCAAGCACATCATCACCGTGTGGGGCTTGGGCTATAAATGGGACGCAGGAGAATAAAGGCAACCGGTAACATATCCGTGCGCCCGCAGTGACAGGGGCAACCCTGCGAAGAAAAACCATGGCATGACAAAAAAGGGGTGACAACAGATGATAAAAGGTATCACCAAGCGCTGGATGCTCAATACGCTCAGCGTCATTTTAACCATTATTATACTGATCGTTGTCATCCTGATCGTCGCCGTATCGTATTTGTTTCAATCGCAAATCGAAAACGAGCTGCACTCCGCCTCCAACGAGCTCAGCATGGTTTTTTCGGGTTTTCGGGCGGAAAGCGCCGCCGCGTTTACCGCTAACGCACGCGATTATATAGAAAATTTTGACAAAAAAGAGCAGATGGGCGTGATGGTGCTCAATTCCGCAGGGCGCGTCGTGCTGACCTCCACCGGCTTTTTGCCGTCGGAGGACGAAACCATGACGGACTTTGAGGACGCCAAGAAGAATGCCGCCGGCTTTGCCTTTTGGAACGGCAAGCTGCTGTCGGGCGAACGCGCCATGAGCGAGACCCGCCTGATCAAGGATGACAACAACAATGTCGTCGGCGCGCTGCGCTATATCGTGTCAATGGAGCCGGCGCACAGCCGCACGCTGTTTTTCAGCTCCATTGTCATCGTCGTCGGTCTCGCCGTTATCGCGATGGTCATTTTGTCGGGTCTGGCGTTTATCCGCTCCATCGTCAAGCCGATTCGGCGGCTGTCCGACACCGCCGCGCAAATTGCACAGGGTGACTTTTCCGCTTCGGAAAAAATCGAGCACAAATACGACGACGAGATCGGCGATTTGTGCGATGCGGTCAGCGACATGGCAAAGGATCTGCAAACCACCGAGCAAATGAAAAACGACTTCATCTCCCGTGTGTCGCACGAGCTGCGCACGCCGCTGACAGCCATCAAGGGCTGGGCGGAAACCATGCAGCTGAGCGAAAACGGCACCATTGACCGCCGCACCTTTGAGCGCGGCATGGGCGTGATCGTCAAGGAAAGCGGACGCCTGACCGGCATCGTGGAGGAGCTGCTCGACTTTGGCAGGATCCAAAGCGGCAGAATGGTGCTCGTCAAGGAAAAGGTGGACATCCTCGCCGAATTTGACGAAACCGTGTATATGCTCAAGGAACGCGCGGTGGAGGACGGCATCCACCTGCTGTACGACGACACCGACATCGTGCTGCCGCCGGTTTACGGTGACCGCAACCGCTTAAAACAGGTGTTCCTCAACATTTTGGACAATGCACTGAAGTACACGCCGCGCGGCGGTGTGGTGGCAGCACAGGTGCTGTACACCGCCGAGGATCCCGACGTCATTCGCATTGTCGTCACCGACTCGGGCTGCGGCATTCCTGCCGAGGATCTGCCCAAGGTCAAGGAAAAGTTTTATAAAGCCAATCAAAGCGTGGGCGGCTCCGGCATCGGTCTGGCAGTCGCCGACGAGATAATGAACCTGCACAACGGCAGGCTGGATATTGAAAGCGGCGAGGGCGTGGGTACCACCGTCACCCTGACCTTCCCTATCTATAAAGAGGGCATGGAGAACGATTTGTCCGAAACCAAAAAAATAAAATTATAACACATAGAAGGATAATTGTATGTCAACAAAAACGAAAAAAATCACCTCCATCGGCGGCAGTGCGCTGATTGAAGGCATCATGATGCGCGGTCCCAAAAAAAGCACGGTTTGTGTACGCACAGGCAAGGATGAGATCTACAGCGAGGATGTACAGGTCAGCCTGCTGGCGGACAAGGCGAAAATCTTTAAACTCCCGTTTTTCCGCGGTTTTGCAGGCTTGATCGATTCGATGCGTTTGAGCTATAAATCGCTGATGCTCTCCGCCGACAAAGCGATCGAAGCCGCCGACATCGAGGAGGAAGAGCCGTCCAAATTTGAAGCGTGGCTCGACAAAACCTTCGGTGACAAGCTGATGAAGATCCTCATGGGCTTTGCGTCTGTTTTGGGCGTAGCGCTGGCGCTGGTGCTGTTTTTCTTTTTGCCGTCGCTGCTGTTTGATGTCTCCGCCAACTTCATTCCCGCGTTCCGCGACGATTCCGTTTACACCTACACCATGAACGAAGCCAACCTCACGGTGCAGTTTATGGACGAGGACGCCAAAGAGGTCAGCGTGCCGTTCACCGTCACCGACGCCGGCAAGGTGTTTGTCGTACTGGACGAAAAAGACGAAAACGGGCTGTATGCGGTCGGCATCACCGACGAAGATAACCCTGCACCCGGCACCATTGCCGTGCGCAACGGCCGCAACTGGAAACACGTGTACATCAAAACCGCTGCGCCAAACGGCAACATCTCTTCCGTTTGGAACGAAAAAGCCAAAATGGACGTTGCACAGGAGGGCTTGCGCCGCCTGTGGAAGTCGATTTTTGAGGGCGTGCTGAAAATCGCACTGTTTTTCGGCTATATTTTGATCGTATCGCAAACCAAGGACATGAAGCGCGTGTTTATGTATCACGGCGCCGAACACAAAACCATTTTCTGTTATGAAAACGAAGAGGCGCTGACGGTCGAAAACGTGCGCCGTCAAACCCGCTTCCACCCCCGCTGCGGCACCAGCTTTATGGTCATTATGCTGCTGCTGGGCATTGTCATCGGCTTGTTTGTTCCTGCCAATCCGTTCGGCGTGGCTATTTTGCGTCCGATTTTCAAAATCCTGCTGATCCCCATCACCTGCGGCATCGGTTACGAGCTGATCAAGCTGTGCGGCCGTCATGACAACAAGCTGACCCGCATCATCGCCGCACCCGGTTTGTGGGCGCAGCGCATCACCACCAAGGAGCCCGAGGACGACATGATCGAGGTGGCGATCCAAGCCATTGAAGCCGTCATCCCCGACGACGGTTCCGACATCGTCAACTGTAAATGTTAAAGGATAGCTTCCGCCAATGCCGCGCCGCGTTGCAAAACGGCGGCGTGGAGGCGGCAGATTTTGAGGCGCTGTGTCTGCTCCGGCATGTCACAGGCTGCGGCCGCGCAGAGCTGATCGCGCACGGCGACGCACCCGTGACCGCGGAACAGGCAGCGCTGCTGCATTCTCTGACGCAAAAACGCCTGACCCGCTATCCCCTGCAATACCTGCTGGGCGAGTGGGAATTTATGGGCATTTCGCTGTGTGTGGGCGAGGGCGTGCTGATCCCGCGCGACGACACCGAGGTATGCGCCCGGCTGTGCCTGGATCATTTAAAGGGGAAGCCGCACGCAAGGGCGGTCGATTTGTGCGCCGGCAGCGGCGCCATTGCGCTCGCGCTGGAAATGCTCGCCGGCGCCGACGTCACGGCGGTGGAGCTGAGCGACAAAGCGTTTTCCTTTCTTCAAAAGAATATTAAAAGGAACTCCTGCCGCGTAAAAGCCGTGCAGGACGATATTTTCACCTGCCATGCGGCTTTTGCGGACGGCAGCTTGGATTTGATCGTGTCCAATCCTCCCTACATTCCGCAAGGCGAGCTTGCCTGCCTGCAAGACGAGGTGCAGTTTGAGCCGAAAGCGGCGCTGGACGGCGGCATAGACGGCATGGATTTTTACCGCGCCATCGTGCGCGACTGGACGCCCAAGCTGCAAAAAGGCGGCGCAATGGTGCTGGAGCTGGGCGAAAACCAAGCGGAGCCGGTAAAAGAGCTGCTGCGCAAGCAACGCATGACCGGCATCCGCACCGAAATGGATTTTGGCGGATGTGAACGTGCCGTCATCGCCATCCGATAATGCCATCCCGCGATCGCGCATTGGGCGATAAACGGGACAATGCGCGGCTTTTAGAAATTTTGTTCGAGATTTTTTTAGAAAATATATTGTTTTTTCACCGAAAATACTTTATAATGGTGGTGTCCTCAAGAGGAATACGAAAATCGGAGGTAGATGAAAATGGCAGTAGATAAAAACAAGGCGTTGGAAACCGCCATCTCTCAAATTGAAAAACAGTTCGGCAAGGGCGCGGTCATGCGCCTTGGCGAAAACAAACATATGACGGTCGATCACATTTCCACCGGCTCGCTGTCGCTGGACGTAGCGCTGGGTATCGGCGGCTTGCCGCGCGGCAGGATCGTGGAGATCTACGGCCCCGAATCCTCGGGTAAAACCACCCTGTCGCTGCACTGCATTGCCGAAGGACAAAAGAACGGCGGCAACGTCGCCTTTATCGACGTAGAGCACGCGCTCGACCCCACCTATGCGGCAGCGCTGGGCGTAGATGTCGATTCGCTGCTCGTCGCACAGCCTGACACCGGCGAGGACGCGCTCGAAATTGCCGAAGCCCTGATCCGCAGCGGCGCGATCGACGTGATCGTGATCGACTCGGTCGCCGCGCTCGTTCCCAAGGCGGAAATCGAAGGCGAAATGGGCGACAGCCACGTTGGTCTGCACGCACGTCTGATGTCGCAGGCGCTGCGCAAGCTCGCAGGCGCGATCAACAAAAGCAACTGCGTTGCCATCTTCATCAACCAGCTGCGCGAAAAGGTCGGTGTGATCTACGGCAATCCGGAGGTCACCACAGGCGGCCGCGCGCTGAAATTCTACAGCTCGGTGCGCATCGACATCCGCCGTGTGGAAACACTGAAGGTCAACGGCGAAATGGTCGGCTCGCACACCCGCTGTAAAGTCGTGAAGAATAAAATCGCCCCTCCCTTCCGCGAGGCAGAGTTTGATATCATGTACGGCGAAGGCATTTCGCGCGAGGGCGAGCTGCTCGATTTGGCTGTCAAGGCGGAGATCGTGCAAAAGGCAGGCGCATGGTTCAGCTACAACGGACAGCGCCTGGGACAAGGCCGCGACAAGGTCAAGGAGCTGCTGCGCACCGACACCGCGCTCGCCAAGGACATCGAAACCCAGCTGTGGGCAAACATCGACAAGCTGTATGACCGCAAGCGCCCGGCGCCCAAGGCAAAGGTGACCGAGGTGCCGCCCGCGAAGGAAGCGCCTGCCGGGGAGCCGAAAACCGACAAGAAAAAAACGACAAAAATAGATGTGCTGGTTGACGACTGATGGTTGTCACCGCCATTGAACCGCGCCGCAAAGGATGGAGCGCCGTATATATCGACGGCGAATTTGCCCTAAACCTCGACACGCAAACCCTGCTGGAAAACCGCTTTGACGTGGGCAGGGAGATCGACGACGAGGATCTGCGGGACATCCTCGCGCTGAGCAACGAACGGCGCGCCAAGGAAAAAGCGCTGTGGCTGATTTCCTATCGCGACCACTCCAAAAAAGAGCTGCAGGAAAAAATACAGCGCACCTGCGACCCCGACGCCGCCGCAGAGGCGGTGGCGCGCATGGAGGAGCTGGGGCTGGTGAACGATGAGCGGTTTGCGCGGCAATACGCCCGCAAGCTGCTGCTCGAAAAAAGGATGGCGCGCCGCGCCGCGGTGTTTGAGCTGACGCGCAAAGGCATTGACCGCGCTACCGCCGAAGCCGTGCTGGAGGAGATCGACGTGGATCCCCGCGAGAACATCCGCGCTGTCCTCGACAAAAAATACCGCAGCCTGCAAGACGAAAAAACCAAGCGCCGCGCCGTCGCCGCGTTGCAGCGGCTGGGATACGGATGGGATGACATCCGCGCGGTACTGGAGGAATATGATTAAATTCGGTTACCAAAACAGTGTCGTGACAGCCCTTGCGGCTGTCAATTTGCCGCAGCAAACGGGCGACCGCATGAGTCGCCCCTACGATACAAGGTAACCATAATAAGGGGATGCCATATGAACCAACAAGCAGCAAAGGTCGGCATTGTGTCGCTGGGCTGTGCCAAAAATCAGGTGGACGCGGAAATGCTGCTGTTCACCCTGCAACAGCACGGCTTTTCCGTTGTCAGCGACCCCGCCGAGGCGGACGCCGTGATCGTCAACACCTGCGGCTTTATCGACTCTGCCAAGCAGGAGAGCATCGACGAGATCATCGAGCTGGGGCAGCTCAAGCGCGAGGGCGTCATCAAGGCAATCGTTGTCACGGGCTGCCTTGCCGAGCGCTATCAGGACGAGATCACCCGTCAGCTGTATGAAATTGACGCGGCGGTAGGCATCGGCGGCAATGATAAAATTGCCGAAATCATCCGCCAAGTACTGGCGCCGCATGACACCATTGAACTCTTTCCCGACAAGCTGCTTTTGCCGCTGGAGGGCGGCAGGGTGCAGTCCACGCCGTTTTACACCGCTTATCTCAAGGTGGCGGAGGGCTGCGACAACAAATGCACCTTTTGCGCGATCCCGATGATCCGCGGAAAATTCCGCAGCAGAAAAATAGAAAGCCTGGTTGAAGAAGCGAGCGGACTCGCCGCCAAGGGCGTGCGCGAGCTAAACGTCATCGCGCAGGACACCACGCGCTACGGCGAGGATCTGTACGGCAAGCCGTCGCTGGACAGGCTGCTGACAGAGCTGTGTAAGATCGATGGTCTGCACTGGATCCGCGTGCTGTACTGCTACCCGGACAGCATCACCGACGAACTGATCGACGTGATGGCGCGCGAAGAAAAAATCCTCCACTACATCGACCTGCCGCTGCAACACTGCAACAGCGACATCTTAAAACGTATGCACCGCCGCGGCGACCGCGAAAGCCTGACCGCGCTGCTGCATAAAATAAAAGAGAAAATGCCGGACGTGATTTTCCGCTCCACCTTTATCACCGGCTTTCCGGGCGAAACCGAGGAACAGTTTGAGGAGCTGGCGGAATTTGCCAAGGAAATCAACTTTCAGCGGCTGGGCTGCTTTGCCTATTCACAGGAGGAAAACACCCCTGCGGCTAAAATGCCCGGACAACTGGACGAAGAAACCAAGCAGCGCCGCGCCGACATGATTATGGAACACCAGCAGCAGGTGATGGCGGATTACTGCGCAAGCCTGCTCGACACCGATATCGAGGTACTGGCGGAGGGCTTTGACCGCTTGGCAGGCTGTTGGTACGGCAGAAGCCGCGCCGACGCACCCGAGGTGGACGGCTGCGTGTTCTTTACCGCCGACACAAAGCCCGACATCGGCGCTTTTGTGACCGTTCACATCACAGATTATATGGCCTGCGCCCCCGTAGGCGAAATGATTGGATGATACTATGAACCT
>CAMKOU010000010.1 GCA_946414505.1 uncultured Clostridia bacterium | reverse complement strand
TGCTCTTCTGTTGATTCTTTCGATTGTTGCTTTGTCACTAACTTAATGACATTGCTTTGACAGGGAGCTTTTGTGCTATTGTTTTAATTTTTCAACGCCTGCAACGGTGCGGGGATCCGTCCGCCGCGGTGGATGAATACCGCCGGGGAACCGGCTCTGACGGGCATCACGGGGCCGGAGCCGAGCAAGCCGCCGAACTCGAGCACATCGCCTGCTTTCCGACCGATGGCGGGGATCAGACGCACGGCGGTAGTTTTGCAGTTGACCATGCCGATCGCTGCTTCGTCCGCGATGATCGCCGAAATGGTTTCGGGCGTGATGTCGCCGGGGACGACGATCATATCTAAGCCGACCGAGCACACCGCCGTCATGCTTTCCAGCTTGGTAATATCCAAATGACCGCTTTCGGCGGCGGCGATCATGCCGGCGTCCTCCGAAACAGGGATAAATGCGCCGCTGAGTCCGCCTACATGCGACGACGCCATCACGCCGCCCTTTTTCACCGCGTCATTTAATAGCGCGAGCGCAGCGGTGGTGCCGTGGCAGCCGCAAACCTCCAAGCCCATCTCTTCCAAAATATATGCCACGCTGTCGCCGACTGCCGGTGTGGGAGCAAGAGAGAGGTCGACGATGCCGAAGGGCACGCACAGGCGTTTGCTGGCTTCCTTGGCGACCAGCTGTCCCATGCGCGTGATTTTGAACGCGGTTTTCTTCACCATATCCGCGATTTCGGTGATATCCTTACCGGCGCCGTCCTTGGCAAGCGCCGCGCGCACGACGCCCGGACCGGACACGCCGACGTTGATCACGGTATCCGCTTCGCCGACGCCATGGAACGCGCCTGCCATAAAGGGGTTATCCTCGGGCGCATTGCAAAACACCACCAGCTTCGCCGCGCCGATACAATTGCGGTCGGCGGTGATCTCGGCTGTCTGCTTCACGATCTTGCCCATCATCTTTACGGCGTCCATATTGATGCCCGCCTTGGTGGAGCCGATGTTGACGGACGAGCAAACAAAGTCCGTTTCACTCAGCGCCTGCGGAATGCTTTCCATCAGCGCGTAGTCGCCGCTGGCAAAGCCTTTTTGCACGAGCGCGGAATAGCCGCCGATAAAGTTGACGCCCAATTCCTTTGCCGCTTTGTCCAGCGCATGGGCAAAGCGCACCACGTTTTTACTTTGGCACGGCGCCGCCACCATGCCGATCGGGGTGACGGAAATGCGCTTGTGGATGATGGGAATGCCGTATTCCTTTTCAATATCCTCACCGGTTTTGACCAGATCCTTGGCGCTGCGCATGATTTTGTCATACACCTTGACGCACGCCTTGTCGATGTCCTCATCGAGACAGTCGAGCAACGAAATCCCCATCGTAATGGTGCGCACGTCCAGATTTTCGTTGTCGATCATATTGATCGTTTCCAGTATATCCTTGGTTTCCAGCATGTTGTGTGTCCTTTCCGTTTAAATCCGGTGCATACTGTTGAAGATGTCTTCGTGCATGATGTGGATCTTCGTATTGGTTTGTTCGCCTACGCGGTTCAGGCTTTCCTTGATTTCGTCAAAGCCGACCGATGCTTTGTCAATTTCAACCAGCATGATCATAGCGAACATGTCCTGCAACACGCTCTGCGTAACCTCCACGATATTGACGTTGGCATTGGCACACGCGTCGGCTACCTTTGCCAAAATGCCGACGGTGTCTTTACCGATAACGGTGATAATCGCTTTCATAGCTGCCTCCTTATGTTTCAACATACGCAAATATTATAGCTTTTTTTGCTGTCAAAGTAAAGTCTTATCTTGCATAAACTTACCCTTTGTGCTATTATTTTTTTAGACAATCAAGAAGCTACGGAGGCCGATACCATGAAAGTATGCGATATGCACACCCATTCGCGCAACTCGTTTGATGCCAGACATTCCGTCGATGACATGTGCCAAGCCGCCATTCGGCGCGGACTGTACGCGCTTGCCGTGACCGATCACTGCGAGGCGCCGTTTATCCGCTTTGGCGCCGACTGCGAATTTGGCAGTATGGACGAGCAAATTCCGCGATCCTTTGCCGACGCGACCGCAGCGCGCGACAAATATGCCGGGACGCTTAGGGTGCTGCGCGGCATGGAGCTGGGCGAGCCGATGCACGATGCTGCGCAAACGGCGCAGGCGCTCGCCTACGGTGACTTTGATTTTATTTTGGCTTCCGTTCATAACCTGAAAAACATGCAGGATTTTTATTATATGAACTACAGCGGCGTGGATGTTGACCGTCTGCTGGCGCAGTATTTTGATGAGCTTGCCGAAACCGCCGCGTTTCCGCACTTTGACAGCCTGGCGCATTTAACCTATCCGCTGCGCTATATAGTGGCGGGTACGGGTCAGCTTCCCGATCTGTCGAAGCATACCGAGCGGATAGACACCATCTTTAAAATTCTGATAAAGAATCAAAAAGCCTTGGAGATCAATGTTTCCGGCTTGTTTAAGGAACTGCAAACCACCCTGCCCGATGTTGACTTAGTGCGGCGGTTTCGTGAATTGGGCGGACAGTATATCACCATCGGCACGGACGCCCATTCCGCGGAAATGGTCGGCAAGGGCATTGAACAGGGAATGGAGGTCGCGCGTCAGGCGGGATTCACCCATTACGCCATTTACGAACAACACCGGCCGGTATTATTGCCGCTATCGGAGGAAGGAAACAGATGAAAATGAAAACAACGGTGACGCGCGGTTCCGTTTTGCTGAACGGCAACGAAATGGAGTATTTTACCTTTGGCAGCGGAGACACGCCTATGGTGATTTTGCCGGGGTTGAGTGTCCGCAGCGTGATGCAATCCGCAGAAGGGGTCGCGTCGGCATACCGCCTGTTTAGCGACAGGTTCAAGGTGTATTGCTTTGACCGCACGAAAACCATAACGGAAAACATTACCATCGAGGAACTAAGCGAGGACACAGCCTGCGCGATGCGAACCTTGGGCATTCAAAACGCCTGTGTGTTCGGCGCTTCGCAGGGCGGCATGATCGCCCAGTATATCGCGATTTATCACCCCGATTTGGTCGGGAAGCTCCTGCTCGGTTCCACCTGTGCGCGGCTGAATGCTGTTTCCGAAGCGGTGATGCAGCGCTGGATCACGCTTGCCGAAGCGGGCGAGATCGAAGCGTTTATGGACGGCTTTATCGACGTATTGTACGGCAAAGCCTTTGCGGAAAGCTTTGGGGAATTTATCCGTGTGGCGCACCGCGATACCACTGCCGCCGATTTCCGTCGGTTTATACGCTTGGGCAGATCCTGCGATACGCTCAACACCTATGATTTACTCGACCGCATCCAGTGTCCTACGCTGGTCGTCGGCGCCATACACGACCGTGTGCTCACGGCGCAGTCGTCGTTTGAAATCGCGGAAAAGCTGGGCTGCCCCTGTTATTTTTATGGCAGCGAATATGGTCACTGTGCCTTTGATGAAGCGCCCGACTATAAACAGCGGATGTTTGATTTTTTCACGGAAGCAAAATAGAAGGAGAAAAAGATGGAAGACTTTAGCTTACTGTATCCACAAAACGCCGATTTTACGGTACATCAACTGACCGACGAAGCCATCAATGACCTGTCCGTTGATTTTTTGCTCGATAATCTCACCGATCTGCGCAACGAGCGCGCGCATTTAAAAAATCTCATGACCAAAATCACCGATGATCCCGAGGTCATTCGCTATCGCTGTGATGTGTTCGAGGATTTTCTCCGTTTTCCCAAGCTGCGCGGCGAAATGGAAACACTGGTAAAACGCCTGGCGGATCTAAAGGACTTGGAGCGGTTTCAAAAGGATCAGGAAGGACCGTCGCTGTGGTCGCTGATTAACCGTCTGCGCGAAATTGATGAATATGTCAGCTGCCTCACCACCATCAAGCAGGTGTTGGAGGAGCTGGACGTGCAGTCGCAGGGTATGTTGACCTTGCGGCAAATCGTCACTGATATCGACCGCGAATCGGGTTTTCCGCAGCTGAAGGCCGATATCGACGAAACGATGGAAAAGGCACGCAAGCTCAAAAGCATCACGCTTGGCATCAACCTCGACAATATGCTGCGTCCCATGTCGGCAGGCGTACTGTCGCTCAATGACGATTATTTCACCGACGCCGGTTTGATGAAGCGGTTTATGAACTTTACGAACAAAGAAGACGGTTTGCACGCCGGTGTGGACGTCGGCGGTATCCGCCATTTTCATCCTGCCAATCCGTCCAATATCAACGTCGGGTTTGTTACCTACCAGGGCAGCGCGGTTTCCAATGATATCGCGGTGGATAGCTCGCCGTCGGGCACCGATACACTGTCCAACGCTTTGACAAAACCCGTCACCAATATCATGAAAAAAACCTGCGACGATATCAAGTCCACGATCAAGCGCTATGTCAACATCAGCGGCTACATGCTCATTAACCTCATGCCCGAAATCATGTTTTACGTGCGCTGGGCGGAGCTGGTGGATAAGATCATCGCAAAGGGGATGCCGGTTTGCAAGGCGGAAATTTTGCCGCCGGATGACAGGAATTGTTCTTTTAAGGAAATATATAATCTGAAACTCGCGATCAACAACGTCAACGGCGACAATATCAACATCATCACCAATGATATCGACTTTGATGACGAGCGGCGTATTTACATTCTTACCGGTCCCAACCGCGGCGGCAAAACCATCTTTACCCAAGCGGTCGGGCTGTGTATGCTGCTGGCGCAGTGGGGCATTTATGTACCTGCCGCAAGCGCCAAAATCAGTCCGTGCGACAATATTTTTACGCATTTCCCTGCCGATGAAAATGATACGGTGGATCTGGGCAGGCTGGGCGAGGAAAGCAAGCGGCTGTCCGAAATTTTTGAGGCGGCGTCGCGGCGCAGCTTTATGCTGCTCAACGAAAGCTTGGCCACCACCAGCGTTGCCGAGGGCTTGTTCATCGCCAAGGATGTGGTCAAGGCGATGCGCTATCTCGGCGTGCGGTGCATTTTCAATACGCACATGCACGAGCTTGCGCGCAGCCTGGAGGAACTCAACAACGGGGTAGAGGGGCGCAGCCGCGTGGAAAGCTTAGTCACCGGCGTACAGCGCGGCGAGCGCAGCTTCAAGGTTGCGATCGCGCCGCCGCAGGGCGTCAGCTACGCCAAGGATATTGCCAAAAAATACGGCGTTACCTTTGATCAAATTCAGGAAAAACTGCAAAACAGAGCAGAATAAACCACCAAAAAGGATGATACTATGAAATCAACGGATACTGCACTCGTGTTGGAGGGCGGCGCGATGCGCGGCTTGTTTACCGCCGGCGTCCTTGATGTATTCATGGAGCACAACATCACATTTCCCGCCTGCGTGGGTGTGTCGGCAGGGGCAGCCTTTGGATGTAACCTCAAGTCACATCAGCGCGGACGTGTGCTGCGGTATAACCTTGCCTATTGCAGGAACCCGCAGTACTGCTCTTTCCGTTCACTGCTGAAAACCGGCAACATTTTCGGCGCGGAGTTTTGTTACCATACGATCCCCGAACAGCTCGATCCGTTCGATGTACAGACCTATGACGAAGATCCCATGGCGTTTTACATCGTCGCCACCGACGTCACGACCGGAAAACCGCATTATCAAAAGCTCGACAAGGCAGACTACGATTGTTACGAATGGATCCGCGCCTCGGCGTCTATGCCTCTGGTGTCGCGCGTTGTCGAAGTCGGCGGCGGCAAATATCTTGACGGCGGCGTGGCGGATTCTATTCCGCTGCGGTTTATGGAGCAGCAGTACGCGCGCAATGTGGTCGTACTCACCCGTCCGCGCGAGTATGTCAAGGAGCCAGCGTCCAAGATATGGCTGTACAAACGGAGCTTAAAGCCCTATCCCCATATGCTGCGGGCGGTTCAAACGCGGCATTTGATGTACAACGAACAGCGTCGCCATGTGTTTGAACAGGAACAGGCGGGCAAGGCGTTTATCATTTGCCCCAAGGAGCCGCTTGCCATCGGCAGGATGGAGCACGATCCGAAAAAAATACAGGCGTGCTACGACGTCGGCAGACAGGTTGCCGCGGAGCGCCTGGCGGAATTAAAGGAATTTTTAGGGTATGATCATTGATTCTCATGCGCATATCGGCAATCTGCTGGTACTGAACCTCAGCGTGCGTAAGCTGTTGTGGTCGATGAAGCGGTACGGCGTGGATTTTTCGCTGATCAGCAGCATCGAAAGCACCGAATATTATAAAAAGGATAAGCGCCTGCCGTGGCCCCTGCGCAAATCCACCATGCAGGTGTGCCGCAAAACCGTTCGCGCTGTCAAACGGCATCCGCGGCAGCTCGGCGCGCTGCTGTGGATCCAACTCGGCAAGCCGATACCATATGCTAGGCTATACCGCTTTATCGAAAAAAACCGCCGTTATATCTATGGCATCAAAATCCATCCCTACCGCTCACAGGTCGCGCCCGATGACCCGCGCGTAGAGCCGGTGTATCAGCTGGCGCAGGCGTTTCATTTGCCGGTAGCGGCGCACACAGGGGACATGGAGGTCGCCATGACGCGGCGTTTGTACAATGCCGCCAAAGCGCATCCCGACGTTCGCTTTGTGGCGGTACATATGGATTTGGAGAGCGGCAACCAAGAAGCCATTCACCTCATCGCCCAGCTGCCGAATCTGTACGGCGACACCACATGGGTGCCGCTGCAAAGCGCGGTGGACGCCGTGAAAGCCTGCGGCAGCGACAAGCTGCTGTTCGGTACCGACAATCCCATTGACGGCAAAACCCATTTGGAATTTAACCGCGCGGGGCAGCGCTCGCTGTATCAGGACTATTTTACCGCTTTTAAAGACATGGTCAGCGCCGCCGATTACGAAAATATCATGTATAAAAATGCCGAAAAATTGTTTCAAATCAAAGTTTTTGACAACTGACGCCGATGGCTTGAAAATGCCGCTGTATTGGTGTATAATGAAATTATTACGATACATTGTGAGTTGATAGCCATGAAAAAATATCATAAATTAACCGAAAACGCCGTCAAGCCCACTGGCTTTTGGGGGCGGCTCATGATTCGCTCCATGAATAAAGGGCATCACGCGCTGACCGACTGGGGACTGTCGCATATTGAGATCTCCAACGGCTTTCGCGCGCTCGACGTCGGCTGCGGCGGCGGCAAAACCGTTGCCAAGCTGTGCGACAGGGTCGGCAGCGGCAAGGTGTTCGGCATTGACTATTCACCGCTGTGTGTAAAAAAGTCGTTAACGTATAACCGCAAAAACGTCCTGTGCGAAAAAGCGGATATCCGGCAGGCGAGCGTTTCCGCGCTGCCCTTTGAGGACGACAGCTTCGATGTGGTGACCGCGGTGGAAACCTATTATTTTTGGCCGGACAAGCTCACCGATCTAAAGGAGATCCTGCGCACCCTCAAGCACGGCGGTACGCTGCTGCTCGTGTTTGAAATGCTGCAAAGTGAGGAAGACCCCGACCGCTGGAAGGCGGTTGAGGAGCGGCTGCACATCCGGGCTGTCAGCGAACAGGAGATTCGCGATATGCTGCAACATGCAGGGTATCACAGCATCCAAACCGACACCAAAGAGGGAACAAGCTGGCTGTGTGCCACTGCGAAAAAGGAGTAAGCCATGAAAGCATTGATCACAGGTGCCAGCTCGGGCATCGGTAAAGAATTTGCGCGGATCCTTGCCGCGCGCGGCTGGGATTTGATCATCGCAGCGCGCAGCACCGACAAGCTGAATGCTTTAAAGAACGAACTGAAAAACGTCAATGTCCGCGTGATCACCATTGATTTATCGCGCGAGCAGGACGCCTATGATTTGCATGAGCATTTGCAGGAGGAACACGTTGACATGCTCATCAACAACGCCGGCTTCGGCGCCTACGGCACCTTTCAAAAAGTACCGCTGGAGCGTGAGATAGAGTTGATCCACACCAACATTTGTGCGGTACATATCCTTACCAAGCTGTTTTTGCAGGATATGCTCGCCCGCAACAGCGGAACGATCCTCAATGTCGGTTCCATGGCAGGCTTTTCTGCCGGCCCCAAACTGTCGTCGTATTATGCCTCCAAAAACTACGTGGTGCGTCTGACCGAAGCCATTCACGAAGAGCTGCGCCGTCAAAACAGCAAGGTGAAGATTTCCGTGCTGTGCCCCGGACCGGTCAACACCAATTTTAACGATGTGGCGCGCGTCAGGTTTTCTGTCAAAGGACTTGACCCGCATTTTGTGGCGCAGTATGCGCTCGATAAAACCGAAAAGGGCAAAATGGTCATCATTCCCGGCACGCTGATGAAGGTGACAAAATTCTTTCAGCACCTGCTCGGAGAAACAGCGCTTACGCGTATTTCGTACGACGTGCAGTCCGCCAAAAACGGTAAACAAAGATGATCGTGTTTATCCGAAAGGTCATCCGCTGGGTAACACCGTTTTACAATAAAATCACACGGGACAATATTTTTGCCATCGCCGGACAAACCTCATTCTTTTTGATCCTTTCGGCAGTGCCGCTGTTGATGTTTTTGATGTCGCTGCTGCAAGAGCTGCACATCGACCCGGATTATCTGAACTATCTGGTCAATCATACGGGCGCTGCAAAAACCGTCACCGGTTGGATCGAATCGCTGAATCAGGTATATGACCCGTCGGTAGGCATGTCGGTGATCACCATCATTGTCACACTTTGGTCGGCGGCAAAGGGTATGCACGCCATCACCAACGGACTCAACCGCGTACACAACACCTTTGAAAACCGCAATTGGTTTGTTTTGCGACTGCGCGCTATGGTGCACACCTTTGTGTTTTTACTGATTGTTGTCGGTTCGGTCGGCGTGATCTTCCTCGGTACCACCATCAACAATCTGGTCAGCCCGTATCTAAGCAAGCTGCCCGGCTATGTGGTATTCATTTACAGCCTGCGCTATGTCATTGTGTTTTTGTATCAGGTTTTTTTATTTGCGCTGCTCTATCGCAACATTCCCAATTTGCCGCGTGAAAAACGCCGCCAATACGGTTTCCGCTGTCAATTGCCGGGCGCGCTGTTTTCTGCCGCGTCATGGCATGTGCTGTTGGTTGCCATTTCGGTATATGTTACCGATTTTAACGGCTTTTCGATTTACAAAGGCTTAACACAGCTGGCGATCGTGATGGTGTTTACCTATTTTTGTATGGTGTGCCTGATGCTCGGCGCCGAAATCAACGTGTTTTACCACAAGGAAATCGACTGGTTTACCGATAAATTTGTTCCCGGCTTCATCAAGCGCCGGCGTGCCAAAAAGGCTTTAAAGAAAAGTGAATAAAAACATTGACCTTTTTTGCCAAAAGGTGTACAATAAACGTTGATATATTTATATATTTTTATTTTATAAGGGGCGAAAAAAATGGATAATTGTGTATTTTGCGGCATCGCTGCCGGCAAAATCCCGTCAAAGAAAGTGTATGAGGACGATCAGATCCTCGCGTTTTACGATTTGGAACCGCAGGCGAAGGTGCATGTACTGGTAGTTCCTAAAGAGCACATTTGCTGCGCCAATGCCGTTGACAAAAGCAACAGCGGCGTGATCGCGCATATTTTTGAAACGATTCCGCAAATTGCCGCCACCCTCGGCATTAAGGAGGACGGCTACCGTATCATCAACAATTGCGGTCAGCACGGCTGCCAAAGCGTCAAGCACATGCACTTTCACATCATCGGCGGCGAGCAGCTGCACGGGCAAATGGCATAACGGAGGAATCACAGCATGGATACTTATACAATCAACATTGCGGGTGTGAAGCGCGATTTAATCAAATATCCTGTCAGCGACAAGGTGGATATCGCGGCATTTATTATGTTCGGCGACGTTGAAGTGACCGAAAAAGCGGCGGCGGAGCTGCTCAAGCGCTGTCCCGAACACGACGTGATCGTGTCCGCCGAAGCCAAGGGTATTCCGCTTTGCTATGAAATGGCGCGCCAGGGCTGCCGCGAATACGTCATTGCCCGCAAAAGCATCAAGGTGTATATGCGCAACTGTGTGGAAATTTCGGTCAACTCCATCACGACTTCCGAGGTGCAAAAGCTCTATCTGGGCGACAATGACGTGCAGTTCTTGCAGAACAAGCGCGTGCTGATTGTAGACGATGTCATTTCCACAGGCGAAAGCCTGGCAGCGTTGGAAGCGCTGATGCAAAAAATCAACGCCAATGTGGTCGGCAAGGCATGTGTCCTTGCCGAGGGCGACGCTAAAAACCGTGACGACATCATCTTTTTGGAAGAGCTGCCGTTGTTTGTAAAAGAATAAGCATACGCGGCGGGGTTCGTTCGTTTGGCGGACCCTGCCGTTTTATAGGAGTGCGCTATGCCTGTCATCACCGAAAAGGAACTGAATACGCAAATCAAAAGCCGTGCTTTTGCGCCGCTTTATGTGTTGTGCGGCAGCGAGCAGATGTATATTAAACAATACACCAAGCGTTTGACCGAGGCTGTTTGCGGCAAAACCCCGTCGGATTTCAATTTCCACAGCTTCAGCGGCGAGGTGGATATGGACACGTTGGCGTCCGCTATCGGCGTTGTGCCGTTCATGAGCGAGTACAACTGCGTGCTGGTGACGGACATTTTTCTCGATATGCTCGGCAAAGAGGACTTAGAAAAGTTTAAATCCATTTGCAAAATGCGCGCCGAGGGCACGGTGCTGATCCTTTCGATGCCGTCCTATGTGCCCAAAACCACCGCCAAAGCGTGGGAGGGCATTCAAAAAAGCGCCCAAAAAGACGGCGCGGTAATCAAATTCGACCTGCCCGACGAGGGAAAGCTCGAAAAATATATCGCCAAATGGGTCAACCAACAGGGCAAGTTTATTTCGCGGCTCAATGCGTCCCGCTTGATCAAGCTGTGCGGCAAGGATTTAACACGCCTGAAAAACGAGGTGGATAAGCTGTGCGCCTACACCTCCGGCGAAGAGATCCAACCGGCCTCCATTGACCTGTTGGTGCCGCAAACGCTGGAAACCAAAATTTTTTCTTTGTCCGACCAAGTGCTTGCCGGCAGGGGAGACGACGCCTTTCAAACACTGAACCTGTTGTTTTATCAAAAAGAAGAGCCGGTCATGATGCTTTATGTGCTCTCCAATGCCTTTACCGATGCTTACCGCGTCCGTGTTGCCGACGAAAGCGGCGTCAAAAATGCGGGACTCGCCGAGGATTTTTCCTACGGCAGGCGCACCTTTGCGCTTGACCGTGCCCGCCGCTCCACCCGCAGCGTCAGTACCGAGGCACTGCGGCGCTGTTTAGATGTGCTGGTGGATGCCGAAGTGAAAATGAAGTCGGTCAGTGTCAATGAAAGGCTGCTGCTTGAGCAGTTGATTGCGCGGCTGTTGTTACTGGCACGGGAGGGCAAGCGCTGATGCTGACGATTCGGGAGGCGATCATCGTCGAGGGACGTTACGATAAAATCAAGCTGAGCGGACTTGTCAATACTGTTATCATCGAAACAGGCGGATTTCGCGTGTTTTCCGACAAGGAAAAGCAGTCGCTCATTCGCCGAATTGCCGCGCAGCGCGGCATTTTAGTCCTGACCGACAGTGACGGCGCAGGGTTTGTCATCCGCAATTTTTTACGCGGCGTGGTGCCGCCCCAACAGATGAAGCACTGTTATATTCCGCAGATCGGCGGCAAGGAGAAGCGCAAGCCGCATCAAAGCAAGGAGGGCTTACTCGGCGTGGAGGGCGTCACCGACGAGGTGATTTTGACCGCCATTCAAAACAGCGGCGCCACCATTCTCGGTGAAGAAGGCTTGCCGGCAAACGACATCACCAAGGCAGATCTGTGCCTGCTTGGGCTGACCGGTGGAGAAAACGCCGCCAAAAAACGGCAGGTGCTGCTGCAGCATCTCCAATTGCCCACGTATCTGTCCGTCAATGCAATGCTGGCGGCGCTCAATTGTCTATATTCTTTAGAAGAACTAAAATGTATTCTCAAACAGTTACAGCTGTGAAATTCCCCATTCCGTTCGGTCCGGCGAAATGGGGAATGGTTATTCTGTTCCAAGTTGTTGCTTCGGTTGTAACAGACGCGCCAATGTTAAGGCAACACCGCACAATTCAAAGCGCACGGCTTGCTTGCATATTATTCCGTCAGCTTGCCCAAAAAATCTCGGCAAGGCGACAGCCTTACCTCGATTTATTTGTCCAACCTGACGAAAAATCTGGCTGCGCAATCCGCACACCTGAATTATGCGGTATTGCCTTAAAGATTACTGCCGGTTTCAAACCGCCTGCGCAGCAGCCGCAGCGCCTTTGTTTCGATGCGGCTGACATAGGAACGGCTGATCCCCAGCCGCTTGGCAATGTCCTTTTGCGTCATCGGTTGCTGACCGTTCAAGCCGTAACGCAGGATAATGATGGTTTTTTCGCGCTCGGTAAGCGCTTCATGGATATATTGCCCCAGCTTTTGGATGTTCAGCTTGCGGTCAAGATCATCCAAAATATGATCGTCCACCGCCAGCACATCCAGCAGCGTCAGCGGATTGCCGTCTTTGTCGGTGTCAATGGTTTCGTTTAGCGAAACGTCCTGCGCCGTCTTTTTGCCGGCGCGGAAGTGCATCAATATTTCGTTTTCAATGCAGCGGCTCGCGTAGGAGCTGAGGCGGATGTTTTTGTCGGGGTTAAAGGTGTCAATCGCCTTGATCAGCCCGATGGTGCCGATCGACACCAAATCATCCTGCTCGTTTTGGCTGCCGTAGTACTTTTTTACGATATGTGCCACCAACCGCAGATTGTGTTCCACCAGGATGTTGCGGGCGGCACGGTCACCGTTTTTCATCCGCTGCAAGTATTCGCGTTCCTTCTTTTCGGAGAGCGGTCTTGGAAAAGCGCCGCCGCCGCAAACATGCAGGATAAAAAAACAGACGTATTGTCCCAACAAACCGAGAATGTCAAACATACCCTTTAACCCCTTTTCAAAATGCCTTTCACCGCATATTTATGAAAAACACTTGCGAAAAATGCAGGATTCGGGTATACTGGTAGCAAGTGAAAGGGGAGTATGGTATGAAAAAATTCATTTCGTGGAACGTCAACGGTCTGCGCGCCTGTGTGACGAAGGGATTTTTAGATTATTTTCGTGAAGCGGATGCGGATGTATTTTGTATTCAGGAAAGCAAGCTGCAGGAGGGACAAATCGACCTCGACCTGCCGGATTATTATCAATACTGGAACTATGCCGAAAAAAAGGGATATTCCGGAACCGCTTTATTTACCAAGGAAGAGCCGCTTCGTGTAACCTACGGCATCGGCATAGCGGAGCATGATGCCGAGGGCAGGGTGATCACCGCCGAATTTGCCGACTATTATGTGGTCACCTGCTACACGCCCAATTCGCAAAACGAGCTGCGCCGCCTTGATTATCGCATGACGTGGGAGGACGCCTTTCGCGCCTATTTGTTAAAGCTGAATGAAACAAAACCCGTCATTCTCTGCGGTGATCTTAACGTTGCCCACACGGAGATCGACCTCAAAAACCCGAAAACCAACCGTAAAAACGCCGGATTTACCGATGAAGAACGCGGAAAAATGACCGCGCTGTTAGCCGCCGGCTTTACCGATACCTACCGCTATTTTTATCCTGACAAAGAGGGCGTGTATTCGTGGTGGTCCTATCGTTTTCGCGCCAGAGAAAAAAACGCCGGATGGCGCATCGACTATTTTATTACCTCGCAGTCATTAAATGAGCGGCTGCGATCCGCAGCCATTCACACCGAGGTGTTCGGTTCCGACCACTGCCCGGTGGAGCTTTGTATCGAATAGAAATAACAGCCCTCCCGGTTTCGAGAGGGCTGCGCTGTTATTCAATAAAATGCTTCATGATATCCTGACGGGTGACGATGCCGATAAAGGTACCGAAATCGTCCACCACCGGTACAAAGTTTTGGCTGAGCGCACGGTTGAGCAGCTCCTCCATCGTGACATCAATGCGCACGGCAGGATTAAAACCCCTGCGAAGTATATCGCTGACGCGGTGGCGCTCCTTTTCGTTGATCCTGTTGTTGTGCAGATCCACCAGATAATATAAAAAGTCGCCTTCGCTGACGGTGCCCGCATATTTGCCGTCCTCGCTGATAACGGGAATGGCGGTATAGCTGTGGGCGCGCATTTTTTCCAGTCCCTGTCGCAGGGTGTTGTTCTCGTAGAGATATTTGACGGTTTTTTTGGGTTTTAACAGCATTAAGACATTCATGGGTATGTGCCTCCTATGTAATACATCTGACAATATAACACTCGCCGATCGCATACACGATACCCGCCGTAAACAGCAGCGTATTCACCTGCAAAATGCCGCTGAAAATCACCGCGACCGCGCTGACAGCGACGATCAGGTATCCCGTGCTTCTTTTCGGCTGCTTCATAAACAGCAGCCACAGCAGCCAGTATACCGCAATCAGCAGAGCGGTGGATATGAGCCAAAACCGCTGCATTTTCTCCTTGGGTTCGGTAAAGCCCTTTTCCAGGATGCCGGTGTGAAAGGACATTAAAAACAGCGCGCCAAATCTGCCCATCCGATCCAACAAATACATGGCGCGGTTGGGATAATCCGACGGGGAAACACGGTGTTTCCTTCGATAGATGATATGCGGCAGCGCAAGCAGCACGGCAAACGCCAGTCCGAAATAGTTGACAAGATGATTGAATGGCATATGCAGCCTCCGTTGAGCGGAAAACACGCCGCTTTGATAGGTATAGATTTATTCTATCATAATTTGCAAAGCTTGGCAAGGATAAGCGTTTGTTTATACAGTAAATGACAGTTCTTTCATAAAGATTACATCCCTGTGACACTCCCAAAATATTACAAGTTTGTTGTTGCAAATTCAATTTGAAAGTTGTATGATAAATATATTATTCAATATGGGAGAAGGTTCCTTTGGAGGAGAAGAAAAAGATATTCAAAATCAGCGGCATGGCGGTTTTTAATATTATTGTCGGCGTGTTAACTGCCGTTTTGCTGTATTATTTCATATTTTCCGAAGGCGGCGTCATTGATTTGTTCCGGTCGCGCGAGGGCATCAATTTGTGGTTGCTGGGGCTCGGCATGGTCGTGTTTGATTTAAACATCGTTGTGGACGCCTTAGTCACACGCATTTATTTGCAATCGCAGTATCCGAAGGTACGGTTTATCGACGCGCTCAAGGTAAGCTGCGTCGGGGTGTTTTTCAGTGCCATTACGCCGTCGAGCACGGGCGGTCAGCCGATGCAGTTGTATGTGCTGTCCAAAATGAAAATCAGCGTCGGCTTCGGTTCGGCGTGTATGACGCAAAAGTTTATTGTGTATCAGTTTGTCACGATGGCGTTCAGCGTGTTTGCCATCCTCGCGCGGTTTCAGTTGTTCAGCAACGCATTTCAGGGCTTTTGGGCGTCGGCATTTATCGTCCTCGGCTTTTTGGTGCAGATGGGCTTGACGGTGTTGCTGCTGATCGTCTGTTATTCCGAAAGGCTGACGGGCAAGCTGTTGGGACTGATCACCAAAATCCTGCGC
Organism: uncultured Clostridia bacterium; assembly: GCA_946414505.1. Taxonomy (GTDB): domain Bacteria; phylum Bacillota; class Clostridia; order Oscillospirales; family Acutalibacteraceae; genus Ruminococcoides. The sequence goes on along the minus strand of CAMKOU010000010.1, from coordinate 9,414 downwards.
AAGCTCCGCGTGAAGAATTCCGATGTAAAAATCGCCAAGCTTACGCGCGAATTTCACCTGTTTTTGGACGCCAACCGTATGCTGACAAAGGAAAAAAAGCGCATGGTCAAAATTTATGCGCTGGTGCTGGTGCAGGTGCTGTTGATCCTGTCGGTGCCGTATTTCATTTACCTTGCGTTTGGAATGCCGCAGTTTGCAGCATCCATGCTGCTGCCGGTCGGCAATTGGTTCGATTTTGTTTGTATTCAGTCGTTTGTACTGTTTACCTCCAACCTGATCCCGCTGCCCGGTGCCTCCGGCGGCGCCGAAGCGGCGTTTGCGCTGTATTACGGCGGCTTTTTCATGAGCAAAACCAAGCCTGCCATCGTCGCGTGGCGCTTTATTACCTACTACGGCTCCATCCTCCTCACCGCCCCGTTTTCCTACTATACAAAGGGACACAAAAAAGCGAAGCAGGAGCAAAACCAAGAAGCTGCATAATCGTATAAAAACAGGTCGCTGTAAGGCAAAATACAGCGACCTGATTTTTTATTCTATTCGGAAATATGCGCCCGCAGCCTTTCGTAGTAGACAGGGTACTTATGCTTCAGCGACAACGGCTTAAAATCCTTGCCGACAAAACAGTGGGTGGTATAGCCGGTGGCAGCGGTGTTGCCGTCCGGCAGCCGCATGACATATTCGTAGCGCATGGTAGCGCCGTTGAATTTAACAAGGCGCACAGCAACGGTTACCTTATCGGCAAAGCGAATGGGCTTTGCGTATTTGGCGTAGGCGTCCACATTGGGAATAATGATACCGTCTTTTTCCATTTCAGCAGCGTCACATCCGATCGTGTGCATAAAATCCAGCCGCGCTTCTTCAAAGTAGCGAATATGATTGGAGTGGTGCACGATGCCCATTTGATCGGTTTCATAATAATTCGCTTTACGAAAATAATAATGTGGTTCCATTCTATTTTTTCAGCAACAATCCGTTTGCCAAATCCTCCTTCGCCTGTTTTTTTATAACAAAGTGTTGTTTTTTACCCGTAGCCGTATGCGGTAATTCCTTGACAAAACGATAGTAGCGCGGCGCCTGGTATTTGGAAATATGCGAGGATGCGGCGCAAAAATCGAGCAGCTCCTGCACGGTCAGGCTGTCATCGGCGGGAATCACATATGCCGCCACCGACTCGCCGCGGGTGCTGTCGGGGACGCCCGTCACGATGCACTCGGCTACCTTGGGATGGGTGTTGAGTGTTTCTTCGATGCGGGCAGGGTAGATGTTTTCACCCTTGCTGATGATCATGTCGTCCTTTCTGCCGGCAATGGTGATAAACTGCCGTTTGTCCCATGTGCCGATATCGCCCGTGTACAGCCAGCCCTTGTAAAATTTTTCTTTGGTTGCCTGTGGATTGTTGGCGTAGCAATAGGTGGACTTGGCGGGGCATTTGATGATCACCTCACCCTCGGCAATATTGTCGGTGGGCACCATGTCGTCCGGCTCCGCCTTTTTATCCTCGTATAATTTGACGATGCGTACTTCGTCGTCGGTACAGGATCGCCCGGCGGTGCCTGACATCTCAGGCAAATCAAACGGACGCAGAAATGTGTTCCAAAACGATTCTGTGGTGCCGTAGCCGTTATAAATATTGCGCGTAAGCACCTTTTGAAAGCGGATGCACGCTTCCTTTTCCAGCGGACTGCCCATGGTGATAATGCCCTTGAGGGACGACAGGTCCTTGGGATGCTTTTCCTGCCGCGAGGCGAGCAGCGTCAGCACCGACGGCACGCCCGTCAAAAAGGAAATTCCGAAACGCTCCACATAGCTGAGCGTGGTTTTCGGGTTAAAGGTGCGCATGATCACCAGCGCGCCGCCGACATACAGCGTGGGCGTGGGACCGCCTGAGTGCAAGCCGCCGCGGTGGAACCACGGCGTCATGTTCATGGTGACGTCGGTGGGGTTGAGCGGAAAGTGCATAATGACGTCATGCGCCGACAGCACCTCGTTGATGTTGTTCAGCGGCACGCCCTTTGGCGTACCGGTGGTGCCGGAGGTTTGCAGGCGCACCACTTCGTCGTAAATATGCGGTGCAAAATCCACCGGCGGCTCTGTATCGGTTGCGTTTTTGACGTAGTCCTCAAACAAGAGGTGTCCCTCCGGCAGTTTAAATTCCTTTTTGGAATGATTAACCGCCAAAACGACAGCCGGCTTATGCGCGCTGAGCGCTAATGCCTGCACAGCGGTGTCAACGATTTCCGCGTCATATATATAGACCTTCGCCTTGTTGTGCGTCATGATTTCGGCGGTTTCGCCTGCCGACAGGTTGAAGTTGACGGGGTTGCTGATCGCGCCGAGCTTTTGCGGTGCAATGTAGCTGTACAAAAACTGTACGGAGTTAAACAGCTGAAACATCACGATATCCTGTTTTTGCACGCCGTCCGCTTTCATGGCGTTGGCAAAGCGGTTGCTGTCTGCGTTTAGCTCTTCGTAGGTCCACTGCTTTTTTTCTACAGGAGCAATCACAGCGGGTTTCCAGCCAAAGCGGCGTACATTGCGCAAAAAGCCGTTCAGCCAAGTAAATTCGGACTCAAAGGTTTCCCTAAACATTTGTGAATCATAAGTAAGTTGCATCATACATTATCCTCGTATTTTCCTAATAATATACTGGAGTTTTGACCGCCAAAGCCGAACGCATTGGACATCGCGTAGCGGATGTTCGCCTGTTTGGGCGTGTTGGCAACATAGTCGATACCGGCGCATTCCGGGTCAACCTTCGTCAGATGAATGGTGGGCGGTATCGTGCCTGTTTCAATGGTCTTGATGCAGGCGATGACCTCGGTAATGCCGCCTGCGCCCATCATATGACCGGTCGCGCCCTTGGTGGAGCTGACAAAGGGGAGCGTATCGCCGAAAACTTCTTTTATGGCAGCTGCTTCCACCGCGTCTCCCTTGTGCGTGGCGGTGCCGTGCGCGTTAACGTAACCGATATCGGCGGGCGAGATGCCTGCTTCGGCAATTGCCTGGCGGATACATGCCTTTGCGCCTCTGCCCTCGGGGTGCGGTGCGGTAACGTGGTGCGCGTCGCAGGTGTTGCCGCAGCCGGACAGCTCGGCAAATATATGCGCGCCGCGTGCCTTGGCGTGCTCCTCGGTTTCGAGCACCAGTGCGCCGCCGCCTTCGCCGATCACAAAGCCGTCGCGCGTCACGTCAAACGGACGGCTTGCGGTAACAGGGTCGTCGTTGCGCCGCGAGAGCGCCTTGGCGTTGGCAAGCGAGTAGATCACCAGCGGACACAGCACGCTTTCCGCACCGACAGCCAGCATGACGTCCGCCTTGCCCGCGCGCATGAAGGTGGCGGCAATATCAATGGCGTCGCCGCCGGACGAACAGGCGGTGCTCACGGTAAAGCTGGGTCCCTGGATGTTATAGTCGATCGCAATATTCGCCGCTGCGATATTGCCGAGGATTTTGGGAATAAAACGCGGTCCCACCTTTTTGTGCGACGCGCCCGACAGCGCGTCCTGCGTAAAGGCGGTCGTCGCCACACCTGCCATGGCAGTGCCCATGACGATGCCCGTGCGCTCCGGTTCAATGGTCAGGCCGCTCTGCCTGAGCGCTTCTTCGGCGGCGATGTAGGCGTACTGCATAAACGGATCGGTTTTGCGCACCAGATCCTTTTCCAAATAATCGGTCGGCACATAGTTTTTGATCTCACCCGCGAACTGTACCGCCAGCTCCGACGGGTCAAAGCTTTGGATGGTGTCAATGCCCGACCGACCGGCGATCAGGTTGTTCCAATACGTTTCCACACCGATACCGATGGGCGTCACGGCGCCCATGCCGGTGATGACTATTTTTTTCATGCTGCAAAACTCCATTCAAAATTTTCAATAGCTATTTACTTTTTGCATATAGTTATGCTATATTTAAATTATAACAGATTTTACCGATTTTGCAACCGGTTCCGTCATGCAAATTTGCGCATTATTCGATAGGCTGATTCGGTTTCTGCATGATGCACTTGGATACACCGGGATTTACAGGAGGTTTTTATGGATATCCATCAACTCAACTGCTTTATATCCGTTGCCCAAACGCTGAATTTTTCCGAGGCGGCGCGGCGCAATTATGTGTCGCAGTCCACGGTCAGCCGCTACATCAGCGAGCTGGAAAAGGAATTTGGCGTGCAGCTGTTTACGCGGTCCCACCGCGATGTGCTGCTCACGAATGAGGGTAAAACGCTGTTGCCGTATGCGCTGGAAATGACGGCAACGCTCGGCAAAGCCAAAAAGGTGATCGCAAAATTACAAAACGGAGGCACCGGCAAGCTGACGATTGGCTGCGATGTTACCTCCATGGAGTTTCCGGCGCGCTGTATTGCTGATTTTACCGCGCGTTTTCAGGGCGTCGCCGTTGAACTGAAGCAAATCGACGCCGCCGATCGCAGCACGGCGATCACGGGAGGCGAGTACGATTTTTGCTTTATGCCGCGCGACATGCTGCCCGAGCATTCGGGCATTGAAGCCATAGTGACACACACCGATTCGCTGGTGGTGCTGGCACATGCGCAAAGCAGCCTGCAAGGACACGCCGCCGTCAGTCTTAACCGGCTCGCCAACCAAAGGCTCGTATTGTTGTCCGAGGCAGCTGCCCCGATTCTGTACATGGAGATCATGGATTTGATGCGCACTTTTCACATTACACCCGTGATAGAGGGCACTTATGACAGCCTGACCGAGGTGTATATCGCTGTATTGGCGCGCATGGGTGTCGCTATTGTACCACATGCGCTTGCGTCGCTGACAGCCGGCGAAAAAGTGGTTTCTGTTCCAATCGCAGACGCCGATACCGGTATTGCGTATGTCATGGCGTGGTCAAAAACCATTTCCAATCCGGTGGCAAAGCCGTTTATCGACACGGTGCGCACCTATGCCGAGGGCGAAGACGGAGGATACGGATTGTAAATAAGCTGCAACCACCGTATTATGGCACATACGGCGGTTGCAGCTTTTTCAGCTTGTTTTAACTTTATAGATTTTATATCCGCTTGGTTCGGAAATCAGATCATAATAGGCTCTGCTGCCCTCGGCAGCATAATGCTGCGTAAAGTACTGTTCTTTTTTAAAGATAATGTTGTTGTCGATCACATAAATCTTTTTCTTACTCAGCGCGGTTTCATATATGTTTTCCGGCAAATTGCGGCGGCGCAGGGTCTCTTCATTGTGGAAATAGCCGAAGTCATCGAGATTATCCAGATAGCCTGCGCGGAAGCCCCACATGGGATGCTCATAGTTCTCGGTGTTTCGGATAAAGCTGTCCTTGGTGTCGGGATCCATGATATAGTAGCAATCGGGATTGCGATCCAACTCCGAAATCAAAAACCGCGCGTTGTTTTCGAGGGCAGTGTTGGTGACGGGACTTTGCTGGTAATAGTAGATCAATCCGTTGGCGGCACCCAGCAACAGCACCGCGATTCCCGAAAGCACCAGCGGCGCATTGTGGCGGCGCAGCTTTTTATACGGTTCTTCATGCCGCAAAATGGCGAAGTTAAAGGAGTTCAGCAGCATGGCGATCATCAGCACCCAGATGCCATAGGTAAGGTTTTTGTCGCTGTCATAGAGAAACCGCAGCATAAAGCCGGAAATAAATCCTACAATAAAATAAAACAGGGGAAAGAACGAAAAGCGGTTTTTGTGATAGAAGATAAAGACAAGTGAGGCGATGATGTAAAACGCGATCACCACAATGGAGCGGTTGAGCTGCATGATCTCCTCGTAATTATCCTCAAACACCGCATAGGAAATATTGATGAAGTTTTTGGGGTTGTCCTGCATTTGTATGGCGTGTACGGTTTTTAATGCACCGGCATCCAGACCGGCATCCTTGTCGCAGTAGCCGTTTTTCAGTAGTTCATAATCCGCTTCGCTTGTGATCCCCGCCTCGGCAAAGGTCTTTTCGTGGTCGCTGTAGCTTGGAAAAGGCAGCGAGCTGACAGCGTTTTGGGTCACGGCGTATTCATAGTAATCGCGCGTTTGCTCGGTGGCGTGATTGACGGTGTAGGAAAACTGGCAGAAGCTGAGGGTCAGTGCCGTGACAAATAAAAACATCAGCAAAAACGGGCGAAAATACCAAAACAGCTTGCGAAACGGCAGGCGGTACTTCTTTTTGGCGATCAGGTCGCCGAAGAAAAACGCCACGCCAAAGCCCAGCGCTACAAAAAAGTAAGCGATATTTAAAAAGGAGCCGAGCAGTATTTCCGCCACGCCCACCCAGCAGGAGAGCGTGTAGCGCTTTTGATGAATGGCGAGCAGCACGAGCAAAAAACCTGCCGTACACAATAACGCGGCGGTACGCGTGCTGTCCACATACGTGTAGTGGTGCAAGGCAAACATAATATTCAGCAATGCGGCAAAAATAAACGCCTTGCGCTTATTATACTTGTCCGCAAACACAAATGTAATCGACATAAAGGCGGCAAAAGACGCCATAACCTCAAACAACACAAAGCAGTTAATGAAAGGAAAGGCGTATTGCGCCGTGCCGAGTAATACCGCCAACAAATAATTAATGGAGGCGTTGGCATAAATGTGCTTTTGACAAATCAGGAGGGAATTGTAATAATCCGTCGTGCCGCTGTAGGTAAAGGAGGTAAACACAATGGCAACCGCCAAAAAAACAGCGTTCAGCACAAAGGCAAACAGCACTTTGCTTTTCCATATTGTCAGTATTTTTTCTTTCATAGGATCGGCTCCTAACCATGGTTGAACTTCACACAAGAAAATACGCAGAAAGGGAAGAAGCGTGCAGGTTTCTTCCCCTTCATGCGTATAGGATATTATTCTTGGGTTTCGGCACTTTCGCTGCCGGAGGATTCGCTGCTGCTGTCAGCAGAACCGCCGCTGCTGTCGGAAGAACCGCCGCCGGGACCCGATGAAATGGTGATCGTCACCGTGCTGCCGCGCTTGAGCAGCGTACTGCTGTCGGGCGACATCGAAATGATAAAGCCCTCCTCAAAGTCGGTGCTTTCTTTGTATTCCCGTGCGACGACAAGTCCCTGGGAGGTAAGCACCTCTTCGGCATAGTCATAGAAGTAACCGACCACATTTTCGGGATAGGACTCTTCGGGATAGGTCGGCGCTTCTGTGGTGGGTTCCGCGGTGGTTTCGGGAACCGTGGTGACTTCCGCAGTTGTTTGCGGAACCGTTGTAGCCTGCGTAGCGGCAGTGACGGCCGGCGCGGTGGTGACCTGCTGGGTCGGCGCAGCGGCAGTCGTTTCCTGTGCATTATTATTGAAGAAAGGCAAAAAGCCGTTTTGTGCGGCGTAAATGCCCAGCGCTGCCAGGGCTGCCAACGCGGCAACAATGATGATCACCACACCGATGATAAAGCTTTTGTTGCGCTTGATCGGCTCCTGATACACCATTTCCGCTTCATATGCGCCGTTGTTTTCGGGCAGTGTGCGGTTTTCCTCCGGCGCAACAGGGGGCACGTTGACCGCAGGCGCGGAGGAAGCTTTGGCAGCAGGTGCGGTTTCCTTTTTTTCTTTTTTGGAAGAATCGTCTTCAAACAGATCTCCGTAATTCTTATTGTCGGCATCCTGCGCATTGCGCAAATTGAACACGCGGGTATGCACTTCATAGTCGTCAAAAACGTTGTTGTCCACGTCCTTGCCTTCTGCTGCGGATGCCTGCTGCAGCTGCGCGGCTTCCGCCGCCATCACCGCGCCCATTGCCATGTTGATATCGACCTGCTCCGGCTCGGGCTGCTTGGGGACAGGCGGCTGCACGGCGCCTTCAAAGGCGTATTCTTCAAACACATTGCTTTCAAAATCGGTGCGCTCGGGCACGGCGACCGCCTGCGTCTGCGGCGCTGCCGCAGGCAGCTCCGATTTGATGGAGGCAAGCGCGTTTTTGATGTTGCCCGCATTTTTCCAGCGGTTTTTGTTTTCGGGCTGGCAGGCGATCACGATCACGCTCTTGAGCTTTTCATTGCCGCCGGCAGGGGCGGGGATCGTCGCCGAACGGCGCCGCTGCTCCACAGCGCCGGCACGGTCAACCTCCTCCGTTTCAAAGGGAAGCTTGCCGCCGTTCGCCATGGCATACATCATCAAACCGAGTGAATAAATGTCGGTGGTGTAGTCGGGCTGCTTGCCCTGCTGCATTTCGGGCGCCAAGAAAGCAGGGTCGCTGGCGTTGCCCTCAAAGGCAGTGAAGCCGCCGAGCGTATACTTTCCCTTTTCATCCACAAACACATTTTCGGGTTTGATGTTGCCGTGCAAAATATTGTTTTGCTCCAGCTTTTCCAGAATTTCGCTGATCTGCAAACCAAAGTCCACAATTTCGGCGTCGCCCCATGACTTGTCGTCAGGGAAGGACTTTACGGATTTGGCGTCGGTGGTCAGTAAATAAAAATCAATTCTGTTTTTGGCGGGATTGTTGTCTACCACTGCGTCCAAATAATTGCTGACGCCGCGCAGCTTCATTACGGATTTTACAAAATTGGCTTCGTCATTGACCAAATCCACATTTTCGCTGTTGTAATTGTCGCCTTCAAAATTCACATACGTCAGCACAGCATTGGTTTTGGTGCCGTTAAATTCCGTTTTGGTCACATTGAATTTGGGATAGCTGCCTGTTTCCGAAGCAGTTGACAGAACCTTCCAAACCTGCAACTGTTCGGGGAGCTTTAGCTTAGCCATATGGATTCTCCTTTATGTCAAAATTCTTACGGACGGTATAATTATATTTATTATACCACATTGATATTGAATTTTCCACTGTTTTTACGAAAAAAAGTGCGAATTCCGATAAATCCGATACAAACACCCGGCGCCGCACGGTCACGAGCGCCCCCTGATGCCGAGGATCCCGCCAACGGCGCCGCCGATCAGCGCTGCCGCCGCTTTTACGAAAAACAGCGCGGTGAGATCCGCCGTGCCGCGCAGGGCAGCTGCCGGAATCAAAACGCACAGCATCGCACATCCGGTGAACGCTCCTGCCACCAGCCCGGCGCCACGGTTGATTTTTGCCGCGATGAAGCCGCCGACCAGTGCGCCCGCGCCCAAGATACCCGCCATCACATAGCCGAGGATATCCGGCGGCAGCAAGCCCGCTTTTGTCAGCGCCAATGCAAGCAGGCACATCAATATCACATTGGTCAGTATACCGCACAACAGCCCTGTTGCCGTCGCTTTTATCAGTTTTTTCCTGTCTGACATAAAAACCCCCCGAATCATACTTGCTTGAAGTATATTCGGGGAGAAATTGTTTTATTCCTTAACCGGCTGCCGGAAAAGGCTTACTTTTCTGCGGGATTATCTTCTTTTTTCTTTCTGCTGAACAAGCCGAAGCCTTTTTTCTCGGTGGTGTCCTGCGGTCTTTCCTTGACGGTATCCACCGAAGAAATACACCACTTTTTGAACTTCATCTTCGC
>CAMKOU010000009.1 GCA_946414505.1 uncultured Clostridia bacterium | reverse complement strand
CCCATTGCGGCGGCTGTCTTGCCAACGCCGAGAAGCATGATCTCAAAAACGAGCCGGTCAACGATCCCGAGACCGGAAAGCCTGCCGGAAAGTATCGCACCGTCTGCACCAAGTGCAGTTATGCGGTCGACGGCGACTGCGACCACAGCGTACAGCGTGAATATGTGGATAACGGCAACGGCACCCACGACGAACGCTGCAGCCGCTGCCATGTCGTTTTTACAGCAAATGAAGCGCACGATCTCGTGGCGACTGCTGTCCTGTCCAACGTCAGCGGCTATGAGATCTATAACGGCGAGGTTTCCGTCGACTGCACCAAGTGCAGCTATCACCAGGATCAGCTCTGTTCCCATGCGGGCACCGGCAGGGACGATTATGTCCCCGCCAAAGGCTCTTATCCCAACTTTACCCACAGAAGCCACTGCGCGAGATGCAAGAAGCTGATGTTCGAAGAAGAGGAAGCCTGTACCCCCGGCGAATGGGAGCCGAAAGGCTTAGCTGCTCACCACACGCATTGTACCAAATGCGGACAGGAGATAACGGGATATCACGACTTCAAGGGGACGCGCAAGATCACCAAGTTCGAAGCGACTCCCTATAAGGGCGGTCTGTTCAACCTGTTCACCCGCTACAACTACCGCTGTTATTACACCGAGACCTGTAAGGATTGCCAAGGTGTGCGTCAAGGCTACTTTGATTATCCTATTATCGACGTCGAGCGTTGGGCGGACTACAGAGCCGCGTTCGAATCGATCGTAAAAATGAATCCCGAGGCGTTGCAGAGCTTCAGCAGTCAAGATTATCTGGAGGGATATAAATACTTCCTGCTGATCCCATCGTGGGCTCTCAGCCCTCTCTATGAGGCTACCGGAACAAACGAGATGAACTTTGCCAATCTGCAGTCCGGCTGGCTGACCAAGCTGACGAACACCGATGAAGCCGGAAGCTGCAAGATGTTCGACAAAAACGGCAAGGAGATCGCGAGCTATCAGCCGAAAGGTAACAAGCGATCCGCGCCCGTCGGCACGGACGGCAGCGAAGGAGAGGACGAGGGTATCTCCGAGGACGCGCTCGAAACATGGCGCTTCACCGAGGAGGACGGCGCCGCGCTCGCTCTCAGCACCGACTATCTGATGACGCTCGCCGACGGCGAATACACCTATACCGCCTGCTTCTCCAACGAGAGCGGTCAAACAGCCGCCGTGTCGGTGGCGTTCACCATCGCACACGATGAAAACGGCACGAAAGTGAAAAACGTCCGTCCGCTCGGCACGATGGTCAACGCCGGCGGCGATATCGTCGGCATGAACCTTTCCGCCGACACCGTGCGGTACACCGGCGCGCCGGTCGAGCTGCCTGCGGTCACCCTGACAAGCGCGTCGGGCAAAACCTACACCGAGGGCGAGGACTACACCCTGACCTACTATCAGACAGTGGACGGTGAAAACGATACGCCGGTCGAGGTCGAGATCGCCAAGGAGGATATCAGGGATATCGGAAACTATACCGTTGTCGCGACGCCCACACGCAACGGCGTGCTGCACGGCGAGGCGTGGGCGACCTTCCGGGTGGCGGAGACGCCGGTGCTTCTCGGCGATGTGGACGGCAACGGCACCGTCAGCATTATTGACGCGACCTGTATCCAGCAGTATCTGGCGGAATTTCCGCTGTCGTTTACCTTTACGGAGGCTGTCGCGGATATCGACGGCAACGGCGAGGTGAATATTTTTGACGTCACATGGCTCCAGCGCTGGCTGGCGGCGATGGATGCACCGGAGGGGATCGGTCAGCCGATCGCCTGACAAAGGGAACGGTGCCCGGGCGGTCTGATACGAATGGGCATCATGTCATATTGCCCGGCAAGTCCTGAAAACAAATCGATCGCTCCAATCGAAGGGTTGGAGCGATTTTTGTCGCCTTTTTTACCGAATACCTCCGTCAAACGGGGGTCACACGGATGGACGGCGGTGCTGCCGCGCGCTTTCTGTCGAAAAGACTTGCAATCCGACGGCAGTTTGTAGTATAATATTCAACGTATGCGAATCTATCAATCATAGAAACGGAATGGGTATATGAACGACTACGGTTTGGGCGGCTGCCGCGATATCGACACGTTTGTGGCGGCAAAGCTGCAAAAGCTGGATGCAGCCGACGGCGGCTTTGCGTCGCTGTTTGTGCTGATGTTCAGCGAAAAGGAAAATTTACTCTATGAAAAAAGCGAGGGCTACCGCATCCGGCAGACCACCTACGGCGAGGCGTACAACGATATTCTGCACCTTGCCGCGGCGCTGCGGCGCACCCTCAAGGTTCCCGACGGCGCGGTGATCGGCCTCAGCATGGACAATTCGCTGCTGTGGATCGAGCTGTTTTGGGCGATTTTGGCGGCAGGCTGCCGGCCGCTGCTGCTGAATCTGCGCCTGAGCGACGCGTCGCTGGAACAGGCGCTCGCCGACTGCGGCGCACAGGCGGTCATCTCCGACGGCAGACAGTATGCGGTGCGCACCGTTTTGGCACAGGACATCCAAACGGACGGCGACACCTACCTTGCCGAGCGCTTCGGCGGGGAGCTGCTGGTGATGTCCTCGGGCACCTCGGCGCATGTGAAAATCTGCGCCTATTCCGCCGAGGAATTCCGCTGCCAGATCCACGACAGCTACCACATCATCCAACAATGCGCCGTCGCCAAGCAGCACTATGACGGCCACATCAAGCAGCTCTGCTTTTTGCCGTTTTACCACGTGTTCGGGCTGATCGCCATGTACATTTGGTTCGCGTTTTTCTCGCGCGCCTTCGTGCAGCTCAACGATATGCAGCCGCAAACCATCGTCAACACCATCAAGCGCCACAAGGTGACGCATATCTTCGCCGTGCCGCTGTTTTGGGAAACGGTGTACGACCAAGCCATCAAGACCATCAAAAGCCGCGGCGACAAAACCTATCAAAAGTTTCAAAAGGGACTGCGCATCGCGCAAAAGCTCAGCGGCAGCCCGGCGCTGTCGCGTGCGTTTGCCAAAAAAGCTTTCCGCGAGGTGCGCGACAATTTGTTTGGCGAAAGCATTTGCTTTTTGATCACGGGCGGCAGCGCCATCCGTCCCGAGGTGATCGCATTTTTCAACGCCATCGGCTATCACCTCGCCGACGGCTACGGCATGACCGAGATCGGCATCACCTCGGTGGAGCTGTCCCTTGTTCCGCGGCAGCGCAACAGCTGCTCGGTGGGCAAGCCCATGACCTATGCCGAATATAAAATCAACGAAAACGGCGAGCTGCTGGTGCGCGGCAGCGTGATCGCCAAATATATCATCGAGGACGGCAAAACCACCGTCACCGACAAGTCCGCGTGGTTCAACACCCACGACCTTGCCGTGTGCGAAAACGGCAGCTACCGCATTGTGGGCAGAGCCGACGATTTGATCGTTGCGCCGAACGGCGAAAATCTCAACCCCAATTTGGCGGAGCCGCTGCTGCGCGTGGCAGGGGTGAACGGCGTGTGCCTGATCCCCGGCGAAAAAACGCCCGTGCTGCTCGCGTCCGTCAACCGCTATCTGACCGCCGAACAGCTGGAGAAGATCGACAGGCAGCTCAAAGCGCGGCTTGCCCAAAACAACCTGACGGGGCAAATCGGCAAGATCGCCTACATTTCCGATCCGCTGTTGCAGGACGACGAGTTCAAGCTCAACCGCCGCCGTCTGCTGTCCGACTACCAAAGCGGCAGGCTGCACGCCGTGACGCCGCAAACGCAGGCGGACGGCGCACAGGACGCGCTCATGCTGCACCTGCGCCAAATGACGGCGACGGCGCTGGATATCGACGTAACAGCCGTGGCGCCGCAGTCCGACTTTTTTGCCGACTTAGGCGGCACCAGCCTCGACTACTTTGCGCTGATCGCCAAGCTGCAGGAGGATTTCGGCCTGCCGTTCCCGCAAAGCGACGGCGACACCCTGCACACCGTGCAGGCGCTGTATGACTATATAAAGGAAAACCAATGAATATATTCAACGCCTTTGTGCGGCTGACCGCCTACCCCGTGCAGCTGCCGGTGTTCCGCACAAAGATCTATTACGAGGACAAAGCCGTGCAGGGCAGGCGCATCAGGGGCGCGGCGATCGTTTTGTCCAACCACACCTCCGTGTGGGACTACGCCGTGTGGATGTTTGTGTTTTTCACGCGCACCCTGCGCGCGCAGATGGCGGAGGTGCTGTTTCAAAAGCAGCCGCTCGGCTTGTTTTTAAAGTGGATGGGCGGCATCCGCGTCGACCGCAACGCCAGCGACTTCGGCTTTGTCACCCGTTCGCAGGAGATCCTGGACAAGGGCGGCGTGGTGGAAATTTTCCCCGAAAGCCGCCTGCCCCTCAAGGGCGAGGCGCGGCCGCTGCCCTTTAAGCCGAGCGCGGCGTATTTGGCGCTGCAAAGCGGCGTTCCCGTCATTCCCGTGTTTACCGACGGCGCGTATTTCAACAGGCGACGCGCGCACGTCATCATCGGCAAGCCGGTGTTTGCGCGCGACCTCACGGACAACAGCCTGACGGAAAAGGAAAACCTGACGCGGGTGTCCGACGCGCTGCGACAAAAAATCATCAGTTTGGAGAAGCAACTCAATGAGCAAGCAACCAAAAGCTAAGCTGTTTTCGCTGCGCTGCCTGTTGATGGATTTTGTGCGCTTGACCGGCGCGCTGCCGGGGCTTGTGTGGCTGCGGCCGAAGCGCCGCTACACGTCCGCGCAAGCCAAAAAACGGATACGCGGCGCGGCGCTGGTCATTTCCAATCACACGGGCTTTCTCGACCCGGTGTTCACCATGCTGACGCTGTGGTACCGCCGCCAGTATTTCGTCTGTCACCAAGCGTTTACGGAAACCAAGGCGGGGCCGTTTTTCCGCGCGACAGGGTGTTTGATCCCCATTGACGCCGACAATTTCGGCGTCGGCTCCTTTCGCGCCGTCACCGACAACCTCAACGGAGGCAAGGTCGTGACCATCTTTCCCGAGGGGCACATCAACGGGGGGCAGATGCTGACATTTCAGTCCGGCATGGTGCTGATGGCGATGCAGGGGCACTGCCCGATCGTGCCGCTGTTTATCAAGCCGCGCCGTCACTGGTACAGCCGGCTGGAGGTCATTGTGGACGCGCCGGTGGACGTTGCGGCGCTGTGCGGCGGCAAGCCCGCCTTTGCCAAAATCAAAGAAATCACGCAGCTGCTCCAAGACCGCGAGGCGTATTTGGAACAGCTTGCCCATCATACTACCTACACGGAGGAATCAACATGATTGCCGATACACTGGATCTATACCGCCGCTATACCGGCGAAAAAACCTATGCGCGGATCGTGCGCTACCCCACGGTCACAGACATGTGGGAAGCCCGCGCGAAAGAATACGCGAGCCTCACCGCGATCGCCGACAACGGCAGCGAGTACACCTATGCGCAGCTGGCGCAGGATGTTGCCGCCTTTCGCGCCGTGCTGCGTGACAACGGCGTGCAGCCGGGCAGCCGCGTGGCGCTGCAGCTGCCCAATTCCTATGATTTTGTCAGGGCGTTTCTCGCCGTGGTCACCTTTGGCTGCACGGCGGCGGTGCTGCCGGCGCATTTAAATGCGCAGCAGGTGTGCGGCGTTGCCAAGCGCTTTGGCTGCGCGGCGCTGGTTGCCGCAACAGCCGTTGAAGCGGCGTTGCCCGTGATCGACGCGGCGCAAACGGCGAACGACACCGCGCCTGCGGCGGACTGCCAAGGCAGCGACGGCTGCACCGTCATCATGACGGGCGGCACCACGGGTATGCCCAAGGGAGCGCTGCTCAGCCACACCGCCGTGATGCAGGGCGTCATCAACAGCTGTCTGGGCGTGCCGGAGGTGTTTGAACAGCGCTATTTGCTGGTGCTGCCCTTGTCGCACGTGTTCGGCTTGATCCGCAATTTGCTCGCGTCCCTGTACACGGGCAGCACGCTGCTGATCTGCCGCGACAACAAAAACATGTTCCGCGACGCGGCGGCGTTTCAGCCGACGATCATGGTGCTGGTGCCGGCGCTGGCGGAAATGGCGCTGACGCTGTCGAAAAAATTCGGCAGGAACATGTTCGGCAACAGCCTGCAAACGATCATCTGCGGCGCGGCGAACGTGCCGCCCTATCTCATCGGGGAATACGCCAAAATGGGCGTGACGCTCTATCCCGGCTACGGCCTCACCGAGTCCGCCAATTTGGTGTCCGGCAATCCCGTGCCGTCGGAAAAGCCTGCCTCTGTCGGTCCGATTTTCCCCGAAATGGAATATCAAATCGTGGACGGCGAGCTGTGGCTCAAGGGCAAAAACATGATGGACGGCTATGTGGGCGCCGACGAACCGGACGCGTATGCGGACGGCTGGTTTAAAACGGGCGATTTGGTGCGCATGGACGACGACGGGTTTTTGTATATCACCGGCAGAATAAAAGAGGTGATCGTCCTGCCCGGCGGCGAAAACATCTCGCCTGCCGAGGTGGAGGCGCAGTTCAACACCCTGCCCGTCGTGCAGGATTCACAGGTGTTTGAGGACGTCGATGACAGCGGCAGACACTTCCTTGCCCTGGAGGTCGTGCCGCGCGCCACCGAAATGGCAAAGCTGGACGTCGCCGATAAAATCACCTATTTAAAAGAACAATTACAGCAGATCAACGCCGCGCTGCCTGCATTTCAGCGCGTGACGAAAATCACGGTGCGCGACAGCGATTTTGCGCGTACCCCGAGTATGAAGATGGTGAGATATAAAAAATGTCAATGAGCCGCAACGAAATTTTGGAACAACTCAAGGAAATATTGATCACCGCCGACGAGCGCGGCGCCGCCCTGCTCGATCTGGTGACGGAGGACGCGCGTTTGCAGGAGGATCTGGGGCTGTCCTCGGTCAACCTGCTGTACCTGATCATCGCCGTGGAGGAGACCTTTGGCATCCGCTTTGACGATGTGGGCGTCAACGCGTTCCCCACCGTGGGCGACGTGGTGACCTACATCGAGGGCAAGCTGTCGTGAGGTGGGAGCCTGCCGCATGTCGGGCGGGGGACATGGTGCGCATTCGTTTGGGCAGCGTGTACCACTACGGCGTGTTTGCCGGCGAGGACGAGGTCATCCAGTTCGGCTTGCCGCCCACAGCGGAAAACCGCGCCAAGGAAGGCGAGGTCAAGGTGCTCGCCACCGACATCGACACATTCGCCTGCGGCTGTATCGTCGAAACGGCGCAGCTCGACCGCGCCGAGCAAAAGCGGCGGCTGCCGCCGGACGAAACCGTGCGCCGTGCGCGCAGCCGCATCGGCGAGGCCGGCTACAATATTTTGCACAACAACTGCGAGCACTTTGTCAACGAGTGCGTGTTCGGTGAAAGCCGCTGCACGCAGGAGGAGGACGTGCGCCGGCGCTGGCTCAGCCGTCCGATCTGCGACGTGTATCTCATGACGATCCCCGAAGGGTGCAGCGACGCGGACATTTATCCCGAAAAGCGCCGCCAAGAGATCATGAAGATCAAAGACGCCGCCGCGCGCAACGCCGCCGTCTGCCTGTGGCAGCTGCTGGAAGTTGCCGCCGGTCATTCGTTCCATACCGCCCTGCGCGGCGCGGGACTGAAGCGCCGGCTCGGCGGACGGTGGGTGTGCGACAGCTTTTCGTTTGCGCTCACCTTCTGCCACGGCGTCGCCGCCGTGGCGGTGTCCAATGCCCCGGTCGATCTGCAACTGGGCGGCAGCGGTAAAACGCGCCGGCTCCGGCAGCCGCCGGTGGCGATCGACGTCAGCGGTGCGCACGTTGCCGCCGTCAAGTTCTTTTGGGCGGAAAACGGCGCGGTGACGCTCATGGGCAACCGCTTTTTTGAATAGGGGGCGCAGACAATGAACCTGTGGGGCGTGTTGCTCCTGACAGCGGCGGCGCTGTTGTTTTTCTTTTTGATCTTGCCTGCCGTGCTGGTTTTTTTCGCGGTGTTTTACCGCAAAAAGGGAGTCCCCTTTGAACAATACGATGCCAAAAAATTTAAAAACCATTACTATATGCCCTATCTCGGCAGGGTCGCCGAGGCGCGCGCATGGCTGCAGCGGCACGACCATACTCCGGTGTATGTGACAACGGACGACGGCCTGCGCCTGTACGGTGAGTGCTACGACCAAGGCAGCCGCCGCACGGCGGTGCTGTTTCACGGCATCGGCACGGAAATGTACACCAATCTGTCGGGACAGGCGCGGCTTTTGTACCGCAGCGGATGGAACGTGCTGCTCACCTGCCAGCGCGCCCACGGCAAAAGCGAGGGGCGGTTTACCGCCATCGGCTTGCGCGAGCACGCCGACGTGCTGTGCTGGACGCGCTTTGCCGAGCAGCAGGGCGCAACGGAGATTTTGCTGTACGGCGTGTCGATGGGCGCGGCGGCGGTGGCGTATGCTTCCGACCGGCTCGGCGGCACCAAGGTCAGGGGCATTGTGCTGGACAGCTGCTTTTACAGCATCTACGAGCAAATGCGCCGCGACGCGTACAAAAACCACATCCCGAAAATCATGCTGCCTGCCCAGCGGGTGCTGGCGAAGCTGGTGCTGCGCGTGGATATCAAGCAGCCCACCGCCGACACCTTGCGGCACGCACAGGCGCCGGTGCTGTTCATTCACGGCACCGCCGACGAAACGGTGGAATGCCGCTGGGCACAGGTGGATTTCGACGCCTGCGCCGCGCCGAAGCAGCTGTTTTTGGCGGACGGCGCGCCGCATACGCTCGCCGTTTTGCACAATCCCGAGGAAACGGAAGCGGCGCTGCAAGGCTTTCTGGAAGAACATTTTACGTAAACACCTTAAAAGCAATATTCATTTATAAAAGGAAGGTACGACCATCATGAACCAATTTGCCATTATCGCGGACGGTACGTCCGACATCAACGAAGCACTGCAAAAGGAATTTGCGATCGAAGTGGTGCTCGGCTTTATTCACCTGCCCGACGGCACCGAGCAGCAGCAGTTCCTCAGCTGGGAGGGCAGGGACAGCGCGGCGTTTTACACGGCGCTGAAAAAGGATCCCAACCACTATTCCACCGCGCCTGCCAACCCCGACATGTTCGCCGCGGCGTTCCGTGCGCATGTGCAAAAGGGCGAGCCGGTGCTGGCGATCACCATGTCGTCCTCCATGAGCGGCACCCACGACTTTGCCGTCAAGGGCAGGGAGCAGGTGCTGGAGGATTATCCCGACGCGCAGATCACCGTAGTGGATTCGCTGCGCTTCGGCCCCGGCTACGGCTTGATGGTCGTCAAGGCGGCGCAGCTGCGCGCACAGGGGATGGGCTATGACGAGGTCTGCGCGTGGATCGCGGACAACAAGTGCCGCTACCATCAGGCAGGCTGGCTGGACGATTTGTCCTTTGTCGCCAAAAAGGGCAGGATCAACCACGCGGCGGCGCTGATGGGCACCATCGTCGGCATCAAGCCCATCGGCGAGTTTGACTACAACGGCATGACCACCGTGCTGGGCAAGGCAAAGGGCGCCAAAAAAGCCTATGCCGTGCTGCTCAAATACATTGCCGCCACCATCGAAAATCCGCAGGAGCAAATGGTGTTTATCGCGCAAACCAACCGTTTGGCGCAGGCGGAGCAGTACAAAACCATGATCGAAGAAACCATCCGCCCCAAAGAGGTGCGCATCATCGACGTGTTTCCGGGCTCGGGCATCAACGTCGGCCCCGGCCTGATGGCGGCGTATTACTTCGGCAAGCCGATTTCCGCGGATCTGAGTGAAGAAAAAGCGCTGCTGGAGCGCTTGCTGAACGAATAAAGCGGCGATGGGTACCAAAAGGATCACCGGCTTTCAGCTGGAACAAATGCTAAAAAACGGGCTTGCCGCCCTGCAAACCCGCGAGGACGAGATCAACCGCCTCAATGTGTTTCCCGTGTCCGACGGCGACACCGGCACCAACATGCGCCTGACGCTGGAAAACGGCATTCGCTATGCCGCCGCACAGCTGCATGTCGGCGTGTATCTCAAACGGCTCAGCGAGGGGATGCTGCTCGGCGCGCGCGGCAATTCGGGCGTGATCTTGTCGCAGTTTTTCAAGGGCTTTTCCGTGGAGCTGTCGCGCTGTGCCCAGGCAGGCGTCGGCGAGCTGCGCAACGCGCTCATCCGCGGCTACCGCACGGCGTATAACGCCGTGGTCAAGCCTGCCGAGGGTACCATCCTCACCGTGACGCGCGAGGGCATCGAACACATCCGGGGGCAAATCACCCGTTCCGCCACCGTGGAGCAGCTGCTGTCCATGTACATCGCCGAGATGAAAAAATCGCTCGCCCTCACGCCCGAGCTACTGCCGGTGCTGAAGGAAGCAGGCGTGGTGGACAGCGGCGCGCTGGGCTTTGTCACCATCACCGAGGGTATGCTGCAATATTTGTACGGCGACGTGCGGCTGCCGGCGCCTGCCGCGCCGCCCCAAACGCCCAAGCCGGTCAACCTCGATCTGTTCAACGAAAACAGCGCGTTTGAGGACGGCTACTGCATGGAATTCATTTTGCAGCTGATGGCGGCGCCCCGGTATAACCAGCGCTTTCGCATCAGCCGCTTGATCGAGGACTTAAAGCTGTACGGCAACTCGATCGTGGCGGTGCAGGACGGCAAGCGTGTCAAGGTGCATATCCACACCCTGCTCCCTGCCAAAATCATCACGCTGGCGCAGGAATTCGGAGAATTTTTAACGTTTAAGCTCGAAAATATGCAGGTGCAGCACAACGAGCACGACAAGGAGCTGAAAACCACGCCGCGGCACAAGCGGCTGGCGGTGGTGGCAGTGGTCAACGGCGAAGGGCTGCGGCGTTTGTTTGGCGACCTCGGCTGTGACGTTGTCATCGACGGCGGCGCCACCATGAACACCTCCTCGCAGGAATTCATCGACGCGTTCGCGCAAACCGACGCCGACGCGGTGGTGGTGCTGCCCAACAACCCCAACGTCATTCTCGCCGCCGAGCAGGCGGTGAAGCTGTACGGCGCGGACAACATCACCGTTTTGCCGTCGCACAGCGTTGCCGAGGGCTACTTTGCCATCGCGATGGACGTGCGCAACAGCGACGATATCGACTTTCGTATCCGCGAAATGCGCGGCGGGCTGCAAAACACCCTCACCCTGTGCGAAACCACGGCGCGGCGCGACTATGCCTACCATGACATCAGCTGTCAAAAGGGCGAGGAGATTTTACTGATCGACAATAAGATCGTCTGCGTCAACGCGGACTGGAAGCAGGCGATCCTCGACGGAATGCACACCGTTGCCGATATCGGCGACCGCGAAACCTGCGTGATCTTTCGCGGCGCGGATGTGTCCGCCGCGGACGAGGAACCGCTGCGGCAGGCGATCGGGGAACGCTGGCCGCTGCTCGAGGTGGAGTTTATCGACGGCGGACAGCGCGTGTACCACTGGATCATCGGCTTGACGTAGGGCAGCGGTCAGTTGTCAGTTGTCAGTCGTCAGTTGTCAGTAGGGGCGACCATTGGTCGCCCGCAGATAGGAAACCATTCGTTTCCGTGGCAGATACGGTTTGACAGGAACACGCGGCTTAGTGGGCGCACACACAGGTGCGCCCCTACACCGTTAAGGTAACGTGCGCACGATTCCTTCAACCGTAGGGGCGCACCCATGTGTGCGCCCGTAGATAGGAAACCATTCGTTTCCGTGGCAGATACGGTTTGACAGGAAAACAAGAGCGTAACCTTGCATTTCCGTGCAGCGTTTGCGCAGGAATGAATGGACGGCAAGCCGTCATGAATTGTTTTGCAAACATGAATTGTTTTTGCAAAACATGAAATGTACCTTCGGTACATGCAAAGCAGGGCAAGCCCTGCGGTTTATACTTTTGGTTTTTTGGAGTAGCTATGAGCATTTGGGTTTGGATATTACTCGGCGCGGCGGCGTTCTTTTTGGTGCTGGCGCCGCTGGTCATCATTCCGGCGGTGCTGTACTGCATTTTGCTGGTGCGCACGCGCAAAAGCAAGTGGCGCCGCAAGTGCAGCCTGCCGAAGGATAAAGAGATCGTCGCCATGTTCCACACCGGCATGGACTGGGCGCAGCGGCACGCCGCCCAAAAACGTGTGGTGGAGGTGACAAGCGGCAAGTATCATTTGTGCGGCGAATACTTTGATTTCGGCTTTGACAGGGCGGTGATCATCATTGCCGGCCGCACCGAATCGCTGCTCTATTCCTACTACTTTGCGCCGCCCTACCGGCAGGCAGGCTATAACGTGTTGGTGATCGACAACCGCGCCCACGGCAACTCGGACGGCAGGCTCAATTCGCTGGGCTATCACGAGCACCGCGACATTTTGCGCTGGGCGCAGCTGCTGCACGACGACCTCGGCAACACGCAGGTGTTTTTGCACGGCATTTGCATCGGCGCGTCCAACGCGCTGTTTGCGCTGACGGCGGACGACTGCCCCGATTATATGCAGGGCATGGTGAGCGAGGGTATGTTCACCACTTTTTACGAAAGCCTCTATCACCACATCCGGGAATTTCGGCAGCCCGTCCAGCCGGCACTCAGCGAAATACGCGGCTATCTGCGGCTGCTGACGGGCTACGACATCAAAAACGACGGGCCACTGTTCCGTATCGGCAAGCTGCAAAAGCCGATTTTGCTGCTGCAAAGCAAGCAGGACAAATACTCCCTGCCGGCGCGCGCCAAGGATTTGTACAACGCCTGTCCTGCGCCGAAGCGGCTGGTCTATTTTGAAAAGGGCGCCCACTCGCATATCAAAATCAACGCGCCCGAAAAATATGACGGTGAAATCATTGCTTTTTTGCAAAAAATATGTCATAATGAAGCTATCTCCGACGCGATCGCCGGAGAATAAACAATCGTTGCGATTTTTCGCAGAGAGGAGTATGATATGATTTGTAAAAAATGCGGCGCCGATATCGGCGAAAACCGTTTTTGTCCGCAGTGCGGCACACCGGCAAACGCCGGTCCCGCACAACAAACGCAAGGCAGCCCCACTAAGGTATTGGTGTTCGGCATCATCGGACTGGCGCTCTGCTCCACCGGCATCCTCGGTTTGATTTTCTCCGTCATCGGTCTGGTGCAGGCAAGCCGCTACCGTGCGCAGTACGGCACCATTTCCAAGCAGGCGAACATCGGACGCGGACTGGCTATTGCAGGCCTCATCCTCAGCATCCTTTGCCTGATCGCGTACGTCATCTGCGTGATCGTGCTGATCAACAATTGGCCGGCAATCGAGCGTGCGCTGCAAGAAGCCGCTGCAAAAAGCGGAGGCAGATACACCTACACCTTCAATTACTGATCCTAATCGAAAAAACGCCGTTTAGCGCGGCGTTTTTTTGATGAAACGCATAATTTGGTCCCGTTTGTCCATGATAGAAAGGAAGGCAGCCATGAAACGACCGGTTTCAACATTCAAACGCCGTTGTAGGAGGGTGTGTATTATTTTGCTGGTGACCGTCCTTTCCTATATTCTGTTGTCCGTTGCAGGCTCGGCGGTGGTGTTCCGCTTTATTTTTGCGCGCACCGCCACCGTCCATGCGTTCGAGCTCACCTATGCCGACGTCGATGCGGCGCGCTATCCGCGCAGCGACGTGTCCTTTTTGTCGGGGAACAACCGTCTGCGCGGCTGTGTATACCGTCCGCAGGGCGACAGCCGCGCACTGGTGCTCCTGCTCAACGGCATGAACGCGTGTCTTGACCGCCATCTGCCCGAAATTTTGTATTTTGTCGATCACGGCTTTGCCGTCATGACCTTTGAAAACACGGGCGTCGGGCAAAGCGAGGGCGACGGCACCGTGGGGCTGGCACAGGCGCGGCTCGACGCGGACGCCGCCATGGACTACATCCGCCGCGACAACAGCCTGGCGCCGCTGCCGTTGGTGCTCTACGGCCACTCGCTGGGCGGCTATGCGGCGGCAACGGCGCTGTGCGACAGCGAAAAAGCCTGCGCGGCGGTGTGCGTGGCGGGGTTTAACGCGCCGAATGAAAACATGCTGTTCAGCGCGCGCCGCCGCGTGGGGGTGCTGGCGGATGTGCAGTATCCGTTCATGTGCCTGCAAAACTATTTTTTGTTCGGCGACAAGTCGGACAGCACCGCCGTGGACGCCATCAACGCCTGCGGCAAGCCCGTCATGCTGGTGGGCAGCGACAGCGACGAAACCGTTCCGCCCGACATCAGCATCACCGGCAGGGCAGAGGACATCACCAATCCACGCGCGGTGGTGGTGAAGATCGACGAAGCGTACCGCGGCGCCCACAGCGCGGCGTGGCTCAGCCGCAGCGCGGCACAGTACCTCGCCGAAACCGAAGCGCCCACCGACAAGCGGCGCGCCAATGCGCTCGACGAGGGCTTTATGCGCGATGTGACGGCATTCATGGACAAGGCCGTCAGCGAACAGCGGTGACAGGCGGTGCTGAGCCTATCGTATGAAACGCCGCGCCGGCGGAGCCGGTTCCTCCGGCAGGTCGCCTTGGCTGCCGGGGGGACGTGAGCCGGTAAGGGCTTCCAACGGAAAATAACATCACCGGAAAGGGCGTGCGGCGGCACGTCTTTTTTCTTTTCGGGAAAACCCTTCCGGCTGTTTTTCGGCGTCATTTTTCGCAAATTTTTCCATATATGGTAAATAGACAAAAGTTACAAGATAATTTCGACATTTATTATGACATTATGAATATTGAAAAATCAGCACAATATGGTATAATTTATTATAATAGAATTATACTGAAAAGATTATGCTTTTTGGATAATTTTGCAATTTTTCGGACTTGTGCGCCGAATAAAGAAAGGAAGTTTTGAAATGAAGAAGAAAGCCATCTCCGTAGTGCTTTGCCTTGCGATGGTCGTTTCCGTGCTGGCGTTTGCCGTTCCCGTCAACGCTGCCGTCACGGATTCCGCCCCTGCCGGCAAAGCCTACACCGTGGAAAGTCCGAGCGATTTCTCTTGGGATAACGCGAACGTGTACTTTCTGATGACCGACCGTTTTTACAACGGCAACACGAACAACGACCATTCCTATGGTCGTACCTTGGGTGCCAACGGCCAGCCCCTCAGCGGCTGGGACACCGCTCCCGCCACCTTCCACGGCGGCGACTTTGCGGGCGTCACCCAAAAGATCAACGAAGGCTATTTTGACGATCTCGGCGTCAACGCCATCTGGATCTCCGCACCGTACGAGCAGATCCACGGCGCTGTGGATTCCGGCGGCGACTCCGGCAATGTTGCGCACTATTCCTACCACGGCTACTATGTGCTCGACTACACCGAAACCGACGCGAACTTCGGCACCAAGGCGGAGTTCAAGACCCTGGTCGATACCGCGCACGCGCACGGTATCCGCGTCGTGATGGATATCGTTATGAACCACGCCGGCTACAACAACATTGCCGACATGGAGGAATTCAACTACGGTACCATCACCAACCGCTCTGCGCTCGACGCGTATAAGTACAAGCTGACCGGCATGAGCGACTACCACCAATACATCGACTACGAATCCTCCTCCGCCGACTGGGGACGCTGGTGGGGCGGCTCCTGGGTTCGCAGCGGCCTGCCCGGTTATCAAAATGACGGCGGCGGCGATATGACCATGTCGCTGGCAGGCTTGCCCGACTTCCGCACCGAGTCCACCAACTCCGTCAGCGTGCCGCAGTTTTTGCAGAGCAAGTGGCAGAAGGATGGCACCCTCGCCGCCAAAAACAGCAAATACGGCACCTCTGACACCGTTTCCGGCTTCCTCACCTCCTGGCTTGCCGATTGGGTAGAAACCTACGGCGTTGACGGCTTCCGCTGCGATACTGCCAAGCACGTGGAGCCCGCTTCGTGGATGCAGCTCAAAACCAAGTGTGTGGCGGCGCTGAACACATGGCGTCAAAACCATCCCACCGCCGACGGCGCGGACTGGGACGAGGACTTCTGGATGACCGGCGAATGCTGGGGCCACGGCGTGGGCAAAAGCGACCAGTACTTTGTACAGGGCGGCTTTGACTCGATGATCAACTTTGAGATCACCGGCTCTCTGGGCGCCAACGGCGGCTTCCCCGACGTCAGCGGTCTGAACGGCCTGTATCAGCGCTACGCTGCCGACATCAACAGCGATCCCAACTTCAACATGCTCACCTACCTGTCCTCGCACGACACTATGATCGTCAGAAAGGACGACAACTTCTATCAGGGCACCGCGCTGCTGCTTTGCCCGGGCGCTATCCAACCGTTCTACGGCGACGAGACCGCCCGTCCGCTGGTGTCCGGCGTGCCCGTCGAGGGCGGCGGCCACGCGCTGCGCGGCGACATGAACTTCGGTCAAAACAACGCCCTGCTGCAGCACTGGCAAAAGGTCGGTAAATTCCGTGCCAACCACGTGGCTGTCGGCGCGGGCGACCATCAAACCATCAGCACCAGCAACGGCTTGACCTTCTCGCGCAGCTATGACGACGGCGAAACCGCCGACGGCGTTATCTGCGTGATCGGCGCGGCGAAAAACACCAGCATTGCCGTGGACGTTTCCTCCATGTGGGGCAACGGCAAAACCGTTACCAACGAATACGACGGCACCACCGCTGTCGTCTCGAACGGCAAGGCGACCTTCAACTCCGGCTCACAGGGCGTGATCCTGATCTCCGGCCCGCAGTCCACGATCAACATGTCCGTCAAGGGACCGAAATACGCGTTCTATGACAGCCAGACCGTCAGCGTTAAGCTGCGCGGCGCCGACTACGCGATGGCTTCCATCGACGGCGGCACACCCTTTAGAGTCGTAGACGGCCAGACCTTTGAGATCGGCGACGGCATCGAGCTGGGCAAGGTGTTCAACGTCACCCTGACCGCCACCAACGCGGTGGAGACCCTTGAAAAATCCTTTGCGTTCAAGAAAAAGGATCCCGCCGCTGTCACCACTGTTTATTTTGACAACACCTCCTACAACTGGAGCCCCGTCAACATCTACATCTATGACGAAAGCGGCAGCACCGTTGTCGAAAACAACGCTTGGCCGGGCAAGCAGATGGAATATGATTCCCAAACCGGTCTGTATACCTATGAAGTCGATGACGAGCTGACCGAAAACGGTCTTGTCATCTTCAACAACGGCTCCTCGCAGTATCCCGAGCAGGACGGCAGAGGCTTGCCGATCAACGCAACCAACAGGATCTTCCTTTCCAATCATCGCTGGGAGGAATATACCGGTCAGACGGCAGAGCCTGTCACCGAGCCGGATCCCAGCACGATGCGCACCGTGTACTTTGACAACAGCTCCTCCAACTACACCACTCCCTGCATCCACGTTTGGAAGAGCGCCAACAACGAAGCGTACAAAACCTGGCCGGGCATCACCATGACCAAGGTCGAGGGCAACACGTACAAGGCGACCTTCTCCGCTGTGTATGACAGCTGTGTATTCAGCGACAACGGCAGCAGACAGACCGGCGACCTCAGCATTCCGTATCGTAACGCGCTGTATGCCGGCGGCAACTGGTCGGATATGGGCGACGGCGATACCACCACGCCCACCCAGCCGACGACCCCGACACAGCCGACCACCCCGACTAACCCGACCACCCCGACACAACCGACCACCCCGACACAACCGACCACCCCGACTAACCCGACCACCCCGACACAACCGACCACACCCACCACGCCTACGCCCGATTCCGATCAGATCCTGCTGGGCGACGTCAACCTCGACGGCAAGATCACCGTTAAGGACGTCACCATGCTGCAGCGCTTTTTGGCGGAGCTGGCGGAGCTGTCCGACGACGCGCAGCTGGCTGCCGACGTCAACCAGGACGGCAAGCTGACCATTAAGGACGCCACCAGCATTCAGGCATATCTGTCCGAAATGACCATGGGCGGCGCACACACCGGCAAATATGTCAGCAAGAAAACCGATCCCGATCCCGTCACCGTTGTCACCCTTGACGCGTCGCAGCTGGCGCTCGGCAACGAAAACTGGTATGCCTGGACTTGGGACGACAACCAGGACGGCACCTGGATCAAGGGCACCGGCAACAACGCGGCTTCCATCACCTTTAACAACAGCGATTTAAAGGCGAACGTGCTGTTTGCCCGCGTCAACGCCAACAAAGCGCCCCAGTGGGACGAGGATGACTGCATCTGGAACCAGACTGCCAACCTGAAGACCCAGTCCGGTAAAACCTACAGGCTGACCGGCTGGTCGAGCTCGACCATGCTCGGCAACTGGGTAGAGAACAGCACCACGCCTTCCGATCCCACCTCGCCTACTAATCCCACCCCCGACGGCGACTATGTGATTCTCAACGCCTCGGCGAACAGCATCGGCGATGAGGACTGGTACGCCTGGACATGGGCGACCGGTCAGGATGGCAGCTGGATCAAGGGTACCGGCAGCGCGTCCGCAGTGACCTTTACCGGCGACCTCCAAGCCAACATCCTGTTTGTCAGACTGGCGGCAGGTCAAACGCCCTCTTGGGATCCGCGCAACATCTGGAACCAGACAGAGGATCTGACCACGCAAATCGGCGGTACCTATACCACCAACGGCTGGAATGACAATATTATGACCGGCAGCTGGACGGGCGGTTCCGTCATCATCCCCACCGATCCCACCAACCCCAACCCCGACGGCAATACCGTCACCCTCAACGCCTCGGCGACCTGCACCGGCGATGAGGACTGGTACGCATGGACTTGGGCGACCGGTCAGGACGGCAGCTGGATCAAGGGCACCGGCAGCGCGTCCGCAGTGACCTTTACCGGCGACCTCCAAGCCAACATCCTGTTTGTCAGACTGGCGGCAGGTCAAACGCCCTCTTGGGATCCGCGCAACATCTGGAACCAGACAGAGGATCTGACCACGCAAATCGGCGGTACCTATACCACCAACGGCTGGAATGACAATATTATGACCGGCAGCTGGTAGTAATCTCACAGCAGCCTTTAAGGAGCGGACATTTGTCCGCTCCTTTTTTGCGCGCGGTTCGGCGGCAGACGGACAGAAATATTACTTGCGTTTGCGGCGAAGATGTATTATAATGTAAAATGGAGTTTTATAAGGAGAGGTGTTTGTATGGAAAAAAGAAGAGTTAGCGTGCAAATCGAAGGGCGCAATTACACGGTGCGCACCACCGAGGAAAAAAGCTATGTGCTGGGCGTTGCCGAAGAAGTGACAAACACCATCCGTTCCGCGACACAAAGCGCCATGAACCTCGACACGCGCGACTGCGCGGTGCTGGCGGCGCTGAATTTTTGCGACGACTGCCACAAGGCGGAGCGCAAAAACAAAGAGCTGGTGGAAAAGGCGGATCAAATCATCCGGCAGTCCGCTGAGCTTGCCCGACAGTGCAAGGAGTATAAAACCAAGCTCACCGCCGCCATCAACGAAAACACCAATCTCACCAAGCGCGTCAAGGCGCTGGAGGAGCAGCTGCGCGTGCTGCTGCGCGAAAACGAGCAGTTGAAAAAGGGCGACAGCAAGGCGCAGGAAACCGAAAAGAAATTTGAAAAAACCGTCCGCGACAAAAAAACCGAAAAGCTGATGGGCTATGTCCCCATGCGGCAGTACTCTCTGTTCGAGGACGATAAAAAGAAGCAAAACAGCAAAAAGAATGGAAAAAATTGAGATATTAGCCCCGGCGGGCGGCTATGACAGCGTGATCGCCGCCGTGCGTTCCGGCGCGGACGCGGTCTATCTGGGGGAAAAGCGCTTTTCGGCGCGTGCCTCCGCCAAAAATTTTACCGACGAGGAGCTGCGGCAGGCGACCGCCTACTGCCATATCCACGGCGTAAAGGTCTATGTCACGCTCAACACGCTGGTGTTTGACGAGGAGTTTGCACTTCTCGCGGCTGCCGTTCGCGCCGCTGCGGCGGCGGACGTCGATGCGCTGATCGTCCAAAACATGGGCGTCGCGCGGCTGGCGCGGCAAATCGCCCCCGACCTGCCGCTGCACGCGTCCACGCAAATGAGCGTGCACACCGCCGCCGGCGTGCAGGCGTTGTATGAACTGGGCTTTAAGCGCGTGGTGCTTGCGCGCGAAATGACGCGCGCGGAGATCAAACAGGCGGCGCAGATCCCCGTGGAGCTGGAGGTATTCGTCCACGGCGCACTGTGCATGAGCGTATCGGGACAGTGCTGGTTTTCCGCCATGCTCGGCTCGCGCAGCGGCAACCG
The DNA here is from genome assembly GCA_946414505.1 of uncultured Clostridia bacterium. Classification (GTDB taxonomy): domain Bacteria; phylum Bacillota; class Clostridia; order Oscillospirales; family Acutalibacteraceae; genus Ruminococcoides. The sequence goes on along the minus strand of CAMKOU010000009.1, from coordinate 7,032 downwards.
CGGCGGCTGCGCCCAAACCTGCCGGCTGCCGTTTTCCGTCAACCGGCAAAAGGGCGGTCATGCCCTCAGCCTAAAGGATAACAGCCTGATCCCATATATCGGCGAGCTGCAGGCCATCGGCGTTACCTCCGCCAAAATCGAGGGCAGAATGAAACGCCCCGAATATGTGGCGGCGGCGGTGAAGGCGTGCGTGGAGCAGCGCGATCTCGGCTTTGTCACCGACCAAACAGCGGCGCAGCTGCGCGGCGTGTTCTCGCGCACCGGCTTTACCGACGGCTACTATACCGACCGACGCGGCAAAGCCATGTTCGGCACGCGCACCCGCGACGATGTGGTGTCCGCCGACGAGTCTCTGCTGGCGCACATCCGCGCAGGATACAAAAACGAGGTGCAAAACGTGCCGGTCAGCGGCAGCTTTTCCGTCAAAACGGGGGAGTGCGCGGTGCTGACGCTTCGCGACGGCGCACATACCGTGACGGCACGCTCCGAAGCGGTCGCCGCGCCTGCCCAAAGGGTGGCGCTCACCGCCGAAAAATGCCGCGCCCAGCTCGGCAAAATGGGCGGCACGGCGTATCGGCTCACCGACCTGACCGTTGACGTGCCGGACGGCGTATCGCTGCCCCTGTCGTCGCTCAACACCCTGCGGCGCGACGCGCTGGCACAGCTCGACCGTCTGCGCGCGCAGGTGCATCATTACAAAATCAATGAGATCACCGTCGCACCGCCGCAGCCCTACCGCTGTGCCGGACAAGCCCTGCGGGTGCGGGTGCCGAAAACCAAGCTCGGCGCAGGCTTCAAGGCGTGCGAGCGCGTGTTCGTTCCACTGTTTGCCGACGTGCGCGAGTGGGAGCGCCTGCTGCGCGAGGGCTATCCCATCGGCGTGGAGATCCCGCGCGGCATGTTTGGCAGGGAGCAGCCAATCGACCGGCAGCTCGAACGCGCAAAACAAGCCGGCGTCACCCACGCGCTGTGCCACAACATCGGCGCGTTGTATCAGGCGAAGCAGCACGGCTTTACGCTGCACGGCGGCTTCGGGCTGAATTTGTGCAACACCTATGACCTGTTGTGGGCGGAGGCATACGGCATGGCGGATACCGAGCTGAGTATCGAGCTGCGCCGCGAGCAAATCGACCGTCTCGGCGGCAGCATCGGCAGAGGCTTGCTTTGCTACGGCTATTTGCCGCTGATGCTGTGCCGCAGCTGTCCTGCCAAGAGCATCGGGCTGGATTGCAAATCCTGCAAAAATCAGTCCATTATGACGGACAGAAAAGGGAAACGATTTTTTCTGCGGTGCGACGGCGTTTGCACCGAGGTGCTCAATTGCGTGCCGCTGCTGCTGGCGGCAGACGAGGCGGCAAAAGCGTCCGTGTCCTTCCGCAGTTGGCGGTTCAGTGTGGAAAACTATGTGGAAAACGTGGAAAACATAGAGGAAATCAATGACTTTTCCATGTTGAAAGATCATTTCACCCGCGGATTGTTTAAACGCGGCGTCGAATAAAGATTTTACCGTGCTAAATTGTTTAATTTTTCAAAAGCGAAAAATAGAAATTTCCCGCGCGGAATAAACCGGTTTTTAATATTCCAAAGGATAATTACTCCTTGGAATTATCATAAAGAAAATAAATAATTCCTGCAAAAATTAAAAATAATGAAAGAGCAGTGTGACATATATGATACTGAAAATCAAAAAACTGAAGCCTAACGCCCGCATTCCCAAGCGCGCCACCGACGGCGCGGCAGGCATGGATCTGTACGCCTGCATCCCCGAGGCGGTCACCCTGGCGCCCGGACAGCTTGCCGTCATCCCGACGGGTATCGCCATTGAGCTGCCCGACAACACTTGCGCGGCATTTTTGTATGCGCGCAGCGGCTTGGGCGTCAAGCACGGCATTTGTCTTGCCAACGGCGTGGGCGTGATCGACAGCGACTACCGCGGCGAGATTTGCACGGGGCTGTGCAATGTGTCCGACAAGCCCTACACCATCGAGCCGGACGAGCGTGTGGCGCAAATGGTGATCGCACCGGTGCTGACCCCCGACATCCGCGAGGTGGACGCGCTGGGCGACACGGAGCGCGGCGCCGGCGGCTTTGGCTCGACGGGGCGGCAATGACCGTTTATACGATTGTCAAATAAAACCCACGCACGTGTGTTTTAATTGAGGCAACACCGCACAATTCAAAGCGCACGGCTTGCTTGAATATTATTCCGTCAGCTTGCCCAAAAAATCTCGGCAAGGCGACAGCCTTACCTCGATTTATTTGTACAATCTGACGAAAAATCTTGCTGCGCAATCCGCACACCTGAATTATGCGGTATTGCCTTGAAAATCGTATGACGACAAATTTTTCTTGCATTATATTTTTACATGGGTATGATACTAACAGAGGTAAAGGAGCCGGAAAGATGTTTTCATTTTCAAAGGATATAGGTATTGATTTGGGCACCGCCAACACGCTGGTGTGTTTAAAGGGCAAGGGCATCATTCTGCGCGAGCCGTCGGTGGTGGCGGTGGACATCCGCACCGACACCGTTTTGGCAGTCGGCTCGCAGGCGAAGGATATGATCGGCAGAACGCCCGGTTCGATCGTGGCGGTGCGTCCGCTCAAGGACGGCGTGATCGCCGACTTTAAGATAACCGCCAAGATGTTGCAGCATTTTATCAGAAAATCCGTCAAGCCCGGCTTGTTCTCAAAGCCGCGCGTCGTCATCTGCATGCCGACCGGCGTGACCGAGGTGGAGCGCAAGGCGGTGGAGGACGCCGCTTATCAGGCAGGCGCCAAGCCGCCCGTGGTGCTGATCGAGGAGCCGATGGCGGCGGCGATCGGCGCGGGATTGCCTGTGGACGAGCCCACCGGCAGCATGGTGGTGGACATCGGCGGCGGCACCAGCGAGGTGGCGGTGCTCTCTCTCGGCGATATCGTGACCGCGTGCTCGGTGCGCGTGGCAGGCGACCGCTTTGACGAGGCGATCCTCACCTATATCAAGCGCAAATTCAACCTGCTTGTCGGCGAGCGCACCGCCGAGGATATCAAAATCAAAATCGGTTCCGCCTACCCGTATGAAAATGAAAAAAGCATGGTGGTCAAGGGCAGAAATCTGATCGACGGATTGCCCAAGGACGTCACCATCACCGCGGCGGATGTGCGCGAGGCGCTCACCGAGCCGCTCAATACCATTGTGGAAGCCATTAAAACAACGCTGGAAAAAACGCCGCCCGAGCTGTCCGCCGATATCATCGACCACGGCATCATGCTCACCGGCGGCGGCGCCCTGCTGCGCGGCATCGACATGCTCATCATGCAGCAAACGGGTATGCCCGTGCACGTTGCCGCGCGTCCGCTCGACTGCGTGGTGGACGGCGCCGGCAAGCGCCTGGGCAAGGCGATCGCCAGCAAATATAAACATAACCGGAGCTGATGATGAGGAGAAAACGCAACCGCAACGTCCGCGTGCTGGTCGTCACGCTGGGCATTGCGGCAGTGGTGGGACTTTTGTCGCAGCCGGAGCATTCGCTGTTTTCCTCTGCCGTCCACTTTGCGACGGACTGGCTGTTTCAGCTCACCGCGTCGGCAACCGCCAACCTCGACGGCGCCTCCAGGGAGGAGCTTGCCGAGCAGGTCGCCGCGCTGGAGCAGGAAAACGCCGCGCTGCGCCGCCAGCTGGCGGACTATCTGGACATGCAGGCGGAAAACGAGCAGCTTTGGAGCTACTATCATTTGAAAAAAGAAAACCCCTCCTATGAGATCGCCCCTGCCAATGTCATCGGCCGCGACGCCAACGACGACTTTTATTCGTTTACGCTCGACGTCGGCACGGCGGTAGGGGTCAGCGTCAACGCGCCCGTCATCACCGACAGCGGCTTGGTGGGCTGGGTGTGTCAGGCGGACGCCGCCAGCTGCAAGGTCAAAACCATTTTGTCGCCCGACACCAAGGCGGGCGTGCAGGGCAAGCAGAGCGGCGACAGCGGCATCCTCAGCGGCAGCGCCACGCTCTGCGACCAAAACCTCACCGGCATGACGGCGCTTGCCGAGGACAACCAACTGAAAGAGGGCGATATGATCGTCACCGCCGGCATCGGCGGCGTGTATCCGTCGGGGCTGCTGGTCGGCGAGGTGCAGTCCATCGCCTTCAATAAATATGACGCGTCGCGCAGCGCGGTCATCAAGCCCTATGTGGATGTGCGCCGCATCACGTCGGCGGCGGTCATCACGCGCTTTGACGCGAACAACAAGGTGGTAAGCGCCGATGAATAGCCGACATCCGATTTTGCGCGGACTCTTTTTCGCGCTGGAAGTTTTGCTGCTGTGGCTGCTGCAAAGCACGCCGCGGCTGTTGCCCGAGGTGTTCGGCGCCAAGCCGGTGCTGCTGCTCGCGCTGGCGCTGGCGATCTCCGTATGCGTCGCGCCGGTGCCCGCGGTCATTTGGGGCGCGGTGTGCGGCGCTGCGGCGGATCTGGCGGCAGGCGGCACCGTCGGGTATTTTACCATCGTCTGCACGCTGGTTTGCTTTGTGCAGGCAAGCGTGCTGGGCACGTATATCAACCGCAACTGGTTTACCGCTGCGGTGCTCTCGTTCGGCTCCGTTGCCGTTGTGCTGGGGCTGTATTTCGTCATGCAATGGCTGTTTCGCGGCGTGCCCGACGGCGGCGTGCTGTTGGTGCGGCATTATGTGCCGCGCATGGCATACACCGCGGCGGCATTTGTGCCGGTGTATATCCTCAACCGCATTTTGACGAAACACTTTTAAGGAGAGCGGAATGCCGGACGAACATTACACATTACGCATTGAGAAGGAGCCAAAGCCATGAAAGAACGTCTGCGCGGCAAGCTGCCGTTTACCGTTTGCGCCATCCTGATACTGGTGGCGGCGGCGGTGTTTATTGCGCGGCTGGCGGATTGGCAGCTGATCCACGGCGCGGAGTACAAGCGCCTGTCCACGCGTTCGACGGGCTATATTATGGAAACCGGGGCGACGCGCGGCGAAATACTCGACCGCAACGGCGCGGGCTTGGTGACCAACGTCACGCACTACAAGATCGTCATCGACAAGCTGTATATGGACGAAAGCCGTCTCGACGGCATTTTGCTTCAGTTGATGACGCTGCTCCAAAACGCGGGCGACAAGTGGGACGATGTGCTTCCCATCGACTTTAACGGCGATTTTGTCTTTCGCGCCAATGCCGACGAGGCGGTGCAGCAGCTGCGCGAAACGCTCGGCATGGGCGATATCGGCGCGCGGGAGTGCGTGGACGCGCTGTGCGGCAAATATCACCTCGAGGGCTACGACGACGCGCTGCGGCGCGCGCTGTGTTCGGTACACTACAACATGGAGCAAAGCGGCTATTCCAACGACACGCCCTATACCTTTGCCTCCGACGTCAGCCGCAACGCGATGAGCGCCGTCAGCGAAAACACCCAGGGCGTGGGCGGCGTGGACGTGGAAACCTATTTGGTGCGCGAGGCGAACGACCCCACGCTGGCGCCGCATGTGCTCGGCGCGCTGGGCGCGATCGACGAGGAGGAATATAACACGCTGTCCAAAAGCGGCAAAAAGTACACCATCAACGATACGGTCGGCAAGTTTGGCGTCGAGGCGGCGTTTGAGGAAAGTCTCAAGGGCGAGGGCGGCAGCAAGATCATCCGCCGCAACGCCGACGGCGCCATTGTGGACACCGTGGAAACCGTGGACGCCAAGCCCGGCAGCACCGTGTATTTGACGCTGGACGCCAAGCTGCAAAAGGTTGCCACCAAATCGCTTGAGGAAAACGTGCTGTCGGCGCGGATCGAGGGCAAGGCGGTGTCCGAGGAAAAGGGCAAGCCCCTGCAGGGCGAGGACTGCAGCGGCGGCGCGGTGGTGATGCTGGACGTCAGCGATTTTTCGGTGCTGGCGGCTGCCAACTATCCCACCTACGACCTCAACCGCTACAGCGCCTATGACAGCTACTATACCAAGCTGGCGGACGACAAAACCACGCCCCTGTACAACCGGGCGTTTTCGGGCACCTTTGCATGGGGCTCGGTGTTCAAGCCGGTCGTCGCCATGGCGGCGCTGGAGGAAAAGATCATCAAGCCGACCGACAAGATCACCTGTACGCAAAAATATGATTATTATCCCTCCAACGTGGTGGAGTGTATGCACCGCCACGACACCGTGGATCTGCGCGCGGCGATCGCCGAATCCTGCAACTACTACTTTGCGGACGTCGGCAGGCGGCTGGGCATCGACACGATGTATTTATACGCCGAAAAATTCGGTCTCGGCGACTACACCGGGCTGGAGGTGGAGGAGTCGCACGGCGTGCTGGCAGGACGCGACAGCAAAAACTGGATGCCCGGCAACACCGTGCAGGCGGCGATCGGTCAGTCCGACAACGCCTTTACGCCGGTGCAGCTCGCGACCTACGCGGCGACCATCGCCAACAACGGCGTGCGGATGAAAACCCACATCGTCAGCAAGGTGACCGATTACGAGCGCAAAAAGGTGCTCGCCGACTATTCCGAGCCGCAAAAGCTGGATGAATGCGGCGTGTCACCCGTCAATTTGCGCATTGTACAAAACGACATGCTCGCCGTGGCGCGCGACGAGGACGGCACCGCCTACGGCATGTTCGGCGACTATAAAGTGAAAATCGCCGCCAAAACCGGCACCGCCGAAAACATCGGCTCCGATCACACCACCTTTATCTGCTATGCGCCGTTTGACAAGCCCAAGGTCGCCATTGCCGTCGTCATCGAAAACGGCGTGCGCGGCACGTATTCCATGCAGGTGGCAAAGGATTTGCTGGACGCGTATTTTAAGCGTTGAGAGTGGAGAGTCGGGTTTTATTTCAATCTATGACGAAAATTTGTAGGGGCGAACCCATGTGTTCGCCCGAGCCGCGTGTTCCTGTCAAACCGTATCTGCCATGAAAACGAATGGTTTCCTATCCCGGGGCCGGCTCAAAACGTTGCAGCCGGCACCATAAGCCTTTCCCCGAGGGCAATGTCAACAACTTAAAGAAAAGCTGTCATTTCGAGCGGTGCCCAAAGGGC
>CAMKOU010000008.1 GCA_946414505.1 uncultured Clostridia bacterium | reverse complement strand
AACAAAAACGGGGGCTTGGCTCTTTTACTCTCTATTTGAGTTTTGAGCCAGCCCCTTTTTTGCGCTGTGGCGCTGCCTTTTGTTGGCTGGTTGCCGACGGCTTCACATTAAGCCCGCTTTCTGTCAGGTAGCAGACGGAACAAAGCTTTGACAGTCGGTGCAGGGGGTATAGGCAGGCTGCTCCTCGCGGGTGCCGACGCGGATACATTCCAGCGAGCAGTAGTTTTTGTCCCGGTGGTGGTTTTGGCAGCTTGTCACGTTGCAGACAATGCAGTGATTGGCATATTCGTTTTGATTCATATTGTTCACCTCGCCCTTAGCATACCCGCAGCGGCGAAAAATATACCGCACCCTCCGTGGCTTTTTTCATATGCTGTAACGAGGTGAAAACGATGTATGTGGCGGCTTGTGTGATCTTGGTGGCGCTGGCGGTCATCGGCGCGGCGGCTTTGCTGCGTGAGCTGGCGCTGCGGCTGTTTTGCGGCGGCGGACAGGAGATAGTGTATGTTACGCGGCTGCCGCGCGACGGCGAACAGCTGGAAATGGCGCTGCGCGGTGCGCTGGCGCGGCAGCGCTGGGGCGGCGCACGCCGCAGCGTCGCCGTGTGCGTGGATGCGCTGCCCGACGCGCACACGCGGCAAATTTGCGAAAGCATTTGCCGGCAATACGGCTACGGCGGTTTGATGACCAGGGACGAATTTGTAAAATCACTTGATTATTGCGGTCAAGATAGAGTATAATAGAGAAAGATTGTAAAAAAGGAGGTGCGCCTATGCCGGAAGAAGCCTTGCTGCGGCTGGAGGGCGAGGTGGAGACGATCGTGTTTCGCAACGATGAAAACGGCTATACCGTGCTGGAGATCGCCGACGGCGACGATGTGATCACCGCCGTGGGCGTGATGCCCCCGGTGGCGGCAGGCGACAAGGTGGTGCTGATGGGCGGCTTTACCGAGCACCGCGTGTATGGCAGGCAGTTTGCCGCGCGCACCTGTGAAATTTGCCGACCGTCCGAAAGCGCCGATATTTTGCGCTATCTGTCCTCGGGCGCTGTGAAGGGCATCGGCCCCTCCACCGCGCAAAAGCTGGTGAAGGAATTCGGCGACAGCACGCTGGAGGTCATGGAGCAGCAGCCCGAGCGCGTGGCGCTGCTGCGGGGCATTTCGTCCGAAAAGGCAAGGGACTTTGCCGTGCAGCTGAAAGCCAACGCCGGCATCCGCACCCTGATGCTGTTTCTCGGCGAATACGGCATTTCCAACGTGTCCGCCATCAAGATCTTCAACGCGCTCGGCGCCGACAGCGCACAAAAAATCAAGGAAAATCCCTATGTGCTGTGTCAGGGCGATTTTGGGGTGTCGTTTGAACGCGCCGACTTTATCGCCAAGCGCGAAAACATGGAAAACGACTGCGAGGTGCGCGTGTGCGCGGGACTGAGCTATGTGCTGCGGCAAAACGAGGGCAACGGGCACACCTGTCTGCCCAAGGACAAGCTGACGCAGGTGGCGGCGGACTATTTGAACGTCGCCTATGACCGCGCGGCGGAGTGCTTGGAACAAATGCTGTTTGACCGCTCGCTGCTGCCCGACCGCATCGGAGAGCGCGACTTTGTGTTCACACCGCCGCAGCACCTCAACGAAATGTTTATCGCCTCGCGGATCAAGCTGATGCTGTCCTTCCCTGCCGAGCCCGAGCAAAGGGTGGAGCAGGCGATCGCGGACTTGGAGCGCCGCAACCATATTCAGTACGCCGCGCTGCAAAAGGAGGCCGTTTCCGCCGCGCTTAACGAGGGCTTGCTGGTGCTGACCGGCGGCCCCGGCACAGGCAAAACTACCACGCTCAACGCCATTATCAAGATATTGCAAAGCAGGGGCAAAAAGGTGCTGCTTGCCGCTCCGACGGGACGCGCCGCCCAGCGCATGAGCGAGCTGACGGGCGACGACGCCAAAACCCTGCACCGTCTGCTCGGCGTCAACTGGGACAGGCAGGACAACCCCGTGTTCCAAAAAAACGAGCAAAACCAGCTCAAATGCGACGCGCTGATCATCGACGAAATGTCCATGGTGGACAGCTTTTTGTTTGCGGGCGTCATGCGCGCACTGCCGCTGGGCTGCCGCCTGATTTTGGTGGGCGATTCCGACCAGCTGCCGTCCGTGGGTGCCGGCAACGTGCTGGGCGATTTGATCGACAGCGGCGTGCTGCCGGTGGTGCGGCTGAACGAGATCTTCCGCCAGGCGCAGCAAAGCCTGATCGTCACCAACGCGCATAAGATCGTGAACGGGCAGATGCCCGTGCTGAACCGGGCGGACAGGGATTTCTTTTTCATGTACCGCACGGTCAAGGCGGAGGCGGCGGAGCTGATTTGCGATCTGTGCGCCGAGCGGCTGCCCAACGCCTACGGCTACTCGCCGTTTGATGCGATTCAGGTGCTTTCCCCTTCCAAAAAGGGAGAGCTGGGCACCGCCGAGCTGAACGAAAAATTGCAGGCGCGGCTCAATCCGCCTGCCGCGGATAAAGCCGAGGCGACCATCGGCGGCAAAACCTTTCGCGAGGGCGACAAGGTGATGCAAATCAAAAACAACTACGACATCCGCTGGTTTCGCGACAACGGCGAAACGGGCGAGGGTGTGTTTAACGGCGATATCGGCGTGATCGAAAAAATCGACCGCAAGGCAAAGCTGGTGCGTGTGCATTTCGACGACAAAACCGCCGCGCTGACCTATGAAGCGTGCACCGACCTCGATTTTTCCTACGCCGTCACCGTACATAAAAGCCAGGGCAACGAATTTGACGCGGTGATTTTACCGATGTTTGCAGGACCGCCGCAGCTGTATTACCGCAATTTGCTGTACACCGCCGTCACCCGTGCCAAAAAAACACTGATACTCATCGGTTTGCCGCAAACGGTGGAGGCGATGGTGAACAACAACCGTCAAACCAAACGCTACACCGCGCTAAAGACGTTTTTGACACGGGACGAAAGCATGTATTAGCGGAAAAGCTGACAGTTGAAAGAGGAAAGGAAGAAAAAAGATGAATATAGCCATTGATTTGGGTTCGGACAGGACCCGCGTGTTTATCGAACATCAGGGAAAGGTGCTCGATGAAGCGAGCGTGGTCACGTATGATGTGGATACGCAGGAAATTTATGCCGTCGGCGACGCCGCGTATGCCATGATCGGCAAAACGCCGCTTGGCATCCGTGCCGCACACCCCATGGACAGCGGCGTGATCGCGCAGTCCGATATGGTGGAGGCGATGGTGGACATCCTGCTCAGCGAGGTGTGCACCGTCAGGGTGGTCAATCCGCGCGTGGTTACCGCTATTCCGTGCCAGCTCACCGAGGTGGAAAAGCGCGCCGTGGTCAACGCCGTCAGCAGCTTCGGCGCCCGCAAGGTGTATTTCATGGAAACCCCCAAGGCGGCTGCGCTCGGCTGCGGCTTTGACATCACCTCGCCGCACGGTATTTTTATTGCCGACATCGGCAGCGGCACCGCCGACATCGGCGTGCTGTCGCTCGGCGGCGTCACGGCGGGCAAAAGCGTCAAAAAGGCGGGCAGCGCCATGGATGAGGAGATCGTCAAATATATCCGCAAGCGGTATAATTTGATCATCGGCACCAACATGGCGGAGGCGTGCAAAAAAGCGGTCGGCTGCGTGTATCCCACCGGCGTGGAGGAAACCTTCCGCGTCAAGGGGCGCGACGCCGTCAGCGGCTTGCCGCGCTATGTGGACGTGGTCAGCTCGGAGATCATGGAGCCGATCAAGGAAATTGCCGACAACATTGCCGCGTCCATCCGCGATGTGCTCGAGGAGATCCCGCCCGAGCTGGTGGGCGATGTTTACACCGACGGTATTATTCTCACGGGCGGACTCGCCAAGCTGCAGGGCATGGCGCAGCTCGTCAGTGCCGCCACCAAGCTCAAGGTGCGCGTGCATAAGTATGCGCCCGACTGCGTGATCATGGGTCTCGGCAGAGCCATCGGCTACATCCGCTATGCCGACAAGGAGATCAGCACCGGCATTTCTCCGCTGCTCACCGCTTATTAAGTGATTAAAAGTTATAAAAAAAGATAAAAATAAGGGGCGGCTCTAACCGGTTAAAAACACGTTAGAGCCGCTCCTTTTGTCAGATGGTCTAAAGGCAACACCGCACAAATCAAGGCGCACGGCTTGCTTGAATATTATTCCGTCAGCTTGCCCAAAAAATCTCGGCAAGGCGTCAGCCTTACCTTGATTTATTTGTACAACCTGACGAAAAATCTTGCTGCGCAATCCGCACACCTGAATTATGCGGTATTGCCTAAATTTTGATGCGCATCCAGCCCTCGTCGTCGCGGACGCTTTCGGAATAGTCGATATCGCACGGGTCGGTGGGCAGCACGCCGAAGTGGTTGTATTCGTTGTGGTGCATGTCCCATTCGGGATCGTAATATTTGCCGTCGATCTCCGCCCAGCCGTGAATACCGCTGCTGCACGCGTAGCAGTCGGTAAAGCCCATGGCTTTGCCCATGTACGCATACGCCGCGCCGTAGCTGAAGCATTCGCCTTTGCCGTAAACAAACAGGTCGTTGGCGTAGGTGACAGGCCAGTCGGTTTCCCATTCGGTGCCCTCGGGCGGCGTTTCGCGGCGCGAGCCCTCCAAAAAGTCGGACTTGATGTGGTCAAAGCACGCGTGGAGCTTTTCCTCTGCGGACATATCGGGCGTGGTGAATTTGGCGGTCGTTTGACACGCCGCGAACAGCACCTTGTCCTCGTCGCTCTGCACCGGCGTCGCCTTGCCGTTCACCACGCACCAGTCGGTGCCGTTGACGCTGACGCCGTCGCTGTAGTTCAAATTGATGTTGCCCTGCGCGTCGGCATAATAAAAGCCGTCGGCGTCATTGCCGACAATGCCGCCCGTTTGCAGCGTGCCGTCTATGTAATAGTGCGCCGTGTCGCCGCTTGTTTCCAGATAACCGCCCTGTGCAGGCACATCGGCGTTTTGAACAGGCGACGCGTTTGGCTGCGCCGGCGCGGCGGCTTCCTCGCCTTGCTGCCATCCGGCGTTGGCAGCCGGGCGCTCGATGGGGGGAAGATTGCTTTTGACCGGTTTGGCATTGCCGCAAGCCGCCAGCGGCAGCGCGGCGAAAACAGCTGCGGAAACCACCGCAGCGCGAATCATCCGGCGTTTGATATTCATTTTCCTACACTCCTGTTGCATTCTTGATAGAGTAGTTACGCAATGGGCGCCTCTCCATATGAGACGCCGAAAAACCTTATCAATTATATATAATTGCCGCAGGAGTGTCAATATCTATTTAAAGGGTCAGGTTAAATTTTCCTAAAATGCCAAATTCCGCGGCGATACCGGACGAATATTGCACATTCACGCCAAAGCAAAAACGTTTGCACACCTGAATGATACGGTATTGCCTTGACATCTGCTGCTCCGCCGTTGTATGATGTGGGTAAACGTTAACAAGGAGTGGTGTTATGACACATGCAGATAAGGCGGAGCAGCTGTTCCGCGAAGGGTATAATTGTGCGCAGGCGGTGCTGCTGGCGTTTGGGGATGTGACGGGCTTGGAGACGGAGACGGCGGCAAGGCTTGCGTCCTCCTTCGGCGGCGGCTTGGGCAGGCTGCGCGAGGTGTGCGGCGCCGTGAGCGGCGCGTCGATGGTGCTGGGGCTTTGCAGGGGCTACAGCAACCCCGGCGATGCGCAGGCAAAGCGCGATCACTATCATCTGATCCAGGAGCTGGCGCGGCAATTCCGCGCGGAAAACGGCTCTATCATCTGCCGCGAGCTGCTCAGCGGTGTGGAAACCGCCGGCGGAAACGACCCCGAAGCGCGCACCGGCGCTTATTACCGCAAGCGGCCGTGTCCGCAGCTGGTGCGGCAGGCGGCAGCGATAACAGATCAGCTGCTCAATTTACCGAATGACGAAAAAACCACTTGACTATCCTGCTGTTTTCATCTATAATGTACATAAGTTAAAGTATATCTTTAATTTTGACAAATAAGGAGGAATTGCTTATGTATTACACAGCAGAAGTCACCAATATGTGTCCCGTCGCTAAGGGCGCATATCATGGTCCTGCGCCGATCCCCGAAGAGGGCAAGTGGGTGCAGGCAAAAGAAATCAAAGATATCTCCGGCTTTACACACGGCATCGGCTGGTGCGCACCCCAGCAGGGCGGCTGCAAGCTGACCCTGAATGTGAAGGAGGGCATCATCGAAGAAGCGCTGGTCGAGACCATCGGCTGCTCCGGCATGACCCACTCCGCGGCGATGGCGTGCGAGATCCTCATCGGCAAAACGCTGCTGGAGGCGCTCAACACCGACCTCGTTTGCGACGCGATCAACACCGCGATGAGAGAGCTGTTCCTGCAGATCGTATACGGCAGAACCCAGTCGGCGTTCTCCGAGGGCGGCCTGCTGGTCGGCGCATCCATGGAAGACTTGGGCAAGGGCCTGCGTTCGCAGGTCGGCACCATGTTTGCCACCAAGGAAAAGGGTCCCCGCTATTTGGAGATGACCGAGGGCTATTGCACCCGTTTGGCGCTCAACAAGGACAACGAGATCGTCGGCTACGAGTTTGTCAGCTTCGGCAAGATGATGGACTTCATCAAGGGCGGCATGGACGCCAACGAAGCGCTCGAAAAGGCGAAGGGTCATTACGGTCAGTTTGACAACGCCGCAAAATACATTGATCCGCGTCACGAATAAGGAGGTGTGCAGCATGAGCTTATTTGAAAACTACGACAGAAGAATTGAAAAAATCAACGGTGTTCTCGCTCAGTACGGCATTGCTTCCGTGGAAGAGGCGCGTGAAATTTGTCAGGCCGCCGGCTTCGATCCCTATGAGATCGCCAAGGGCATCCAGCCCATCTGCTTTGAAAACGTATGCTGGGCATACTGCGTCGGTGCGGCGATCGCGCTGAAGGCGGGCGTCAAAACCGCCGAAGAGGCTGCCAAGTGCATCGGCGTAGGCCTCCAGAGCTTTTGCATCGACGGCTCCGTCGCCGAAAACCGCAAGGTCGGTATCGGCCACGGCAACCTCGCCGCGATGCTGCTTTCCAACGACACCAAGTGCTTTGCGTTCCTCGCAGGTCACGAGTCCTTTGCGGCGGCAGAGGGCGCGATCGGTATCGTTAAAAACGCCAACAAGGTGCGCGTGCAGCCCCTGCGCGTTATCCTCAACGGCTTGGGCAAGGACGCTGCGCAAATCATTTCCCGTATCAACGGCTTTACCTATGTGCAAACCCAGTTCGATTACTTCACCGGCGAGCTGAAGATCGTCAAGGAGATCCCCTATTCCGACGGCGAGCGCGCCAACGTGCGCTGCTACGGCGCGGATGATGTGCGCGAGGGCGTTGCCATCATGCACAGCGAGGGCGTAGACGTTTCCATCACCGGTAACTCCACCAACCCCACCCGCTTCCAGCATCCCGTTGCAGGCACCTACAAAAAGGAATGCAACGAGCAGGGCAAAAAATACTTCTCCGTTGCCTCCGGCGGCGGCACCGGACGTACGCTGCATCCCGACAACATGGCGGCAGGCCCTGCTTCCTACGGCATGACCGACACCATGGGACGTATGCACTCCGACGCGCAGTTCGCAGGTTCTTCCTCTGTTCCGGCGCACGTAGAGATGATGGGCTTCCTCGGCATGGGCAACAACCCCATGGTCGGCGCGACCGTTGCGGTTGCCGTTGCGGTACAAAACAGCCTGAGCAAATAAGAATTGCCTTCTTAATATTGATTTTGGGAGGAGCCGGTTCGTTGGAGTCGGCTTCTTCCGCTTTACTTATAGGCAATACCGCATCATTCAGGTGTGCGTCTTGCATTGTGCGGTGTTGCCTATAGACTGTTTATACATTTTTTTCACCCTGTTTTTAGGCAGTCTGCTACTTTCATTTATCCGCTCTTTCATGTATAATAAGATGGTTACAGACTGAAAAGAGGGGTAAATATGATTTACAATAATGTATTGGAGGCAGTGGGGCAGACGCCGCTCATTCGCCTGAACCATATGCCGGAGCAGGACAGCGCGGAGATCCTGGTGAAGTTCGAGGCGCTCAATGTGGGCGGCTCCATCAAAACGCGAACGGCGCTGAATATGATCGAGCAGGCGGAGCGCGAGGGGCTGATCCGCAGCGATACCATCATCGTGGAGCCGACCAGCGGCAACCAGGGCATCGGACTGGCGCTGGTGGGCGCCGTTAAGGGCTACCGCACCGTCATCATCATGCCCGACTCGGTCAGCGAGGAACGCCGCAAGCTGATCCGTCACTACGGCGCCGAGGTCATTTTGATCCACGACGCGGGCGACATCGGCGCGTGCATCGACGAATGTCTGCAAACCGCGCTGCGGATGCAGAAAGAGGACAGCCGCGTGTTTGTGCCGCAGCAGTTTGCCAATATCAACAACGTCAAGGCGCACAAAAAATACACCGCGCTCGAAATCATGCAGCAGTGCGCCAAGGTCATCGACGGCTTTTGCTCGGGCATCGGCACGGGCGGCACCATCACCGGCATCGGCGAGGTGCTTCGCGCGCAGTACCCCGGCATCGAAATTTGGGCGGTCGAGCCGGAAAACGCGGCGATTTTAGCGGGCGGCACCGTCGGCACACACCTGCAAATGGGCATCGGCGACGGTATTATCCCCGACATCCTCAACCGCAACATTTATGATGAAATATACGTCGTCACCGACGAGGAAGCGCTGGATACCGCCAAGCGGCTGGCGCGTGAGGAAGGCTTGATGTGCGGCATTTCCGCCGGCACCAACGTGGCGGCAGCCTTAAAGCTCGCCAAAAAGCTGGGCAAAGGCAAAACGGTGGTCACGGTGCTGCCCGACACCGCCGAGCGGTACTTCTCCACGCCGCTGTTTGAGGGCGAATGACCGCCCGGAAACGCGTCTTTTCTTGACAGTGCGCGGCAAATGGCGTATAATATAGGCAACGGCAGTTGTGATTTGCACGGATTTTTTGCATATTTTGTAACGAAACTGTCAAAAAACAAACAAAATATTTACAGTTTGCCATTTCGCTTGCATTTTGCAGCGGTTTCTGCTATGGTATTAGTGTTGAAACGGAGGAGATGGAAACTGTGAAAACGAAGGTTATCAGTATTACCATTGCGGTTTTAATGTTGTTGGCAATGGCTGTGGTGAGCATCACCGTGGTCAATGCAGATGAAGCGGCGGTGAACACCGCTGTGGCTGCACAGCCGGCAGAGACTTCGTCGCTGTAACATTAGCCGCACAAGCGTGAGGTTCATGTGAAGAAGAAAAAGAAAAAAGTGTTAACCGTCGTCATGATCTTGCTCAGCCTTGTGGTGGTGAGCTGCGGCGGTTTTTTGCTCTTCAAATTCATCAACAATCAGCAGTCCAACGAAAAATACAGCGAGCTAGCCTCGTCCTATGTGCACGCCACCGACGCCAGCGGCAATCCGGTGGATGCGTCCGGCAACCCGGTCACGGGCGTCGTCAAACCCTCCGGTTCCGGTGCCAGTGCCGGCACTGTGGTGCCGTCACAGCCGAATCCCGTGAATTTTACATCGCTGCAAACCGTTGAAAACGACGAGATCTACTCGTGGCTGGTGGTTCCCAATACCCTGATAGATTATCCGGTGCTGCAAAGCAAATCCAGCGACTTTTTCTATCTCGATCACGGCGTTGACCGGGATTATCGCTTCGCCGGTGCGATTTACTCGCAGTTTTGCAACAAAACCGACTATTCCGACAGGGTGACGGTGCTCTACGGGCACAACATGGCGGACGGCAGTATGTTCGGCACGCTGGACAACTTTTCGGACCCCGATTTCTTTTCCGCCAATAAGGACATGTTCATCTATACGCCCGACAAGCAACTCGTTTATGAGGTGGTGTCGGCATATATCGGCGACGACAGCCATATACTGAATTCCTATGATTTCAGTAAGGATGAGGTGTACCGGGACTTTTTGAACAATGTGCTGCATCCGCACTCGGTGCAGTCCGTTGTGCGCGAGGGCGCGACGCTGGATATCAATGACCGCATCGTCATTTTGAGCACCTGCGTGGACTACGGCTCCGGCAGATGGCTGGTCGTCGGCAAGCTGATCGGTGAAATTCCGCTCGCTCCCACCGCCTAAAAAATTAGTGCAAAACATACAAGAACGCCTTGCGCTTTTTGTGCATTTCGTTTGTTTACATTTGAAAGCAATTGTGTTAAAATAGGATAGTAAATTAGTTTCATTTTGAATAGTTGATATTCATATGACAGGAGGAATTATCATGAAAAAATTATTCATCGTCGCGCTTGCTGTTTTGGTGATGGCTTTGTCTGTGCTTCCCGCTTTTGCAGTAGTTAGCCCCACGGCAGAGCCCCCAACAACCACACCAACGACAACGACTCCCGGTGGCAGCACAAGCCCCGATACCGGTGGCAAGTCTCCTCAGACCGGCTCCAATGATTCCGTTGTATACATTGTTCTCGGTCTCTCTGCGGCAGCGTTGGCAACAGGTGTTTTCGTTGCGAAGCGTCGTTCTGACGAAAAATAATTACAGCAAAGTGAGAGGGATGGCTTTGGGCTGTCCCTCTTTTTCTGTTCTTTAAGGCAATACCACATCATTCAGGTGTGCGGATTGCGCAGCAAGATTTTTTGAGCAAGCTGACGGAATAATAATCAAGCAAGCCGTGCGCCGTGAATGGTGCGGTGTTGCCTTTACAGATTCGGAAAAGCAGGAGGTATATGATTTGTCAGAGGAAAGTATAAAGCAGACCGCAGCGCAGGAGGCTGCGGAGGAAACGGCAGGAGAAGCCGCAGCAACAGAAGAAACGGACGGCGCCGCAGAGCAGACGGTGCCGCAGGAAGCAGCTTCGTCCGAGCATCACCATCATCACCACCACCATCATCATCATCACAGCAGTCATCATCATCGTCACAGACATCACAGCAGCAAACAAAAGCGGCGCAAAAAACGCATTCTTCGCATCATCATTGTCGTGGTCGTATTGGTGCTGACCGGACTGGTTGTTGCAGGCGCTTCGCTGTATGCCATGTATCATCAGGGCAAGTCGCAGGTGATCGACAACAGAATCGATATGACGGCGCCCGACGACGTCACCGTCGGCAAGAAGGGTGCTTATGTCATTTATAACGGCGAACGCTACAACTACAACCGGAACGTCATCAACATTCTGTTTATGGGTATAGACGACACAGAGACAAGTGAAGGCTCCGAACAGGGTCACATGGCGGATGTCATCGACTTGTTTGCCATAGACAAAAAATCCGGCACCATTCATGTTATCAACGTGCCGCGCGACATCATGACCATGATCGGCGTCTATTCGCCGGACGGCGGTTACCTGGGGCTCGACAAGCAGGCGATCGCCGCTGCCTATGCTTACGGCGACGGCAAAGAAACCAGTTGCCTGAACACGGCGGATGCGGTATCGCGCGTATTTTATAATCTTCCGATAAAAACCTACATCTCATTGAATATGGGCGGCATTGCCGAAATAAACGATGCCGTCGGCGGTGTGGAGGTGGTGTCTCCCGAAACCATCGGCCCGTTTGTCAAGGGAGAGACCTATCATTTGCAGGGGGATAAAGCACGCATGTTCGTGCAGCTGCGCTCCAAGGAAAGCGACAACGCCAACCTGATGCGTAACGCAAGACAAAAGGTGTATTTCAGCGCATTTCTGAAAAAGGTCATCACGCAGACCAAGCAGGATATCTCCCTGCCGATCTCGCTGTATAACACCTCGCGTCCGTACTCCTGCACCAACCTGAATCCCGACCGTATCACCTATCTCGCGACAGAGTTTGTGGTGAACCGCAACATGGCGCTTTCCTTTAAAGCCGTTCCGGTGGATGTCAAAACAAACGGAAATTACGCGGAAAACTATGTGAAGGAAAAGGAATTCTACGAAATGTTTCTGAGCATTTTCTACACAAAAGCAGAATAACCGCAAGGAGCCCGGCTGTTGCTCATACCCGTGAGCTTGGAGCCGGCTCCTTTTCTTTTGGCGGTTGCCGGCTGATTTTCATAATACGGTTGAAAAATACAAAAAAACGTGCTACAATAGGAAAAATAGAATTTGTAATGGAAAGGATTGGTTTTTATGAGAAGTGATGCAGTAAGAACCCCGATAAAATGTGCGCCGCAGCGCTCGCTGATGCACGCGCTGGGCATGACGGATGAGGAAATGAAAAAGCCGTTGATCGGCATCGTCAGCTCCTACAACGAGATCGTGCCCGGTCACATGAACATTGATAAAATCGTGGAGGCGGTCAAGATCGGCGTCGCCATGGCAGGCGGCAACCCGATCGTGTTCCCTGCGATTGCGGTGTGCGACGGTATCGCCATGGGACACACCGGTATGAAGTATTCGCTGGTGACCCGCGATCTGATCGCCGATTCCACCGAGGCAATGGCGATCGCCCACGCGTTTGACGCGCTGGTGATGGTGCCCAACTGCGACAAAAACGTGCCCGGCCTGCTGATGGCGGCGGCGCGCCTGAATATCCCCTCTATCTTCGTCAGCGGCGGTCCGATGCTGGCAGGTCGTTTTGCCGGCAACAAAACCAGTCTTTCCAGTATGTTTGAGGCGGTCGGCTCCTATAACTCCGGCAAAATCACCTTGGAAGAGCTCGATGAATACGAAAACAAGGCGTGCCCCAGCTGCGGCAGCTGCTCGGGCATGTACACCGCCAACTCCATGAACTGCCTCACCGAGGTGCTGGGCATGGGCTTGCGCGGCAACGGCACCATTCCTGCCGTGTATTCCGAGCGTTTGCAGCTTGCCAAGCGCGCCGGTATGCAGATCATGGAGCTGCTCGAAAAGGATATCAAGCCGCGCGACATCATGACCGAGGACGCGTTCCGCAACGCGCTCACCATGGATATGGCGCTGGGCTGCTCCACCAACTCGATGCTCCACCTGCCCGCCATCGCGCACGAGTGCGGCATTGATTTGAATTTGGATATCGCCAACGAGATTTCCGCCAAAACGCCCAACCTCTGCCATTTGGCGCCTGCCGGCAGAACCTATATGGAGGATCTGAACGAGGCGGGCGGCATTTATGCCGTGATGAACGAGATCAACAAGCTCGGTTTGCTGAACACCGATTTGATCACCTGCACCGGCAAGACCATCGCCGAAAATATTGCGGGCGTTACCAATAAAAATCCCGATGTAATCCGCCCTGCGGAAATGCCCTACAGCCCCACCGGCGGCATCGCGGTGCTGCGCGGCAACCTCGCGCCCGACAGCTGTGTGGTGAAGCGCTCGGCAGTGGCGCCCGAAATGCTCAAGCACGCCGGTCCTGCCAAGGTGTTTGACAGCGAGGAGGACGCAATGGAGGCGATCAACAACGGTTTCATCTCCGAGGGCGACGTGGTGGTCATCCGCTATGAGGGACCCAAGGGCGGCCCCGGTATGCGCGAAATGCTGAATCCCACCTCCGCCATCATGGGACGCGGCTTGGGCAGTTCGGTGGCGCTGATTACCGACGGACGCTTTTCCGGCGCGACGCGCGGCGCGTGCATCGGTCATGTCAGCCCCGAAGCGGCGGTCGGCGGTCCGATCGCGCTGGTGGAGGACGGCGATTTCATCGAGATCAACATCCCCGAAAACACCGTCACCCTCAACGTCAGCGACGAGGAGCTTGCCAAGCGCAGAGCGGCGTGGACGCCCCGCGAGCCGAAGATCACCACCGGCTATTTGGCGCGGTATGCCAAGCTGGTATCATCCGGCGCACAGGGCGCGGTGTTGTCCTAAAATAAAAATTTTGGGCGCGGCAGTTGCCGCGCCCTTTCTGTATCCTTTATAAGCTTTTATAAGCTTTCCTTCAATACCTTCACCACGTCGTCGCGGGTGAATACCTTGTAGCCGCCGTCGAGCAAAATGGTCGCGTCGGTGATGGCGTCCAGCATGTCCTCGGTCACGCCCAGCTCACTGAGGCGCAGGGTGACGCCGATGGTGCGCATCCAGTTTTCCATCGCCGCCAAGCCTGCCGCGGCGATTTCCGCGTCGGTTTTGCCGTCGGGCGCCACGTTCCAGACCTCTTTGGCAAAGCGGACGAACTTCGGCAGTCCATAGGGCAGGATGTACCGGTAATAGGGCAGCGACACCGCCGCCAGCGTCATGCCGTGGGTCGCGTCGGTGACGGCGCCGACCGCCTGGCCGAGCATGTGCACCATCCAGTCGGTGGTTTTGCCGCGCGAGATCAGGGTGTTGAGCGCCCATGTCGCCGTCCACATGATATTGGAGCGCGCCTCGTAATCCTCCGGGTTTTCCACGGCGATCAGCGAGCTGTGGATCAGGGACTTCATCAGCGCTTCGGCAAGGTAGTCGCTGGTGTTGTCGTCCTCGCCCGAAAAATACTGCTCGCAAATGTGGTTGAAAATGTCGTAAATGCCTGCTGCCATTTGGCGCTTGGGAAGGGAGAAGGTGAAAACGGGGTTGAGGATGGAAAACTTCGGCATGACCGCCTCGTCGAACACGTGACCGATCTTCAGCTTTTGCGCGTGGTTGGTGATGACCGCGCCGGCGTTCATTTCGGAGCCGGTGCCTGCCATGGTGAGGATGCAGCCGACGGGCACGATGGCGCAGTCGGGTTCCTCAAAGCGGATGTAGTACTTTTCCCACGGGTCGTCGTCGCAGTGCACGGACACGGACACCGCTTTGGCGTAGTCGCAGCAGGAGCCGCCGCCGACTGCCAGCAGCAGGTCAACCTTGTTGTCGCGCGCCAGCTGCACGCCCTCGCGCAGCTTGTCCACAGTGGGGTTGGGCATGACGCCGGCGTCCTCCACCACGGTTTTGCCGTTTGCTGTGAGGATCTCCATGACCGCGTCATACACGCCGTTGCGCTTGATGGAGCCGCCGCCGTAGATCAGCTGCACCGTTTTGCCGTATTTGGGCAGCTCGTCGTTGAGGTACTGCAGCGAATCGTCGCCGAAATAGAGCTTGGTTGCGTTTTGATAACTGAAAGTTCCCAGCATTTTGTATCTCTCCTTTTGGGTTTTTATTACTACTAATTTACCATATCCGGCTGTTGCCGTCAATCGATTTTTGTCGGTTGCGCAGGAATCTGTCTGCCGGATTGATTTTTTGTCAAAAAGTGCTATAATAAAGGCAGTAACCAATGTGATGAGGAAAGCCTATGAAATTTGATAAACGACAAACCAATATAGCCAAGGGCGTGGCGCTGCTGCTGTTGCTCTGGCACCACCTGTTTTACAAGCACACCTCCTATTTTTCGCTGTTTGACTCGGCGTGGCTGATCGACGGCATCCCCGTGGAGAGCTGCATCGCTGCTTACGGCAAGGTGTGCGTGGCGATATTTCTGTTTTTGAGCGGCTACGGCATGTTCAAAAGCGGCCAAAGCCTGCAAAGACGCACCTTGGCGGCAGGCAAAACCCTGCACGTGTCGGATCATGTGCGCTACGTTAAAAACCACCTGATCCGGCTGATGGCGGATTATTGGCTGATCTACCTGATCTTTGTGCCGCTGGGCATATGCTTCGGCGTGTATTTTTGGGAGGTCTATCAGGAAAACTTCGGCAACGGCGTGCTCGACTTTTTTGCGCTGTCGTTCTATTTCCGCACGCCGAGCATGAATCCCTCGTGGTGGTATATGTCCATCATTCTGGCGTTTTATCTGCTGTTCCCGCTGCTCAAAAAATGGGCGGACGTGCTGCCGGAGCTGATGCTGGCGGTGGCGCTCGGCATCATGCTGTGGCCGGAACAGTGGCGGCACACGGAGGAATTTGAGAAGGTCAGCGGCTACATCGAATGGCTGCCGCCGCTGCTGCTCGGTATGCTGATGGCGCGGTGCAACGGCTTTGAACGGATCGCCCGGCGCTATCCGCACTGGTGGCAGGGCGCTTTGTTTGCGGTGCCTGCCGTGGCGCTGACCGCGTATCAGCGGTTTATGACGAGTCAGGATGTGCGGTTTGACGCGCTGTTTGCGCTGGCGATCATTCTTTTGTGCTATCTGTTTCTGTCGCATATTCCCGTGCTCAGCAGCGGCTTGGCGTGGCTGGGCGGCTACAGCGGCACGGTGTATATGCTGCACACGTTCGTGTTTTTGCTGTATGGCAAGGAGTGGGTGTACAGCCTGCGGTTTCCACCGCTCATTTTCACGGTGGTGCTGGCAGTCTGTCTGCTGCTCGCCGTCGGCATCAAATATTTCAAAAAGCTACTGCGGATAGATAAGCTGATCGCTAAAATCACGTGTCAGTAGTCAGCGGTCGGAGCAGGGCGCTTTAGGCAATACCGTATAATTTAGGTGTGCGGATTGCTTAGCATGATTTTTCGTCAGGTTGTACAAATAAATCGAGGTAAGGCTGTCGCCTTGCTGAGATTTTTTGGGCAAGCTGACGGAATAATATGCAAGCAAGCCGTGCGCTTTGAATTGTGCGGTGTTGCCTTTATTTTTCCTTTCTATCGCGGAAAAGGCGCCCGAGGCGGTGACCTGTCTGCGCAACCTGTCGCCGCAGTGGAAAAGTCAAAAAGCAGACAGTTTTGGCGGTTTTATTTCCGCAATCATGCCTTGACCGGCGGTGAGGTGTCTTTCTTTGTTGAAAACCGCCAAAAAACAGAGTGATTTTTTGGCAGGCTGCAAATTGTTAATATTTCTAAAAAAGAAAAATGAGGGGCGCGTGTTCAACTATAATATATATTGTATTATTATCATTACCATAGGAGGAGTATCTATGGCACACTTTAAGAAGGTTCTTTCACTGTTCTTGGCGGTCTGCATTCTGTTTGCAGTCGGCGTAGTGATAGCCGGCGCCGTGGATGTCAGCGAGGATGAAGGAGCAGCAGAGGCTGTGGGCGCGTCTTCCGGCATCACCGTTCACTATTACTGTGAAAGCGGCACCCCGACTATCTATTACTGGAACAGCTTGCCGACCAACCTGGAAACTGCCTATCCCGGCAAAACCATGACCGCGGAGGGCAACAACTATTACCGCTATTCGTTCAGCAATGTGACAAAAATCAACATGCTGTTCATTGTCAACGGCACACAGTCTGCCGAACTGTCCCGTAACACGGGTGAGTGGTGGTACAAAGACAAAAGATGGTATGACCATGATCCCAGTCAAATCACACCGTGGGACAGAAGCGATTTGCGCGGAGATTCGATTTACTTTGTCATTACCACCCGTTTTTATGACGGCGATTCCGCCAACAACGTGCGTTGTTGGGATGATGACCACGCAAACAACCCCGCTTCCGACCCGGCATGGCGCGGCGACTTTAAGGGCTTGATCGACAAGCTCGACTACATTAAGGCGCTGGGCTTTTCGGCGATTTGGATCACCCCTGTGGTCGAAAACAGATCCGGCTATGATTATCACGGCTACCATGCCTACGATTTCAGCCAGGTGGATTCCCGTTATGAATCCGAGGGCGCTTCCTATCAGGATCTGATCGAAGCGGCACATGCCAAAGATATGAAAATCATTCAGGACGTTGTGTTCAATCACACCTGCAACTGGGGCGAACGTAATCTGCTTCAGCTGACCAGCGACAATTATACTACCCGTAACCAGGTCGTCATGAACGGTAACGGCGACCCCGACAACATTTACCACCACAATGGTTTCTGCGGCGGCGGCGACTGGGATAACTTTGAAGCGCAAAGAAAAACGATCGCAGACGATTGCTTTGACCTGAACACCGAGAATCCTACGGTGTATAACTATCTGGTAGATTGCTACAATAACTATATCAACATGGGCGTGGATGCGTTCCGTGTGGACACCGTCAAGCATATTTCCAGACTGACGCTCAATAAGGCGTTCCTGCCTGCGTTTAAGCAAACCGGCGGCAGCAACTTCTTCATGTTCGGCGAGGTTTGTACAAAGGGTCATGACGTTTGGTATCGTGACGCGCCTCCGATTTCCTGCGCATTCTATACATGGGCGGACAATTCCACATGGCTGAACAGATGGACAAACAACTTTGCCACCAATGAAAGCCTGACGGAGCAGCACTATAACGCCAACCTCAATACCGGCAATCAGCCCACCAGCACCAATGCGTTCCTCAACAACGGTCTCACGTATCATGCACCCAACACTTCCAGTCATTCCGGTTTGGACGTTATCGACTTCCAGATGCACTGGAGCTTTAACAACGCGAATGACGCGTTCTCAAAGGGCTTGCAGGAGGATCAGTATTTTAACGATTCTACCCGCAATGTCGTGTATGTCGATTCGCACGACTACGGTCCCGACCAAAGCCAGACGATGCGCTACAATGGTGGCGAGCAGGCATGGGCAGAAAACATGGACCTGATGTTTACCTTCCGCGGCATCCCCTGCATCTTCTACGGCTCCGAGATCGAGTTCCAAAAGGGACAGCCCATTGACGTCGGCCCCAACGCGCCGCTGTCCACCACCGGACGCGCGTACTTCGGCGACAACATCACCGGCAACGTCACCGCTACCGGCTTCGGCACCTACACCAACACCAGTGGCAATGTCGCAACCACCCTCAATAAGCCGCTTGCCAAGCATCTGCAGCAGCTTAACCAGATCCGCAGAGCGATTCCTGCGCTGCAAAAGGGTCAGTACAGCACCTCGAACGTCAGCAACAGCAACATGGCGTTTACCCGCCGCTATACGGCAAACGGCGTGGACAGCCTTGCGTGCGTGGCGATTTCCGGCGGCGCGACCTTTACCGGTCTGCCCAACGGCACCTATGTGGACGCGGTGACCGGCGACAGAAAGACCGTTTCCAACGGCACGCTTTCCGTTTCTGCGCTGGCGAAGGGCAACATGCGTGTGTATGTGCTCAACGGCCCCGGCAAAATCGGCACCAACGGCTCTTACCTCAAGTAATGTAACACCACAAAAATCAGCGGCACGCTTTTGCGTGCCGCTGTTTTTTCGCTATATGGAGTTTAACGCTGCGTAAGCTGCCGGAATCACCGAACGATTGACGGAGGTATCATATTCGCTTTGATCCGCGTATACCTTCGTTTGTCTGCCCTCTGTGTGGTTGCCGATGGTATACTGAATGACGAGATCGTCATACACATAGTAGCGGTACTCTTGGTTGTTGGAATGGATATAGACAAAATATAATTTGTGGTTTTCGTCAAAGAAATACCAGCGCTTATCGGCAAAATCGTCATGGAAGGAACCGCGGGTGCCGACCCAAAGACGGTTGTTGTCGCAGACGATATAATCATTGCTGCCGCGTCCCCTCACCGGTGTTTCGTTGATCCGGTTGTCGGCTTCCGTCCATTTGGGGACAATGACATTATCAATGTAATCTTTCATGTCCTGGCGTGTTTGCCCTCTCGCGTTGGTTGGCTCCGGAGCAGGCGTAGCTGACGGCTGCGGCGGTTTTGTCGTCGTGGGCGTCGGGGGTTTCGTCGTGGTGGGCGGCGGTACCGTGGAAGTGGGGGGCGGCGCTGTGGAAGTGGGCGGCGGCGCCGTGGAAGTGGGCGGCGCTGTGGATGTAGGAGGCGCCGCAGTGACTTCGGCGGTCGTTACCGTTGAAGCTTCCGCAACGGCAGTCGCTGCGGGGACAGGGTTGTTTTTGACTAACAGTAAATACGCAATGATACCCATCGTGATAACGACAGAGGCTGCCGTGACAATGATGGCAACAATCAAAGGCTTGTTGTTTTTGGGCGGCGTGCCGTTGCCGCCCCATCCGGAGCCGGGCGGAGGGTCGGGTGGAATAAAGCGCTCATCGGCAGGGGTCGTCACGTTCATACCGGGGGATGCAAAGCCTGCAAATTCGCGCATCAGCGTGTCCATGTCGGGACAGCGAAGTGCAGCGTCCGGCGCCAGACCGTGCAGCAGCGCACGCTCATGAACAGGAGATATCGTAACGCCGAGCTGTGAGGGCGGCACCAGCCGGTCATTTTTCAGGCGGTCGAGGCTGTTTTCGGGTACTTTGCCGGTGATGCAGGTGTAAATGGTGGCGCACAGCGCATACACATCGGTGAACGGACCCTGCCGGCTGTTGCGGTGGTACTGCTCCTCCGGTGCAAAGCCGTGCTTGAGCACCACGGACATTTCGCGCTCCTGGTTGGCGTAATAGCGCGCCGAGCCGAAATCGATCAGCTTTAAGGTGCCGTCCTTGGTCAAAATAATGTTGTCGGGGGTGATGTCGCGGTGGATCACGCCGTTTCCGTGGATGATGTTCAGCGATTTCATCACGGGCATCATCAGGGCGATCAGTTCGGCGGCGTCAAACGTGCCGCTGCGGCTGATATGCTGCTTCAGGGTTTCGCCGTCCAAGTATTCCATGACGATATACGCCGTGTTGTTCGCGCGAAACAAGTCCTGTACCTCGACAATGCTTTTCACCGAGGAAAACGCGGCGATGTTTTGCGCTTCCTCCAAAAAGCGGTCGATGCCCTTGTGATAAAACTCTTCTCTGCCGCGTGTGATATCTACGTTCTCCGACTGCGCGGCGGTGCGGCTTGCCGTGCCGGCGGGATAGTATTCCTTGACGGCAACGCGCTTTTGCAGCGTTCGATCCCATCCGATATAGGTGATGCCAAAGCCGCCTTCACCGATGGTTTCACCGATTTCGTAACGGCCGGCAAGCACGGTGCCGGGCTGCAAATGATAAGGAGCAACGGACTTCCCTGCAAGGCTGCTGCCGCAATAGGGACAGTAGCCGGTGCTGTCGGATAGTTTCATGCAGTGGTAACATCGCTGTTGCATGGGCTCACCTCTTAATAAGACAAATTTCCGAGCGCATCATACGCTTCCGCTACGATCCCCTGCACGGTTTCGGTTTGCATCACCGCGTCATCCGGCAGCATGTAGTTGGCTTGATCGCCCGTTGGACCGACGGTGTATTTAAATACCGTGTCTTTGTACACATAATAGCGGTATTCGGATTCGGGCGCGTTTTTATACACAAAATACAGCTTGTGGTCGCTGTCAAACAAATACCACGTTTTTTCATTTTCATCGTCGTAAAACGAGCCCTTGGTGCCGACCCAAATTCTGCCGTTGCTCTGCGCCACATAGTCATAGGCGCCGCCGTCGCGCGCTTCGGACATGTGCGGATTATCCTCGCTGAACATCGCGGTGATTTCATTGAGCCGTTCCTTTGCGTCGGGAGGCTGGCGCAATGGTACAGATGAATAGGATGAAGATTCGGTCGGCCACGTATCGACGATCACGTCACTGGAATGCTCCACATAGGATGATTCCTGCGAGGACGGTTCCGTGGTCACGAAACTGTCATTGCCGCCGGCACCTGTCGGCGTTGGCTCGGCGTTTTTGGACAGAAGTAAATAGACGATCACGCCGCCCACCGCCAGAATAGCGACGGTAGTGACGATAATGGCCGCAATGATCGGCGCGTTGCTTTTTGTCCCCGTCGGCTGCGCATAGCCGCCCGGATGGTAGGCGTTTGGATAGACCGGCGGCTGTTGCTGTTGGCGCGGCGGTACGCGGCGGCTGTAGTCGTCGTGATAATTGGCGTTAAACTCGGGCTTGCGGTAGCTGCCCTGTACAGGCGGTATGACGGTGTGCAAGCCGTCCGCAGCGACCGTTTGCGTGTGGGTGTCGTTAAACTCGCGCATTAGGGTGTCCATATCGGGGCAGCGGTTCGCGGCATCCACCGCCAAACCGTGCATCAGCGCGGCTTCCTGCTTCGGCGAAATGGCAACGCCCAGACGCGAGGGCGGCTGCAGCGTATCATGATTTGTCCGTTCCAGACTTTCAACGGGCATCGTGCCCGTGATGCAGTAGTAAATGGTGGCGCACAGCGCGTAGACGTCGGTGAAGGGACCCTGCTTGCTGCCTTGGCGATATTGCTCCTCGGGCGCAAAGCCCACCTTGATCACAACCGACATGTTGCTTTCTTTGTTGGTGAAATACCGCGCGGAGCCGAAGTCCATCAGCACAAGCTTGCCGCTTTTGGTGAGCATGATATTATCGGGGCTGATGTCGCGGTGGATGACGCCCTTGCGGTGCATGGCGCTGAGCGCCTGCATCACGGGACGCAGGCGTGTGATCAGCTCATTTGGCGCAAATTTGTCGCGGCTGACGCGATCCTTTAAGGTTTCCCCTTCCAGATATTCCATCACGATATACGCCGTGTTGTTTTCTTCAAAATAATCCAGCACGTCCACGATACCGTCCTCGGACGAAAAGGCGGCGACATTTTTTGCCTCATCCAAAAAGCGCGACACGCCGTTGCGGAAAAAATCCTGTCGGCGACTCGAAATCACCACGCTGCCGGATAAGTCTGTGCTGCGGTTGGCAGCGCCGGAAGGAAAAAATTCCTTGACGGCAACGCGCTTGGAGAGCGTTTGATCCAGTCCGATATAGGTGATGCCAAAGCCGCCCTCGCCCAAAACCTCACCGACAAGATAGCGGTCGTGCAGCACGGTGCCCGGTTTCAGGTGATGGGGAGAGGTAATGTTCGGGGACAGGGCGTTGTGTTGGCAGTAGGGGCAAACAGACGCACCGTTCAGCGGTTTCATACAATGATAACACAGTTGTTGCATGTACACCTCAGTTACGGGATCTCAGAAGACGGATAGAGATCCCCTTATATTTTTGTGGTTTGAAATTCTCCGTTCGCATTGAAGCGATCCCTCAAAAACCAGCAGTTATCCAATGCGGCAGTGGCATTGTCCGCGCCTTCGGCAACGGTCAGCAGGGTGGAGTGTACCATCAGCCGGTTGCCGGTTTCGGAAAAACTGTCGGCAGTGATATACATGACTTTATAGTAACCCAAGGACTCGTTGTTGTAGGAAAAGGCAATATAGCAGTTGCGGGGATCGCTTTTGCTGGCGCTGTAGTAGATCTTGCGCAGCCCGATCACGTCGCCGTATCGCGCGTCACGGTCATTGTGAATGATGTTTGCGTGGAAAAAATCGGTAAGCTCCTCCGTGTGCGCCTGCGTTTGCGTCAGCGTCAGCGGTGTGCGCGGCGCCGTCGTTTCCGGAGCAGCGGTGGTGGGCGGATACGGCAGGGAAGTGCCCGGCGGCCGTGAATCAATGCCCGACAGCAGCTCCCGGATATCCACCTGTGATTCTGCCGCACTGCTTTGTGCTGCGGCGCGGCGGTCACGGTTTTGCCCCGCCATACATACAGCGCCGACGATCAGGGCGACAAGCAGCAGCACGGGCACTGCCACCACAGCCGCTTTGACGATGCGCGAACGGCGCGAGGATTGCACCAGGCGCTGAAAGCTCTTGGTGGGTTGAAACGAAAGGGTTTTGTTTTTCTTTTTCAGCGCGCCGAGATATTCATTAGGACTTGCCGGCGGTTCCTTCGGCTGCACGGGGGAAACGGGCTTTGTGTCTTTTTGGGGCGTTGGCTTGATTTTCGGCACGGCAATGCCTGCCAGCTCGCGCAGCAGTGTATCCATGTCGGGCGTGCGGTTTTTCGCCGCTACCGCCAAGCCGTGCATCAGCGCCTTTTCGCGGCTGGGGCGAATATCCGCGCCCAGCTGAGACGGCGGCAGCAGGGTGTCCTGTTTGGCACGTTCGGGTGCGGGCACAGGCGTTTCGCCGGTGATGCAGGTATAAATCGTGGCGCACAGCGCGTAAATATCGGTAAAGGGACCCTGCTCGCTGTTGTCGCGGTACTGCTCCTCGGGCGCATAGCCCTGTTTGAGGATGACCGCTTTTTGCCGTTCGCTGACGCTGAAGTTTTTGGCGGAGCCGAAGTCGGTCAGCTTGAGCCGCCCTTTTTTGGTAAACATAATATTGTCGGGGCTGATGTCGCGGTGAATGATGCCCTTGGCGTGCATCGCTTTTAACCCCCGCATCACGGGGATCAGCAGCCCGATCAGCCGGTCTGCGGCAAAAACGCCGTGCGCGCGGATGTATTCCTTAAGGTTGGCGCCGTCGAGGTAATCCATCACGATGTAGGCGGTGTTGTTTTCCTGAAAATAATCCTGCACATCGACAATGCCCTCCTCGTCGGAAAAGGCGGCGACGCTTTTCGCTTCCAGCAAAAACCGCTCCACGCCGCTTTGAAAAAAGCGCGTGTGCTCCCCCGGCACCGTTACCGCTGCGGAAACGGTGTTGTTGCGCACGGCAATGCCGGCAGGGTAGAATTCCTTGACGGCAACGCGCTTGGACAAAACGGTGTCCATTCCGATATAGGTGATGCCAAAGCCGCCCTCGCCGAGCGCCTTGCCGATGATATAGCGGTTGGCAAGGACAGTGCCGCAGGGCAGGTGATAGGCGGCGCAGGAAACAGGCTTGCGGCAGTCGGCGCCGCAGCGCTTGCAATAGGGCGATTTGTCGAGGGGCGCCATGCAATTCAAACAATATTGTTGTTTCATATGTTACCTGTTACCGGTACCCCTTTTCCAGCTGATAACTGCTGATCAGCTTGAGATTGGCAAGCTCGAATTGATTGAGGAGAGCCTCGTCAAAATCGTTTGCCGCGATGGTGGGGTGATACCAGCTTTTTGCGTTAAAATAGTCGCTGATGGCAGTGTCGGTAAACTTTCTGCCGTGACGCGCGTATATTTCGTTGAGTGCCAAATTCAGCGTGACGCGATCCAAGCCCGCAATATCGCTGCGGGTCAGCTGCTTCGACGCGGAATCGGGCAGGATGTAGTCGGAGGACGTTGCCGCGGCAGTGCCGGTGGCAGAGGTGGCTGCGGGCGCGGTGGTGGCAGTGGTGGGGCGCACCACCGGAGCGCGCTTGGTCGATTCAATGCGCTCGTTTTCCTTGCCCTTGGAAAGATAAATCACCGCTTCCTCGGTGCTGGAAAACTCCTGACCGGGGGCGGGGTTTTGCGAAACGATATAGTTGAAGGGCACTTCCTCGTCGTTGACGCGCACCACGCGGTAACGCACCTCGGCGTCGTTGAGTCGCTTGTATGCGGCAGATTCCTGCAGGCCGTACAAATTGGGCATCACTACCATTTTGTTGGGATCGCCCATTTTGGTTTCGACAGCGGCTGTCGGCAGGGTGGAAATCGTGGCGGAATCGGAGGGTGCCTTTCGCGCCGGAACCGCTTGTTTGCCGGAATCAATGTTGGATAACAGCAAATGCGCGACAAATGCCAGCGCGGCGATCGCAATGATGGCGGCGGACACCACCGCGATGATCGTAGTGATGCGGTCGGAGCGTACAGACGTTTCATCGGTATCCTCCTCGCCGTCCGACGGCGTGTCCTCCGGCGGATTATCGGTTTCCCACGGCGCAGTCAGCGGTTCTGCTTCCAAGCCGATCGTGGGCAGGTTGGTAAAGTAATGCTGGCGCCGGTTTGCCGGAGCAGGTCGCGTCGGCGGTTCGGCGGCAGGCTGCGTCGGCGGTTCAGCGGCAGGCTGTGTCGTCGGTTCCTCGGCAGGCTGTGTCGGCGATTCGGCAGCAGGCTGCGTCGTCGGTTCCTCGGCAGGCTGCGTCGGCGGTTCCTCAGCAGGCTGTGTCGGCGGCTCGGCGGCAGGCTGCGTCGTCGGTTCGGCAGCAGGCTGCGTCGTCGGTTCTTCGGCAGGTTGTGCCGTCGGTTCGGCAGCAGGCTGCGCCGTTGGTTCTTCGGCAGGTTGTGTCGTCGGTTCCTCGGCAGGCTGTGTCGTCGGTTCCTCGGCAGGTTGCGTCGGCGGTTCCTGTACAGGTGTCTCCTGCGCGGACGGTACCGCAGTTTCCGGCACCGCTGTATATTGCACGGCGTTTTCCGGTGCTGCCTGCCCTTCGCTGTCGGGCGGCGTCATTTGCACGCTGAACGTGGCGGTTGGTTCCTGCGCAGGGGTGTTTGTCGCAGGCGTCGGCGGAGTTTGACCGGCGCCAGCGGAAGCATTATGATCCTTTTCGTTGTTCATTCAATCACTCCTGAAAATAATTCCATTCTCCCAAATACCATTGTATTCTTTTTTGCGGTTTTTGTCAATGAAAAGCGACGGATTCCTGCAAATTTCTGTTTACTTTTCGGACGATAGGATTTATAATTAAAAGCGGAAAAAAGGCGGTCGTTCGCCGCCGTTTCAGGAGGGTGCAGATGATTCGCGTAGACCTTATCACCGGCTTTCTCGGTTCGGGGAAAACCACATTTTTAAAGCAATACGCGCAGTATTTGCTGCGGCAGGGGTTGAAAATCGGCATTTTGGAAAACGATTACGGCGCGGTCAACGTGGATATGCTGCTGCTGCACGAGCTGGAGGGCGAATGCTGCGGTCTGGATATGGTGGCGGGCGCGTGCGACGCCGACTGCCACAAGCGGCGGTTCAAAACCAAGCTGATCGCCATGGGCATGAGCAACTACGACCGTGTGCTGATCGAGCCGTCGGGCGTGTTTGACGTGGATGAGTTTTTCGATGTGCTGTATGAGGAGCCGCTTGACCGCTGGTACGAGATCGGCAGTGTGATCGCCGTGGTGGACGCGAATTTGGAGGACGGCTTATCCGACAGCGCCGACTATTTGCTCGCTTCGCAGCTGGCAAACGCGGGCACGGTGGTGCTCAGTAAAACGCAATTGGCATCCCCGGAGGAGATAGACGCGACCGTGGCGCATATGGAAACCGCGCTGCGCAGGGTGCAGTGCGGCAAGCAGCTGCGCGAACGGCTGCTTGCCAAGGATTGGTGCGCGTTGGAGGATGCGGATTTTGCCCGTGTGATGCACAGCGGCTACGACAGCGGGAGCTTTGTCAAGCGCGGCACCACCGATGACAGCGGCTTTCGCTCGCTGTATTTCATGAACCGCTCGTTTGCGGCGGCGGAGCTGCGGCAAAAGGCGCAGGCGGTGTTTGACGACCCGCGCTGCGGCAGGGTGTTTCGCGTCAAGGGCTTTGTGCGCGAGGGCGAGGCGTGGTTAGAATTTAACGCCACCCGTCAAACCGCTCACGTTCGCCCCGTTGCCGCGGGGCAGGATATCGTGATCGTCATCGGGGAACAAGTAAACGAGGAAGCGGTAAAAACCATTTTTGAAAGAAAGCCGTAAAGAAAACAAATACAATCTTGTTAGAATTATTGACACACGCGGATATTTTTGATACGATAATAATAAAGGTAAGACCGAGTCCGGTCTACCGGTTTATAATGGGAAAAGGAGATAGGACTATGAAATTTTGTAAGTATTGCGGCACACAAATAGCCGATGATGCAGAGTGCAGCTGCCCCGCAGCAGTCGCAGAGCGTCAGGCGCAGAACAGCTATCCGCAACAACCGGCATATGGGCAGCAGCAGGCGTATGTACCGCCCCAGAAACCGCCCCGTGAGGGTAAAAACTTCGGGCAAAAGCTGATCGAGCCGTTTACCCTGTATTTCAAAAATCCGAAGCAGGCGGTGGACAACCGCATCAAGGATAAGGATTTTGTCACTTCCCTGATCTATATCGCGACGCTGTTTATTGTGATGCTCGGCGTAAAGTGCTGCATCTACGGCACCGAAGCGGTGAAGGGACGCCCCTACATCAATTATAATTTCGGCTTGGCACTGCTGGCGGCGTTCATCGCGACCATTGCCCTGTGCACGGCGTATGTGATGTCCCGCTTCATCATCCTTATCGTTTGCGGCAAAAAGCCCGTTAACGGGGGAGAGCTGATGCTCAATTCGCTGATTTCCTTCGGCGTCAATTCCATCGTGCCCATGGGCTTGATCCTCGTCGGCGGCCTGTTCTACATGGCGACCAGTATGCTGGCGTATATGTTCTTTGCGGTTGCCGTTGTTTGGTACCTCGTGGCCGGTCTGCTGGAGATCAAGGACGATTTCAATCCCGATGGCAATCCGTTCGTCAGACTGCTGATCACCGCGCTGATCATCGGCACCTTCGTCGCGCTGTACTTCCTGCTATATCGCGGTTTGTATGTTATGAACGTCAAGGCCGTGCTTGTCAGCACCACCTACAACACCTGGAATCCCTACGTATATTATTAAACCTCTGATGCATTCGCGCCGGAAGAGCGGGCACGCAAGTCGCCTGACGTCCCCGGATGCAGGGGTGCTTCCTAAGAAAAAGTGCTGGTCCAAAACTCAAAAGAGTTTTGGGCCAGCTTCTTTTTCGCAAAAAATATGAGAGGCTATGAAACCTCTCACAATTGGTGTATAATTTCGATTACGACAAAAACAACACCCCGGTATAAAGGGCAATGTCATTAAGCTAGCACTCAAAAAGATATACCTCGTACTCAAACATGGGTACGGGGTATTTTTTTGAAATATTTGGCTCATCCCTATAACCAGTGGGTAAAAACTGAATAAAAGAAAAGTCACGTTGC